>JALWIX010000001.1 GCA_027082175.1 Campylobacterales bacterium
TAGAGGTTTTATACCTCTTTTGTTAAGCTCCTCTTTAAAGGCTTTGGCAACATTAAGATGTCCGCCTGTTCCACCTCCGGTGATTATTATACTCAACCTTTCCCTTTCCTAAAATTTTAAGTGATGATTGAGCAGTAACCCGTCACTCATCACTCTTTACTAATCACTTGTCACTTATCACTTATTATTGCTTTATTTTATCTTCTTACTTATCATCAAAACAAGTCCTAGGGCTATGCCGTTAGCGAGCATTGCGCTTCCACCGTAGCTTAAAAATGGAACCGCAATCCCTTTTATAGGCGTAAGACCGCTTATTCCATATGCGTTTATTAAAAATGAAAAACCTAGAAGAAGACCTACTCCTATGCAAAAAAGATAATCCAGACGATCTTTGCTTCTGTTGGCAATTTTGAATATTCTATGAATCATCAAGGCTATTATAACGGTAACTGCAAAAACACCGATATATCCAAATTCTTCGGCAATCCCGGCGAGTACGAAATCTGTATGAACCTCGCTTAAAAAACCAAGTTTTAGTATCCCCTCTCCAAGTCCAGTTCCAAAAATACCTCCGTGATGTATGGCATTTAGGGAGTGGGATATCTGATAAGGCTCGGGTGCGTTTTCGACTCTTAGTTTTTCAGCGATAGTTTGAGGCAGATAAGACAAAATATAGTTTTGAGCATTTGCCCACCAAGATAAAATTCTGTTTATTCTATGCTCGGAAGTAAAAATGAAAATGATAAAAAGAGTTACAGCCGAGCCGATTAAAGTTAAAAAGAGTTTAAAGCTTCTACCCGCGAAAAAGAGCATAAAACTTAAGGTCAAACCCAAAACCATAACTTGACCAAGATCGTTTTGAAATACGGCTATTAGAATAACAACGAATAAAAATACGACCATATATGGCAAAATCATTTTAATCTCTTCCAAAAGAACCTTTTTTTTATCATCGTTGGCAAATTTTCTTGAGAAACTCCAGGCTAAAAAATAGACAAAACCTATTTTGAAAAACTCTACTGGAGCTAAAGAAAATCCCGGAAGTCTTATCCATCTTTTGGCGCCCCCGGCGCTTGTAACCAAAGATGACGGTAAAAAATACATAGATATCATTAAGATAAAAAATATTATAAATAAAGATATTCCTATAATCTTAGTCCATTTTGAAGGGTCTAACCTAGATATCCACCACATCAACACTATAGCTCCCATACCTGCTATTAGCTGTCTTATCAAAAAATGAAATTCGTTATATCCGTACAATAATGTTGTATATGTAGAAAAGGTGTATGAGCCTATTATGCCTATGGTAATCAGTATGGAAGCCAGAATAAAGAGTGTTTTATCTACCATATTTATCTTCTTAAACTAACCCTTAAGTCAAATTTTATAGCTTTAAGAGTATCATTTTAGCCACTATAAGCCAAATCTTTGATTAAGAATAGATTTTATGAATACTCAAAATAAACTATACAAGATTGCTACCCTTTTTTTTCTGCTGTTATTGGGCTTTTTAATATTTTTGCTAGCCGTTTTTAAGATAGTCATAGACGATAGAAAACTGCCGGCACTTAAAATAAGTGAGAAAAATAGAGCTATAAGAGGCGCGATAGTAACAAATGACGGTTTTAATGTGGCAAGTAGTAAAAAACTTTATAAAATCTCGGTTAATACAAGATGTATAGATCCTAACAAAAAAGAGTTGTTTGTAAAACTTTTTTCTATTTATAGCGGTATGGAAGAAAAAAAAATAAAAAAGATCATCGGTAGGAAAAGAGGCAATGTTGTTCTTTCTTACGCGATGAATCCAAAAAGAGCCAATCTTTTAAGAGAACTTGCTAAAAAACTATATCTTATGGATGTATTTATCGAGTATGAATCAAATGGCAAAGTTTACAAACAGGGATTGTCTGTAAAAGAGAGCGGAGAGAGCAGACTTTATCCATATAAAGATATTTTAACGCCCATAGTTGGATATGTAAGGAAATACGAAGATGAAGGATATACTAGAATAGCTGGAGTAAAGGGGATTGAAAAGTATTACGAAGAAAAGCTTAAGCCTATACAAGACGGATTAATAGAAGGTTATAGAGATATCGGAAATAATATAATTTTGAACAGAGAATCAAAAATAAAAAAAAGAGTTGACGGTTTTAACGTGCATCTAAATATACCTATACTTCTTCAAAAAAATATAGAAAATATACTTGATAGGTATAAAAAAAAGTTAAGAGCTAAAGAGATTATAGCGGCCGTTATGGAGAGTAGAAGCGGTAAAATAATAGCTTTAGCTTCTAGCAACAGGTTTGATCCAAAAAATATAAGAAAAAGAGATTATGAATCTCTCAATGCTTCCGTAATAGAGTATAGTTTTGAGCCAGGTTCAGTTATGAAGCCAATAACTTTTGCTCTTTTGCTAGAAAACTCTCTTGTATCCCCCTATGATATTGTCAGAACTTATAACGGGCGTTTTAAACTTGGAAAAAAAATTATAACCGATGAGCATAAAGAGGAATGGATGAGCGCCGAAAATGTTATAGTCTACTCAAGCAATATAGGTATAGCGCAACTTGCTCAAAAACTCTCTCATATACAATTTTTTCAGGGATTAAAAAAGTTTGGTTTTTCCAGGAAGACAGAGATTGATCTTCCATATGAACATACGGGGTATATTCCTCCCTTGTCAAAATTTAAGAGTGAAGTTTATAAGGCGACAATAGGATACGGATACGGTATGAAGGCTACTTTTATGCAACTTTTAAAAGCGTATAACGTTTTTAACAATAATGGAAAAGAGGTGGTTCCGAGAATCGCAGGTTATCTTAGTTTACAAGATGGAAAGCAGTTTAATTTGCCAAGGCGTAATGCAACAAAAATAATTTCTGTCGATACTGCCGCAAGAATGAATAAGATTTTAGTTAAAGTTGTAGAAAAAGGAACGGGAGTCGCGGCAAAAGTCGAAGGAATAACCGTAGGAGGTAAAACCGGAACGGCTCACATAGTTAAAAAGGGAAAATATGCAAAAAGCTATAACAGTTCCTTTTTTGGATTTGCTAATGATAAAAAGAACAGATTTACTCTAGGAGTGACAGTTATTGAGCCAAAAAAAGTCTATTTTGCTTCACAAACTGCTGTACCTGTGTTTAAAGAGATAGTTGATGTATTGATAGATCAAGGATATTTACTTCCTGTGATAAATGAATAGAGGCAAAATAAAAATATCTGATTTATTCGTTGTAAATCTCGAGTTGTTGGAGCATAAAAAACCAATAGTAAACTCCATTAACGCACTAAATTATGTTAAAATTACCAAAAAAAATTAATAAGAGGCTTTTATGGATATTAGAAGTGAATTTTTAAAATATTTCGAATCGAAAAATCATAAAATTTATCCTAGTTCTCCTTTGGTGCCCGAAGACCCTACGCTACTTTTCACCAATGCCGGAATGGTGCCTTTTAAAAAGATTTTTACGGGAGAGATTCCGCCTGAGACTTCTAGAGCCACAAGTTGTCAAACCTGTATAAGAGCCGGCGGAAAACACAACGATTTAGAAAATGTAGGTTATACGGCGAGGCATCATACATTTTTCGAGATGCTTGGAAATTTTAGTTTTGGAGACTACTTTAAAGAAGAAGCTATAGAGTATGCTTGGGAGTTTGTTACAAAAATTTTAGAACTGCCTATCGATAAACTTTGGATTACTGTTCATGAAAGCGATGATGAAGCTGAGAAGATATGGCAAAAGTTTGTAAGCAAAGATAGGATAAAAAGATTTGGGGATAAAGATAACTTTTGGCAGATGGGCGATACGGGACCTTGCGGCCCTTGTAGTGAGATTTTTTACGATCAAGGAGAGGAGTATTTTAACGGTCCCGAAGATTATCTTGGAGGAGATGGGGATAGGTTTTTAGAGATTTGGAACCTTGTTTTTATGCAATACGAAAAAAACGAAGCCGGCGAACTTCTTCCTTTACCAAAACCTAGTATTGATACGGGAATGGGCTTAGAAAGAATAACTGCCATAAAAGAGGGAGTTTTCAGTAACTACGATAGCTCTTTGTTTATGCCTATTATAGAAGAGATTTCAAATCTAGCTAAAAAAGAGTATATTTATAAAGAGGGGGCTAGTTTTAGAGTTATAGCCGATCATATAAGAGCCGTAACATTTTTGCTTTCTCAAGGAGTTATGTTCGATAAAGAAGGAAGAGGTTATGTTCTTAGGAGAATTTTAAGGCGCGCCGTTAGACACGGATATCTATTAGGATTAAAAGAGCCGTTTATGTTTAAACTCGCCAATGTTGTCGCCGAAGTAATGGGAGAACATTATACATATTTAAATGAAAAACTTCCTACCGTAAAAGAGCAAATTCGAGCCGAAGAGGAGAGGTTTTATCAAACAATAGAAGCGGGGATGAGACTTTTTGAAGAGGAGCTTTCAAAAACTCAAGAAGTTTTTAGCGGTGAAGTGGCATTTAAACTCTATGATACTTACGGATTTCCTCTAGACTTGACCGAAGATATGCTTAGAGAAAAAGGTTTAAGTCTTGATAAAAAGGGTTTTGAGCGTCTTATGAAAGAGCAAAGAGAGCGTGCCAAAGCCGCTTGGAAAGGCAGCGGAGATAGGGCGCTTTCCGGCGATTTTAAAGAGCTTTTGGGATTAAAAAACGAGTTTGTGGGTTATAAGAGATTAGAAACCAAAACGATAATTTTGGCGATTTTAAACGAAGATTTTAAAAGGGTCGAGAAACTAAAAAAAGGCGAGAAAGGTTGGGTTTTATTGGAAGAGACTCCTTTTTATGCTCAAAGCGGCGGACAAGTTGGCGATAGAGGAGAGATTAGAGTTTACGAGGGGGAAAATATAGCCAAAGTGTTGGATACGCAGAAATTTTTCGATCTCAATATGAGTCTTATTGAAGCTCAGGATGAGGTAAAGGTTAACGAAGCGGTTGAGGCAGTGGTAGATAAAAGCCGCAGAGAAATTGCGAAACACCACTCGGCTACGCATCTTTTACACTCGGCTCTAAGACAAATCTTAGGGGAACATATTACCCAGCAAGGGAGTTTGGTAGAAGCAAATAGATTAAGATTTGATTTTTCTCATCCGAAAGCTTTAAGCGCCGAAGAGATAAAAAAAATAGAAAATTATGTAAACGAAGTTATTGCGCAAGGTATTAAGGCAAATATAGTAGAGATGAGTATAGAAAAAGCAAAAGAGAAAGGAGCGATGGCTCTTTTTGGCGAAAAGTACGGCGATATTGTGAGAGTAGTAGAGTTTGGCGATGCCAGTATAGAGCTTTGTGGCGGGACTCACGTCAAAAATACGGCAGAAATAGGCAGTTTTTTCATAACAAAAGAGAGCGGAGTAAGCAGTGGAGTAAGAAGAGTTGAAGCTGTTTGCGGTATGAGCGCTGTTAAGTTGGCTAGAGAGTGGAGAGAGATTTTAGAAGAGGCTAAAGAGGAGCTAAAAGCCAAGGAACTTCTCTTGGCTATAAAAAAGCAAAAAGATGAGATTAAAAGACTTAAAGAGGAACTTAAAAATGCGGCTAAAATTAGCCAAAAAGAGCTAAAAAGCTATGAGATTGGCGGTGTTAAGGTGATAGTGGACGAAGTTGAAGCCGGAGATATAAAAAATATCATAGACGATATAAAAAATGCGAATGAAAAAGTTGCCGTTATGCTTTTTCAAAAAAAAGGTGATAAAGTACTTATAGCTGCAGGAGTAAAAGGAGCTGGTTTAAAAGCCGGCGATTGGGTAAAAAAAATCGCTCCTATCGTCGGGGGAGGAGGTGGAGGCCGTCCCGATTTTGCTCAGGCCGGCGGAAAAGATCCAAATAAAATCAAAGAAGCAAAAAGAGAGGCTCTTGAGTTTGTAAAAAAGAGTTTAAATTAACTTGAAAGGATGAGACATGAGAAAAGTTTTTTGCGGCTTATGCGTAATGTTTTTTACAGTTTCCGGTTTAAATGCCGATTTTCTAAGAGCAGAAGTAGGTGCTGGCGCGTGGATAAATACGCCTAAAGGTAGCGCGGAATATTTAAGTAGTGACGGGAGCGTGGGCGGAAATGATACTTTCAAGGAAGACTCAACGACAAATGGTTATGTTTGGGCTTATGTAAAACATCCCGTACCGCTTTTACCCAATATCAGAGCTGAATATAGCAAGTTGGAAGCTGAAGGAAATCCAACGGGAAAATGGGGCGGACAGACGTTTAATACAGGAGCAAAAAGTAATCTCGATATAACGCAGTATGATATCATTCCTTATTACAATATTTTAGATAATACTTTTTGGTTAACAGTAGATTTAGGGATTGATTTTAGAATATCAGAAATTCAATATGAGGCTTATCAAACTTCAAATCAAGCCAGATATAGATATGATGATACTATTGTTTATCCTCTTGGTTATTTAAGAGCTAGAGGGGAACTTCCCATAAGCGATATCGGTATAGAGGGCGATATAAAATATATAAGTTATAACGGCTCTACAATATATGATTATCGTATTAAGCTCGATTACGCTTTTTCTTTTGTAGGTTTTGAAGTAGGATATAGATATGAGAAAATTAAAATAGATGATAAAGATATATCCGAAGTGAAAACCGATCTATCTTTTAGCGGAATATATACCGGAGTTATATTTAGATTTTAAAATATATAAGGCGGCGTGATGGAAAACTATCTTTTATATATAATCTTTTTTCATATTTTAGGGGCTATTGTTTGGGTAGGGGGAATGATAGTTATTAGATTTGCCGTTCATCCCGCGCTTCAAAATATAGATGATAACAATACAAGAATGGCTAGAACTTTGGAGATAACAGGAAGACTTTTTGCGCTTGTTTTGCCTTTTATACTTATCATTTTGGCTACCGGTCTAATGATGGCTAGCGCTTTTGGTTTTAGAGGTCAAACAGATTTAAGCATAATAGTTCATATTAAAGAGGCCATTTGGCTTATTATGGCGCTAAATTACGCTTTTATGGTATATATAAGATTTCAGGCGCAAAGCAGATTTTTGGCTGCGGATTTAGAAGGGGCTAAAAAACATTTGTCCAAAATAGCCAAATATATGCTTCCTTTAAATATCTTTTTAGGAATTTTAGCGCTATATTTTGGATTGGTACTTAGAGGATTTTGATAAAAGGATGTATATGAAATCACTAGGAAAACATCTTTTAGCGGAGTATTATCGATGTGACGAAAGTGCTATAAACGACGTATTGAGAGTTGAAGAGGCATTGAAAAAGGCTGCCGAAATAGCTGGTGCCACGGTTATAGGTAGCTCTTTTCATAGATTTGAACCTTATGGCGTAAGCGGCGTCGTAGTCATAAGCGAATCGCATCTGACTATTCACACTTGGCCAGAATACGGTTTTGCCGCCGTAGATATATTTACTTGCGGAGATCATGTTGATCCTATGAAAGCCCATGAGTATCTAAAAGAGGTTTTCAAAACAAAAAACGCTACCGTAGAGACTGTTTTAAGAGGCGTTTTAAATATTCCTGATCTTAGACATAAACCTGGAGGAAGCTGTATAGAAAGTAGTTGCGATAGAGCTTTAAAGGAGCTAGGTTGATAATACTTGCTAGCGCAAGTGAAACAAGAGCAAAGATTTTGACTGAAGCCGGAGTTGAGTTTAAGCAATCTCCCGTTAATTTTGACGAAGACTCTCTGGCTTTAAAATATACCTCTGCTAGAAGTTTTGTCTATTATGTCGCAAAAGGAAAACTTCAAAAGGCTATTGAGAAGTTTGGATTGAGCATACCTTTATTAGTAGCCGATACGGTAGTTAGCGTTGAAGATAAAATACTTCGAAAAGCAAAAAACGAAGAAGAGGCAAAAAATATATTAAAGCTTCAAAGCGGTTCTAAAGTCTCTATAATAACTTGCACCGCCTATAAATCTAAAAAGATAGAATTTATTGATATTAGCGTTACCTCTTATATTTTTGACATATTTGACGAGAAGGAGCTGCAAAAATATCTAAAAAGCGGTGATTGGAGAGGGAAAGCCGGAGCTTGTATGGTTGAGGGTTTTTGCAAAAAGTATATAAAAGAGGTTAACGGCTTTGAGAGTTGCGCTAGAGGTTTGACAATCGAAAAGATTATCCCCTTTATTAGACTAGATGAAAATCTTTAAAAAAATTTTTGAGGGAAAAAGAGGTGAAATTTTTCTAGTCGAATATAGAGGCAAAATTTGTGTTATGAAAAGAAAAAAAGATGGAGTTCCTGATTTTATAGATAAAGAGTATGAGGTTTTAAAACATCTTTCTAGCGAATATGTTCCTAAAGTGTATAAAAAAACAGAAGATTATATTTTGATGGAGTATCTTAAAGGGTACAATTTTAAAGATGCTTTACGATTAGATAGACAAACCTCTCTTATTCTTGGACTTAAACTTAGCTACTTTTTAGATAAAAAAAGAGTATATCACTCTCAGCTTGGAAGATATTATCATCTAATAGTCTCTAAAGATTTAAAAAATATAAAAGCTTTAGATTTTGAGAGAGCGAAAATCGATGCTACCCAAAAAAATCTTTTACAGATAGTTGGATACTATATGAGAGATTTTTACCCATTTTTAAAAGAAGAGATAAAGATATATAAAAATGATATCGATAGAGGATATGAAAGGATTGTTAGAAAAATTATGTTGGTTGCTGGTTGAAGGTGTATTAGGATATTAGGAAAAAAATAAACCAATACACTAATATCCAAACCAAAATAGTGAATTGAATGCTCTGAAAAATTACCAAATTTCACTCAGGCGAGTTGAGATTTTTAGTAAAACTAACGCTTGAAAATTTTATTAAAAAATACAAACGTAAGCGCCCTTCGGGGTTATGTGCACTTTTTTTCACCTAAAGGCGAGCATAAAATTTTCAAGCTAAAATTTAAAAGTCTTCGTTCAATTTATATTTTTTTTCAGAAGTATCAATTTACAAATCATGACTTAAGAGACAAAGGCAATAAATGTATGAAAAAGAGCTTTTAGCTTTAAAAAAGGCAGGTAGATTTAGACAAAGAGTAGTATATGATAAAAATCTCAAAGATTTTGCCTCGAACGATTACTTGGGATTTGCGGAGAAAAAGAGTTTTTTGAAAAAAGCTTATAAGGAGTTGAAAAAATTTCCGTCAAACGCCGCTAAAGCATCTTTGTTAGTAAACGGATATACTAAGATTCATAAAAAATTTGAAGAAGAACTTTGCAGAGTAAACGGTTTTGAAAAAGGGGTGGTTTTAGGAAGCGGTTTTTTAGCAAATATCGCTATGATTGAGGCTCTGCCAAGAAGAGGGGATATTCTTTTGATAGATGAGGAGTATCACGCAAGCGGTATTTTGGCTACGAAGCTAACCATAGGAAGGGTTGAGTTTTTTAGACATAATGATGCGGAGGATTTAAAGAAAAAAATAAAAAAAAGCTCAGCTAAGAGAGTTTTTATTGCCGTAGAGGGCGTATACTCTATGAGCGGCGATTTGCTAAATAAAGAGATTTTTCAAATCGCTGAAGAGAATGGTACGTTTTTAATAGTGGATGAAGCACATAGCAGCGGCGTTATAGGTCAAAAGCTTATGGGAATATTTGATTACTATCAAATTCTTCCAAAATCTAATCATATAAAGATGGGGACTTTGGGAAAAGCTTACGGCAGTTATGGGGCTTATATTTTAGCTTCCAAAGAGGTAATATCTTTTTTAGAAAATAGAGCAAAAAGCATTATTTATACTACCGCTCTTTCACTTTTTGATGTTTTGTTGGCTCATGAAGCTTTGAAATATATTGAAAAAAAGAGTAAAAAGTTATCAAAAAGAATTGAGGAAAGAAAAGATATAATAAAATCTGTTTTGAATAAAGATATAGAGTCTTTGATACTTCCAATAGAGTTTAAAAGCTCTAATGATGTTTTAATGGCTCAAAAATCTCTTTTACAAAAAGGTTTTTTGGTTGGGGCTATAAGGCCGCCTACGGTAAAACAACCTATGCTTAGGGTGATTCCGAGGTTAAAAGAGAGCAAAAAAAGTTTTTATAGACTTTTAAAAGAGATAGAGTCACTTCAAAAAGAGTTTAGGTCAAAATAATGTTTATTTGTGAAAAGTTGACAATAACGGATATTGAAAAAAGAAAAACTTTGGTTGATATATCTTTTAAGATTAAAGACTCTTTGGCATTAGTTGGAGAGAGCGGCAGCGGAAAGAGTCTGACTTTAAAGGCTCTTTTGGGGCTTTTGCCATCGAACATAAAAGCGGATATGAAGATAAAAAGCGAATTTGAGTTAAAAAGAGGCAAGACAATCTCTTTGGTGCCCCAAAATCCGTTTACATCTTTATCTCCGCTAACAAAGATAAAAGATCAGTTTTTAACCCCTTTGGATAGAGCAAAAGAGCTAATGAAGTTGGTAGGATTAAAAGAGGAGTTTTTAGATAGGTTTCCGCCAGAACTTAGTGGAGGGCAGCTTCAAAGAGTCATTATAGCTATGGCTCTCTCTTTAGAGCCGAAGCTTCTTTTGCTTGATGAGCCAACAACTGCGCTAGATCCTAATACAAAAGATATGATTTTAAAACTTTTAAATGATATGAAGCAAAGATTTCATTTTTTGACACTTTTTGTAACACACGATATAGATAGCGCTTCAAAGATTTGCAAAGAGATTTCTGTTATAAAAAAAGGTGAGATAATTGAAGAGGGCTTAATGAATCAGATTTTAAAAAATCCAAAAAAAGAGTATACGAAAAGATTGATAGAGTCAAATTTCGCTAAAAGAGAGTGGAGAAAGTGAGATACTTTATATCTTTTTTATTGATAACTTTTATGGCAATAGGCGCAATACTTCTATACTATTATGATCAAATAAGGGGACAGGCCGACTATATAATTAACTATGAGCCTAAGCTAACAACCAAAATATACGATAGAAACAAAAAACTGATTGCAAATCTCTTTGATGAGGAAAACAGAGTATATGCTAGGTATGAAGAGATACCAGCACACGTTATCGAAGCTCTTTTGGCTATAGAAGATACACTCTTTTTTGAGCATCATGGAATAAATTTCGATGCGATTTTTAGGGCGATTATTAAAGATATAAAGGCTAGAAAGTTTGTAGAGGGCGCAAGTACTCTTACGCAACAGTTGGTAAAAAATACTGTTTTGAGCAGAGAAAAGAAGATAGAGAGAAAGATAAAGGAGATTTTGCTAGCTTTACGCTTAGAGTCAATGCTCTCTAAAGAGGAGATATTAGAAAGATACTTAAATCAGATCTACTTTGGACACGGATATTACGGTATAAAGACGGCGGCACAAGGCTATTTCCATAAAAGTTTGAAAGATTTGACCCTAAAAGAGGCAGCTATGTTGGTTGGATTGCCAAGGGCTCCAAGTTTTTACGATCCTACCAAAAACTTAGAAGCCTCATTAGAGAGAGCCAACAGAGTAATCTCTAGAATGCATCAATTGGGATGGATAGATGATGAAGAGTTCACAAAATCTATAAAAGAAGTGCCTATCGTTTATGATGATACTTTAACCCAAAACAGGGCGCCATATGTTGTAGATGAGATTGTTAGAAGATTATCAAAAGATTTAGAAGATTTAAAAAGCGGGGGATACAGTATATATACGACTATTGATCTTGAATATCAAAAACTAGCGAAAAAAGTTCTAAAAGAGGGATATGAAGCAATTCTTAAAAGAGCCAAAAACGAAGAGCAGGTAGAGACTCTTAACGGCGCTATGGTTGTTATGGAGAATAAGAGCGGAGATATTTTAGCTTTGGTCGGAGGGGTCGATTATAAAAAAAGCTCCTTTAGTAGAGCTACCCAATCAAAAAGGCAGCCGGGAAGCTCTTTTAAGCCTTTTATATATCAAGTAGCCCTCAATATGGGCTACTCTACCGTATCTTTGATTCCGGATGTTGCTCGAACCTACGAGTTTGACAACGGGGATGAGGTAAAAAAATGGCAGCCTAAAAATTATGAGAAAGATTTTAAAGGTCTTATAACTCTTAGAGAGGCTTTGGTCCATTCAAGAAACCTAGCTACCATAAATCTTGTAAACGAGATAGGACTTTTGAATGTTTACAAAGAGTTAAAAAGATTCGGTTTTAAAGATTTGCCTATGGATCTCTCCTTATCTTTGGGAAGTTTAGGGATTTCACCTTATGAGTTTGCAGGTTTTTATTCGATCTTTTCCAACTATGGAACGAAAGTAAAACCAAGACTTATTTTGCAAATTAGTGATAAAAACGGAGATATAATCTATGAAAAAGAGGAAAAAAAAGAGTATCTATTTGAACCAAAACAGGCATATTTGATGATAGACATATTAAAAGATGTGGTTAAGAGAGGAACAGGAAAAAGAGCTAGAGTAAAAGGGTTGGAGATAGCAGGAAAAACAGGAACGACAAACAATAATATAGACGCATGGTTTTGCGGTTTTACGCCAGAGTTAGAGGCTATTGTTTGGTTTGGAAAAGATAACAATACCCCTATGAGAAAGGGAGAATCGGGAGGCGTGGCAGCGGCGCCTGTTGTAGGTAAATTTTTTAAAGAGCTTTTGAAAAAACATCCTGAAATTAAAAGAGAGTTTGATGTTCCAAAAGGTGTTATAATAACTAAATATAACGGTAAAAGAGAGGTTTTTACTGATATTTCAAAACCTCCTGCTATGAAAGAGGAGCCGATTATAGAAGATAAACTACTTTTTTAAAGGAAAATTATGTTATTTGTAACGGAAGGAATCTGTCCAAAATGTAAACAGAAAGGACAAAAGGTATCTCATGAGGTTTTGATGGCTCATCTGAAGGATATATCTAAAATAAAAAAAGATAAAGAGTATTACTTTTGTTGGAGCGGCGATTGTGAAAATATCTATTTTGCTATAGGAGAAAATCTAACGCAAGAGGATGTTATAAGAGAGGTTGGATATAAAAATTTCTCAAGCGAAGATGGAATAGTATGTTTTTGTTTTAACTATACAAAAGGGAGCATTGGTCCCGATTCTTTTAAAGAGAAAAAGATGAAAGTTAAACTTCACGGTTGCAACTGCGCTCTAAGAAATCCTAGCGGGGGATGCTGTACTAGTTGGTTTAAAAATTATGTGAAGGAGAAGTTCGGCTCTTAAAATATTGATAATCCCGTTTTTGTTGTAAACAGTTCTAACGCTAAGGTTCCAACTAGAGAGTTGCCGTACTTGTTAAGCGCAGGCGACCATACGCAAATGCCCATTTTCCCCGGAACCACGGCTACTATGCCGCCTCCAACTCCGCTTTTTGCAGGCAATCCAACGTGAAAAGCAAACTCTCCACTTGCGTCATAGTGTCCGCAGGTAAGCATAACTGCGTTGATCCTTTTTGTCTGGTTTGGACTTAAAAATGTTTTTTTTGTAATAGGGTCTTTTCCTTTGTTTGCTAAAAACAGCATGCTCTTTGCTAACTCCAAGGTGTTCATTTCGATTGCGCAATGTTTAAAATATGTTTCTACGCAAACTACAGGATCGGTATATAGATTATTAAAGCTTTTTATAAGATTTGCCAAAGCTCTGTTTCTATATCCATGTTCCATTTCAGATTTTGCAACGTAAGGATTTATATTGATATTTGGAGTATGGCTAATTGAACGTATAAATTTTAATATATTTTCTAAAGTTATAAATTCATCTTGAAAATGGTGTATCAAAGAGTCGGTAATAACTAAAGCCCCGGCATTTATGAAAGGGTTTCTCGGAATTCCTTTTTCATATTCGAGCTGGACTAACGAATTAAAAGGAGAGCCGCTTGGTTCTACTCCTACTCTTTTGTATAACTCTTTAGAATACATTTTTAAAGCCATGGTAAACGTAAAGACTTTGGATATGCTTTGTATAGAGAATCTTTTTTTATAATCGCCTATATTGTAACTTTTTCCATCGAGCGTTACTATACTCATCGCAAACTGTTTTGATTCAACTTTCGCAAGTTCAGGTATATAGTCTGCCACTTTGCCTTTGCCAAGTTCAGGTTTTATCTCTTTGTATATCTCTTCTAAAATTTTTTGGTAATCCATAAAGTTCCTCGGTAAATAGTAGATAAATTATAAAAATAGTTAAGATTAAATATTACTTTAAGTTGTGTTAGAAGAAGATAAAAAGTTTTTTAATAAAGAGAGGCCAAAAGGCGTAAAGCCTTTTGGTTTTATTAGCAGCTGTAGTATAGGATAAATTCGTATGGATGAGGTCTTCCCTCCACAGGATTAACTTCTACTTCATATTTCCAATCTATATACTCTTTTATAAAATCTTCGCTCATAACTCCGCCTACAGTTAGGAAGTCATGATCTCTTTTTAACTCTTCTAAAGCTTCTCTTAATGTTGCAGGCATAGTTTTAATTCCCTGATCTCTTAGCTCTTCAAGAGTATATTCAAATAGGTCTTCATCTCTTGGTTCGCCTGGGTCAATTTGATTTTTTATGCCGTCAAGTCCTGCCATTAAAATAGCGGTAAATGCAAGGTAAGGACAGCTTGAGCTATCAGGGCTTCTAAATTCAACTCTTACGCTTTTTTCTCCTGCGCCGTAAGGGATTCTAAAACATGCGCTTCTGTTTCTTGCGCTATAAGCAAGTACGGAAGGAGCTTCAAATCCAGGCATCAATCTTTTATAAGAGTTTGTCGATGGGTTGGTAAATGCAGCAACCGCACCAGCATGTTTTATGATACCGCCTATGAACCATTTTGCAATTTCGCTTAGATTTCCATATTCGCCTGCTTTGAAAAATAGGTTTTTCCCATCTTTCCAGATAGAGCAGTGAACGTGCATACCGTTTCCGTTGTCGTTGTAAAGAGGTTTTGGCATAAAAGTTGCAGTTTTTCCGTTGATATGAGCAACGTTTTTTACCACATACTTATATTTTTGAACATTATCGGCGGCAGTGATGATATCACCAAATCTAACTCCGATTTCACCTTGTCCAGCTGTTCCAACTTCATGGTGGACAACGTAAGTTTCAATTCCTGTCTCTTCTAGAACTTTAACCATTTCAGCTCTTATATCCATTTGGCTATCAACAGGAGGAACCGGGAAGTATCCCTCTTTTGGAGCAGGTCTGTGACCTATGTTGTATCCGCCTTCGTCTCTTGGATCATGTTTCATATTCCAAGCGCCCTCTTCGGAATCTATTTCATACCCTTGACTATGCATTTCATCGACTACGTGGATATGATCGAAAATAAAAAATTCGTTTTCAGGTCCAAAATATACCGCGTCGCCTATACCCGTTTCGTTTAGATAATCAAGAGCTTTTTTGGCTATAGTTCTTGGATCTTTATAATAAGGAGTTCCGTCAACGTCGCATACAGAACAGATGACCACTGCAGTTGGATCGGCAGTAAAAGGATCGATAAATGCCGTACTAGCGTCAGGCATCAAAAGAGTGTCAGATTCGCTGATGTTTTTCCACATTCTTATAGAACTTCCGTCAAACGGAATACCGTTTGTAAACATCTCTTCGTTTACCGCTTTTGCGTTGTACGCAACATGGTGCCATCTACCAAAAATGTCTGTAAACCTAAAATCTACAAACTCAATCTCTTGCTCTTTTAACATAGTAAAAAAAGCTTTTACTGCATCACTCATAAAATACTCCTTGATGAAAAATTAAAATCGTATTCATTTTAGCAGAAAAATAGAGTTGTAATTTATAATTTTTGATTAAAAATTAATCAATTTTCTATCTCTATTTCTAAATACAGCACATTTTCTGAAACCGATCTCTTTTGCTAATTTTTCAATCTCCTCTATTTTATATCCAACTTGTTCAGGTTTGTGGGCATCGCTTGCAAAAGTGATAGGTATATCCATTTCATAAGCCATTTCTAAAAGTTCTTTGCTAGGATAGATTTCGCCTACCGGTTTTCTTAGTCCCGCACTAGATATTTCCAAAACCATATCAGATTTTTTTATGGCTTTTAAAGCGTTTTTTGCAATCACTCTTACATCTTTTTTAGGTTTATAATTAAAAACTTTTATAAGGTCTAAATGACCGACTATATCAAAAACTCTTTTTTTCGCCATCGTCTCTATCGCATCAAAATAGTCTTGCCAGATTTTATCTATATCTTGATTTTTATATTCGCCGATAAACTCGGGATTGTCAAAACCCCAAAGGTCTTGATGTATCAATATCTCTTTGTGAGAGTTAGCTCTAGGCAGAAAATGTACCGAGCCTATGAGATAATCCACTTTTGCGTTTAAGACCCTATCTTCTATGAGTCCGGGTAAAAAATCTACCTCATAGGCTAAAAGAATCTCTATTTTATCTTTATATCTCTCTTTGGCTTCTTTAACCATCTGTTCATATAGCGGTATCTGCGATAGTTTCATTCTGTATTTTGGATCAAAGTTCATCGGAGCGTGATCGCTAAAACCAAAAACATCTATCTTTTTTTCGATTGCGGCTTCTATATACTCTTCGATTTCACCTTCCGCGTGGTTACAAAGTTTTGTGTGATTGTGAAGATCGACTCTCATTTTATCCCTTTTAATATTTGATATAATATTATCTTAATTATAGCAGATGGGGGATTTATGAATATTTTTAACGAGATTAAAAGAGATAATATTTTAGGGGTGAAAGAGCTGCTTGGGGAGATAGATGATATCTCTTCTTTAAAAAATGAAAACGGAGAATCGCTTCTTAGATTTGCCATTAAAAATGGATGCAGTTTAGGAGTATTTAAACTTTTGGCAAAAAGCGGCGCAGATATTTTTGAAGTTGATGAGGAAGGGGTCTCGCTGTTGGATGACGCTATAAAGAAAGGACGGCTTGATATTGTTACTTTTTTAGTCGAGAGTGGCTTAGACCCTAATACTACCAAAAGAAAGTCTGGTTTTACACCGCTTATGGCCGCTGTTAGCTATGGGGATGAAGAGATTGCTAGATATCTTTTGTCACTTGGCGTGGATACTAAAACTAAAGATAGTTTCAACTACAGTGCGAAAGATTATGCGAGAATGACGGGATATAAAAGATTTATAAAAATCATAGAAGAGTATGAGAATAAGTGAGGATAGAGTGAAAAAAGTGGAGCTGTTAAGTCCTGCCGGAAATCTAGAAAAACTAAAAATTGCCATCAATTATGGGGCCGATGCCGTTTACGGAGGCGTAAGCCATTTTAGTTTGAGAATTAGAAGCGGAAAAGAGTTTACGATCGAGAGTTTTAAAGAAGGTATCGATTACGCTCACGCAAGAGGAAAGAAGGTTTATTGTACAATAAACGGATTTCCTTTCAATTCGCAAATAAAGCTTTTTAGAAAACATGTTGAGAAGATGGCTGAGCTGGAGCCTGATGCTTTCATCGTCAGTACCCCCGGCGTTATCAAGCTTTGTAAAGAGATCGCTCCTCATATAGACTTGCACCTTTCCACTCAGGCAAACGTTATGAACTATTTAGACGCTCAGGTATATTTTGAACTTGGAGTAAAAAGAATCATAGTAGCAAGAGAGATTAGCCTAAAAGATGTTCAGATAATAAAAGAGAAATTGCCTGAACTTGAGCTAGAGGTTTTTGTTCACGGAAGCATGTGTTTTGCTTATAGCGGAAGATGTCTTATATCGACTATGCAAAGCGGAAGGGTGCCAAATAGAGGTAGCTGCGCAAATGACTGTAGGTTTCCTTATACTCTTTATGCGGAAAATCCAGAGACCGGAACGCTTTTTAAACTAGAAGAGGTGGCAGACGAGGGAACATATATAATGAATGCAAAAGACCTAAATCTAGCAAGCCACATAAAAGAGATTTTAGATAGCAAAGCGGTAGATAGCCTAAAAATCGAAGGAAGAACAAAAAGCCCTTACTATACGGCGATAACGACTAAGGTTTATAGGCGTGCTATAGACGATTATTATAATGGCAGATTTTATCCCGAAATCTATCAAAAAGAGTTGCATACTACTAAACATAGGGGTTTTACCGACGCATATCTTATTCAAAGACCTTATGAGAAGGCAGATACTCAAAAGTTAGACAGCTCTATCAGTGAAGGAACACATCAAGTAACGGCTGAAGTTACGGAAGACGGGCTTTACTTTTTGACAAAAGATAAGATGTGCAAAGGCGATGAGGTAGAGATAGTTTCACCTAACGGGGAGTTGACGGAGTGTGAAAACGAGATAGGAAAAGTTTACAAAAAAGAGGGCTCTTGGTTTGTGATATTTTACAAAATCCAGACCGAGTCCGGCAAAGAGATGGAGTGTATTCATAGCGGAAATCAAAATAGAGTAAAGCTTCCGTGTAAAATGGAGCCTTTCTCGTTTTTTAGGAGAAAAATTGGAAAAAGTAACGATTAAAAATGTAGTTCCATTCTGGTGGGCATGGCAGTGGAGGGCTATGGTCGCTACATTAGTAGGCACATTGGTATTTAGTTTTTTGATAGGTTTGGTAGGAGGTATCTTAGGGTTTTCTAAAGAGAGTATATATATACTTACAAATCTGGTTTCTTTAGTAATAACCGTATATGCCTCTTTATACTTTTTTGCGTATATTTTTAATATGAGGTTTAAAAAGCATAAACTCTGTATAATGGAAGATAGTGATCATTACGCTAAAAAGGCGGCTTTGATTTAAAGGTAGGTAGATTTTTCCAAAAATTTTTAATCAAACCAAACGTAAAGGAGTATTATGAGATTTGTATCTATTATAATGGGAAGTAAAAGCGATTATGAGATTATGAAAGAGTGCGCAAATGTACTTGAAAAGTTTGGCGTTCAGTATGAGTTGCTCATCTCTAGCGCTCACAGAAGTCCTCATAGAACAAAAAGTTATGTTGTAGAGGCTGAAAAAAAAGGCGCTAAAGTATTTATCTGTGCCGCCGGAATGGCCGCTCATTTGGCAGGCGTGGTAGCCTCTTTAACGGTTAAACCCGTTATAGGCGTGCCTATGAAGGGAGGATTTATGGACGGAATGGATGCGCTTTTAAGCACGGTTCAAATGCCTGCCGGTATGCCTGTCGCTACGGTAGCGGTAGGAAAAGCCGGAGCTGTTAATGCGGCATATCTTGCTATGCAGATTTTGGCTATAGATGATGATGAGCTAAAGACAAAACTTGAAGAAGATCGCATAGCTAAAGCGAAAAAAGTTGAAGCAGATTCCAGTCAGATAGAAGTGCTGTTGTAGTTAATTGGCTGAATAGTTGAGCGGTTGAGTAATAGCGGTTTTTTTCTACTCAACTGCTTGACTTTTTTAACTAGTCCAAAAAACAACAAGGAAAATAATGTATATGAAACCAGATTGTCTGGCTTGTCTTTATAACCAGACATTGAGAGTTGTAAAAGCGATAAATTGTGAAGAAGATTGCGCCGTCAAGGTTTTGAAAGAGTCTGCAAAACTTATATCCAAACTGAAAATAGAGCAGACACCGCCAGAGGCCGCGTCGCTTTTGTACCCTAAGATTTCTGAGATTGTCGGTAAAATAGATCTTTATGAAGAGAAAAAGATAGAATCTACCGATAAAGCTTTGAAACTATTAGAGCTAGTTCTAACAAAAATAGATAATTCTAAAGATATTGCGGATACGGCCTTAAGAGCCGCAGTAGCAGGGAACGTTATAGATTTTGCCACTGAAGTTGCTTTTGATATAGAAAAAGAGATTGAGACTATTTTTGAAGCCGAATTTGCCGTAGATCATAAAGAGCTTTTCAAAAAGAGACTAAAAGAGGCGAAATCTTTGATGGTCATAGGAGATAACGTAGGAGAACATCTCTTTGATAAAGTTATGATAGAGACATTTTTAGATTTCAATCCAAAACTAGATATCTACTATGTTGTAAGAGGAAGGCCTATAATTAACGATGTTACCGTATCTGATGCGAAAGCTATAGATATGGATAAAATCGCCACTATTGTGGATAGCGGGGTTGATGCTCCAGGATTTATCTTAGATAGAGTAAATGAAGAGACAAAAGAGCTTTTTAAAAAGGCGGAACTGATACTTGCAAAAGGTATGGGGAATTTTGAGTGTATGGAAGAGATGAAAGATGAGAGGCTCTTTTTTCTTTTTAAAGTAAAGTGTTCCGTAGTAGCCGATAAAATAGGCAAAAATGTTGGTGATTTGATTTGTATGAGTGCAGGATAGTTAAAATAGTTGAGGAGTTTAGCAGTTGAAATAATTAACATCTTTGACTACTCAACCATTTTAACTTTTTAAATTTAAGGAGGTCAAATGAGTGAAAAAAAACCTCAAAAAAGGGTTGTTTTATTTACGGGACCAGGCTGTCATTGGTGTGTAAAAGCTAAAAACTACTTTAGAGCCAAAGGTATAAAGTTTAAAGATATAGATATAAGCAAAGACCAAAAAGCGGCGCAAGATTGTCAGCGACACGGATGTCGAGGAGTGCCTGTGATATTGGTGGGTAATCGTTGGATATGTGGTTTTGATCAAGCAAAAATAGAAAAAGAGTTGGGGCTAAAATAGAAAAGAAAAAAAGGCTTCAAGCCTTTATAACTTTATAAAGGGTAAGTATGCGTTTGCAATTACGAGATATTGGGATGATTAAAAAGGCTGATATTGAGCTTAAAGGTTTAACGGTGATAGCCGGTGAGAATGATACGGGAAAAAGTAGTGTCGGCAAAGCTCTATTTGCATTATTAAAAGCCAGACTTTTTGTTCTAAATAGTAAATTAAAAAACATTGAAGCCAGTTCTCAATATATACATAAAATTAAATGGATTTTTAGTAAGATATCAAAAAGTCAGTTATTGCATAGAGATACACTTATAAAACTGGATGATATAGAAGTAGATTTTCAAAAGCAGAGTGCAAGAAAAGGAAAAATTAAGTTTTTAGACGCAGTTTTTATAGAAACGCCTTTTATTTTTAATTTATATCAAACACTTTCAGGTATAAATAAAGCAAATTCAATAATAGATTTTGAAATAGAGTATAACTATCTGTGGTGGGATCTATATATTAAACTATCCCAGAAAGCCAAGACTTTTTCAAATATTGACTTTAAAAATATATTATCTACGATAGAAATTATAACCAATGGAAGTTTTAAAAAATATGACGAAATTAATAAAGATAAATGGGTTTTTGTAAAAAATGACAATGAGTTTGAAATGGATAATGTAGCTATGGGCATTAAACAGTTTGCGATCATTTATGTTTTGATAAAGAATGGATATTTGACTAAAGATAGGATTTTGGTTTTTGATGAACCAGAAGTTCATTTACATCCAAAATGGCAATTAGAAATGGCTAAGGTGTTAGTTGAGCTTGTAAATAAAGGTGTAAAAATAGTAGTAAATTCTCATAGTCCTTATATGATTGAAGCATTAGAACTATTATATAAACAGA
Source organism: Campylobacterales bacterium (assembly GCA_027082175.1). Classification (GTDB taxonomy): domain Bacteria; phylum Campylobacterota; class Campylobacteria; order Campylobacterales; family Nitratiruptoraceae; genus Nitrosophilus_A. The sequence continues at coordinate 21,330 of JALWIX010000001.1, forward strand.
CAAAAATTGATGCAAATTTTTATTTGGCTCTAAAAGAGAATAATCTTGCAAAAATTGAGCGAATAGGTGATGATTTGTCACCAATTTATGAGCTGTTATCACAGCCGATAGATATATTAGAAAATATGGAATTGGATAACTTCAAATGGTAAATAAAATAAAAGCTGAACTTATTGATAAATTATCTTTAGTTGATACATTAAAAGCTGTAAGTGATAATATGTGTTTGGATAATAATAGAAAATGTGTCGATTTTGATAAGTTTCCAAGTTATTGTTTACAAGAGTGTAAAGTGAGTCAAAATGAGCCAGCAACGGTAGATGCAATAATTTTGAATTTTAATAAAAACCATACCCTGTTTATCGAGTTTAAAGATTTAAGAACTATTGATGAACCTAAAAAATGGATAACGAAAGAGAAGTTACAGCAGATATATTTAAAAATCCATGAGTCGTTTCATATGCTTTCAAAATATTTTGTTCAAAAGTCGCTAGCTTCGTATGATGAGTTTTATAAACACAAAAAAAGTGTATTTATTGTGTATGATACCCAAAAAGATAAAAAGAGAACTTTTCATAATCATTTTAAAGGGAAAATAAATCGATTAAATTATTTAGTTGAACATGCTCAAGTAATTAGTTGCGAAAATTTTAAAAAATTTCTCGAAAAGGAAGAGTTGTGTTGACATTTAGTGAAATTTTACTTAAACTCCAAGATTTTTGGGCAAGGGAGGGTTGTACGATAGTGCAGCCTTATGATTTTCCAAGTGGCGCAGGTACTTTTCATCCGGCTACTTTTTTAAAATCTCTTGACGATAAACCGTGGGCAACAGCTTATGTTGCTCCTTCACGTCGTCCCACTGATGGCAGATATGGAGAAAATCCTAACAGACTAGGGGCTTATTATCAGTTTCAAGTACTTATAAAGCCAAGCCCGGACAATATACAAGAGCTTTATCTCAAAAGCCTGGAGGCTTTGGGACTGGATATAAAAAATCATGATATAAGGTTTGTAGAGGATAATTGGGAGAGCCCTACTCTTGGCGCTTGGGGGTTAGGTTGGGAAGTTTGGTTAGATGGTATGGAGGTTACTCAATTTACCTATTTTCAGCAGGTGGGGGGATTTTCTTGCGATCCAGTGGCTGTTGAGATAACGTACGGGACAGAGAGACTAGCTATGTATCTGCAAGGAGTCGAAAGTGTTTTTGATATAGTCTGGAATAAAAATTCTGACGGTAGTTGCGTAACTTATGCGGATGTTCATAAAAGAAGCGAGTTTGAATTTAGCAGATACAATTTCGAAGTGGCAGATACTTCGATGCTGTTTAGGCATTTTGAAGATGCGGCTAAGGAGTGTAAAAGATGTTTAGAACAAAAAATCCCTTTGGCCGCGTATGATTATTGTCTTTTAGCTAGTCATATATTTAATACTTTAGATGCAAGAAAGGCTATAAGCGTAACCGAGAGACAAAATTTTATCTTAAAAGTTAGAGAATTAGCTCGCGGGTGCGCTCAGGTTTATAAAGAGTTAAATAGTGAAAAGGCATTAACTTGAAACTAAAAGAGGTTTATGATATTTTAAACAAAATTAGTCCTTTTGAACTTCAAGAGAGTTGGGATAACAGCGGACTTCAGATTGGAAGTTTCGATGATGAAGTAGATAGGATTGTTGTCTCTATGGATATAGATTTTGAGCTTTTATCCTCTCTTGAAGCAAAGACATTGGTTGTAACGCACCATCCTCTTATTTTTAAAGGCATAAAAGAGCTGGATTTCTCTTCATATCCTTCAAATCTTATAAAAGAGTTTATAAAAAAAGATATCTTTTTGATATCGATGCATACAAATTTTGATAAAACGCATCTAAACAGCTATGTTGCAAAAAAAGTTTTAGGTTTTAGCTCAGCTATTTGCGAAGATTTTATATGCTATTTTGAAGTGGATAAAAGTTTTGAAGAGATGGTACGGTTGGTAAAAGAGGCTTTCGGCTTGGAAAAAGTTAGAGTACTTAAGTGCAAAGAGAGAATAAAAAGCGTAGCTCTTACCACTGGAGCCGGCGGTTCATTGATAAAAGATGTAAAAGCTGACCTATTTTTGACAGGTGATATAAAGTATCATGATGCGATGGAGGCAAAGTCTTTGGGACTTAGTCTTATTGATATAGAGCACTACTCAAGCGAGCGATTTTTTGGTCAGATTTTAGCTGACGAATTGAAAAAAAATCAAATAGAAGCTATAATTTCAACAACAAAAAATCCCTTCGGATTAATCTGAAAAATCTATAAAAACCGTAATTTTAAAAGATTTTTTCACAAATTTATAGAAAAAAGTAGCAATTAACGCTAAAAGGAAAAAGATGAAACAGTTTATAGAACAACTGGTAGAACTATCCAAAATAGATAAAGATATAGATGCTTTTGAACCGAAAATTGCAGAGACGAAAGCAAGACTAGAAAAAGTAGAAAAAGAAAAGAGAACTATAGAAGCTGCAATAAAACAGCTAAACGACGAAATTCAAGAGTGTGAACTCAAAAAGAGAAAGAATGAGCTTCATCTTCAGGAACTTGCCGAAAAACTAGAGGAGCTCTCTAAAAAAAGCGCTAACGTTAAAACAGAAAAAGAGGCAAAAGCTATCAGTCTTGAAGAGGAAATTGCAAAAGAGCAGATAAGCTTCGCAAACGAAGAGATTGCAAGACTTGAAAATCTTTGCGAAACAAAACTTGAAGAGAAAGAGGCTTTGGAAAATCAGTTAAAAGAGATAGAAGAGAAGCTTGAAAAGACAAAAGAGTCCGTAGAGGCTGAACTAAGAGATATAGAAGATGAAAGAACAAAAGTTTTTGAAAAAAAACAAGAACTTGTTTCAAAAATCCCTCAAAAAATTTTAGCTTTTTATGAGAAGATAAGAAGATGGGCTGGAAACAGCGCCGTAGTCCCGGTAAAAAAGCAAGCATGTATGGGATGCTTTATGAAAATAAACGACAAAACATTCTCTAAAGTTATTAAAGCCGAAGAGATCGTAACCTGTCCTCACTGCGGTAGAATACTCTATCTTGAAAAAGAGGAAGAGACGGTATAGGAATTAGCAATCAGGAATTAGGAATTAGAAAAATCCTAATTTCCAATTCCTAGTTCCAAATTCCAAAGAGGTTTAATGTTTCTATTTATCTACACAGTTTTATTAACTTTTTTTTATATAGTTTTAATTCCCTTTTTATTAATAATTTCTTTCAAAAACAAGTATAAAAGATCGATTCCGTCGAGATTTTTTCTTTTTAAAAATCCCTCTTTCAAAGATAAAACCATCCATTTTCACTCGTGCAGTCTTGGAGAGACTCTATCTTTAAAACCTTTGATCGAAAGTTTTGACAAAGTCAATCTCTCAGTTATAACCGATACGGGATTTGAGGCGGCTAGAAAGTATTCAAATGCGGATGTGAGATTTTTGCCTTTTGAGATATTTTTGTGGTTTTGGCTAAAACCAGGTAGAGTTCTTGTAGTAACGGAAGCTGAACTATGGTATCTTCTTTTTTATCTATCTAAAAAAAGAGGGGCTAAAACTTTTTTGATTAACGCTAGAATTAGCGATAGAAGCTACAAAAACTATCTGAGATTCAGGTGGTTTTATAAAAAGATTTTTGAAAATATAGATTTTGTATTTGCTCAGACAGAAACGGATAAAAAGAGACTAAAAACTCTTGGTGCTAAAAATGTGGAGGTAGCCGGAAATATAAAACTGGCAGTAAAACCTGTAGTTGCCAAAAGTTATGAAAAAACGAAAAAAAGAGTGATTGTTGCGGCAAGCACTCATGAACCTGAAGAGGAGATCATTTTTACCGCCTGGCTTAAAAATAACAAAGATTCGGTTCTGGTTATTGTTCCAAGACATCCGGAGAGATTTGAGGAAGTAGATGAGCTTCTTTCATCTAGATGCAAGGCCGAGGGGCTTAGTTATCATAGATTTAGTCAAAATAGCAGTTTTGATGCGGATGTGGTTTTAGTAGATAAAATGGGAGAATTGATAAATATTTATACTATTAGCGATTTAGTTATTCTCGGCGGAAGTTTTGCTAACGTGGGAGGTCATAACCCTTTAGAACCGGCATTTTTCAATAAACCTATAATTAGCGGGAAAAACATCTATAATCAAAAAGAGTCATATTCATATGTTGAGGGTATAAAACTTATAGAAGCGGATGAGCTAGAAGAGGTTTTTGAAAAAAAAGATTTTCAGCCTACAAAAATCGTTGCAAAAGCGGATATAAAAAAGATTTTAAAAAAGATAAAAGAGGCTTATGATGTGGTATGAGATAAAAGATGACTTTGTCATTTTTTATATAAAAGCTCAGCCAAATTCGAGTAAAAACAAAATTGCAGGAATTTTAGGAGATAGTCTAAAAATAAACATAAAAGCTCCGGCCGTAGACGGGGAAGCTAATAAAGAGCTAGTGAAATTTTTAAGTAAAAGCTTCAAGATTGCAAAAAAGGATATACACTTTCTTAGCGGCGAGACAAGTAAAAGGAAAAAACTAAAACTTCCAATAAATGAAAATATACAAAAGTTTATGAAAGATATGGAAAAAAATATAAAGGAAAAGTTTGAAGGATAAAGCATACAAAGTTCTAGCAAAACAGCTAGATATCTCCAATAAAAAGGCTAAAGAGCTTATAGACAGAGGTTTGGTATATGTCGGCAACAAAAAGGTAAAAATAGCAAGAGGAGAGATAGATACTAAAACGAAATTTAGAGTTAAAGAGATTTCTAAACTAGATGTGATATATGAGGATGAAAATATTTTAGCTATAAACAAACCGGCTTTTGTAACCAGTGAAGAGATAGAGAAAGATAGCGGCTACAGACTTCTTCACAGGCTTGACAAAGAGACGAGCGGAGTTTTGCTTCTAGTTAAGAATGAAGAGTTTAGAAAAGAGGCGATAGAAGCTTTCAGACAAGGAAAGGTTTATAAAGAGTATTTTGCCTGGGTTGAAGGAATTTTGCCTGAAGAGACAACTATTGACCTTCCGATTTTGACTATCAAAAAGGGAGGAAGAGCAAAGAGTAAAATCTCTTACTCCAAAGGGAAAGAGGCTTTAACCATAGTAGAGCCTTTGGAGGTGATTGCCAAATACACAAAAGTAAAAGCCGTTATAAAGACGGGAAGAACACATCAAATAAGAGTCCATTTAGCAAGAATAGACCATCCTGTGCTAGGCGATACTCTATATGGAGGAAAAGAGTGGGACAGAATTATGCTGCATGCGGCTAAGATAGAGCTATTTGATTACTCTTTTGAATCGCCAGAACCTGACGATTTTAAAAAATTGTTATAGTATCGGGAGTTTTTGAATTTTAAATTTAGCTAAAATTAATCTTTTTTTAAGTAAAATTCACACTCACGTAAAAGTAGGTAATTTTAACAAAATTTTTAAATAGAAGGAATCAATAGGTGTTTGAAGCTATATCCAACTCATTTAGCAACGCTATAAAAAAGATCAGATTTCAAGATGATGAGAAAGCTCTTAAAAAAGCGCTCGTTGAGCTTAAAAAGTCGTTGTTAAAATCTGATGTTCACCATAAAGTTGTAAAAGAGCTTCTAAACAAAGTTGAGTTGGATACAAAAAAAGCCGGTATAGGAAAAGAGAATTTTTTAAAGGCTTTAGAAAAAAATCTAAAAGATATTTTAGAAGTTGAGGGCAAGCAGGGTTTTGTTTTTGCTTCTAAGCCTCCTACGGTAGTTTTGATGACCGGCCTTCAAGGAAGCGGAAAAACCACAACCACGGGAAAACTTGGATACTATCTAAAACTTCGAAAAAAGAAAGTTTTGATGGTTGCTGCTGACCTTCAAAGGCTTGCGGCTGTAGAACAGCTAAAACAGATAGGAGAGCAGATAGAGGTTGACGTTTTTAGCGAAGAGGGAAGCGAACCCGTAAAAGTCGTAAAAGATGCGTTGGACTACGCAAACAAAAATCTTTATGATGTAGTATTGATAGATACTGCCGGTCGTCTTGCTATCGATGAAGCTTTGATGGAAGAGCTGAAAAGTGTGAAAGAAGCGGCAAAACCAGACGATATCTTTTATGTAGCCGATTCTTTAACGGGACAGGATGCTGTTAGAAGCGCGGCTAAGTTTAATGAAGAGATAGGCATAACCGGGGTAATTCTTACAAAATTTGACGGCGATAGCAAAGGCGGCGTGGCTATAGGTATAGCTCACCAAATAGGCGTACCGTTAAGATTTATAGGAACAGGCGAAAAGATGCCGGATTTGGAAGTTTTTATTCCTGAACGTATAACTAGCCGTTTGATGGGAGCCGGCGATATCGAGTCTTTAGCCGAAAAGACGGCGGCTGTAATTGATGAGAAGAAAGCTAAAGAGTTAACCAAAAAGATAAAAAAAGGAAAATTCAATTTCGAAGATTTTCTAGAGCAGCTTGAGTCTTTGAAAAAGATGGGAAGCCTTAAGTCTTTGATATCTATGATTCCTGGTATGGGAAATGTTGCAAGCGCTTTGAAAAATGTTGATCTTGACAATTCAAAAGAGATCAAAAAAATCAAAGCGATGATTAGCTCTATGACCCCTAAAGAGAGAAAAGACCCCGACCTTATTATGAAAAACAACAGCAGAAAAAGAAGAATTGCTCAAGGCGCCGGTTTGAGTCAGCAAGAGGTCAATAAAATTTTGAAACAGTTTAACAATGCGGCTAAATTTGCTAAGAAATTTTCTGGTAAAAAGGGCATGCAAGACTTGCAAAATATGATGAATCAGATGAAAACGGGAGGAATTCCTAGATAAGTTGAGTAAGTTGAGTAAGTTGAGTCATTACGCTCGCCTTATTAAACTTATTCACCTTACTTAACTATAAAAAAAGGAGAAATTTAAATGACAGTTATTAGACTAACTAGAATGGGGAGAAAGAAAAGACCATTTTATAGAATCGTTGTAACGGATAGTAGAAAAAGAAGAGATGGAGGCTGGATAGAGTCTATAGGATATTACAATCCCTTAACCGAGCCTGCAACAGTGAAATTTGACGAAGAGAGATTAAACTACTGGCTTAGCGTAGGCGCTAAAATGAGTGAAAGAGTTAAAAAAATCACCGGAAAATAAGATGATTGAAAAATTTGTGGAAAAGTATGCGAAACTTATCGCTACTGTTCCAGAAGATATAGAAGTCAAAAGGAATGATATCAACGAAGGTTTTAGCGAGATAACAATCATCGCAAACAGAGTTGACGCCGGGAAATTGATAGGGAAAGAGGGCAAGATGATAGGCGCTATCAAAACCCTAATTTCCGGTTGCAAAGCAAAAGACGGAATCAGTTACAAGGTAAACGTTCAGATCAGGGAGGATTAGTTTTGCAAAAGGTAGATGTTGCAAAACTGGGCCGCTCTGTCGGTTTGAAAGGGGAGATGAAACTTCATCTTCTCAGCGATTTTCCCGAACAGTTCAAAAGAGGCGCAAAATTTAAAATAGCCGAGAAAGAGCTGATTGTAGAGTATTATAATCCCAATAGAGGAATTATAAAGTTTTTAGATATAAACACTCCAGAAGAGGCAAAAAAACTCACCAATAAAATCATAACTTCAACTATAGAAGATACAAGAAAATCTTGCAAACTTGAAGAGGGCGAATATTTTTGGTTTGATATTATCGGATGCGAAGTATTTGAAAACGGACAAAGAGTAGGGAAAGTTAAAGATATTCAAAGACTGCCTTCAAGCGACTATCTTTTAATAAATACAGACGATGAACTGATTAAAAGCGGCAAATCAAAAAATTTTATGATACCTTTTATAGATAGATTTATAGAAAATGTTGATATAAAATCAAAAAGAGTCGATGTAAAAGAGGCTTTGGATATCTTGGACGCTTCATGAGATTTAGTTTTATTACTCTCTTTAGGGAGCTGATGGAGTGTTATTTTCAAGACTCCATCTTAAAAAGAGCTATTGAAGAAGAGCATATATCTATAGATTTTCACAATCCAAGAGACTATAGCGAAAATAGACATAAAAAGGTAGATGCTCCAAAAATTGGCGGAGGAGCGGGGATGCTTATGACTCCTCAGCCTCTGATTGATTGTATAAGAGATATGAAAAAAGATGATAGCTGGGTAATTTTTGTAACCCCCGCGGCTAAAAGATTTAATCAAAAAGACGCAAAAAGACTTAGCC
>JALWIX010000002.1 GCA_027082175.1 Campylobacterales bacterium
GCTTATCATAAGCGAATTGTAATATATCCTCTCTAGTCTTTTATACCCTCTAACCCCTTGTAATGTGTATCTGATTTGCACTCCTTTTCCTCCTTACAGGAGTGCCATATCTTTTTGAACTTATGCATCTACCTTCAAAGTAGATAGCTAATTGAGAGATGGTAAGGCTCCAATTCTGAATGGGCATTGTCCATTTTTTTGGGCATTCTGAATGCCCATATAAAGTAATTTCAATAGGCTGTTCTCATTGGGGAAAACGCCCTTTATTTTAGTAAGTTTTCTGAACTGACGATGCACGGATTCAATGATATTGGTCGTAGAGATTGCGTCTGTTCTCCTGGGGATACTTGAAATAGTAAGAGAGGTTCTCCCACTTGTTCCTCCAGGATTGAATGACAATAGGGTATTTGTCTCTCTATTGATAGTGTATACTATCGAGGATCTTCTGTTCTATCTGATCGCTCATATGGGTCTGGTGTTTTTTAATCAGTTGGGGTTCAAAGGTATCGTTACGGTCTCTGGAAACTTCAAGTTCAAACTCATTTACAGAACTTTTCATATGTTTGGAGGATTTATCGTTCTTTCGATTGCGGATCTCTTTGGAAAGATGAGATTCAGTTCTGCCTCAAGAGCAGCTTCTGTCATTTGTTTGATAAGTGGAGCAAGTACTACATCTTTGCCGTCAATGGATGCTCCTGCCTTTATCTGTTCAAGAAAGCATCTTCTAAATCAAATGTCTTTTTCATGTGTCTTTCTTTTAAAATTTAATATTCTATCGGATTGACACAAAATTTCTAACGCTCTTTCGATTTAATTGTTTTTCAAGATTTCGTCAATAATAGTTTTAGCCCCCTCTTTTTTAGCTAAAGTCGTCAATTTTTTGCTATAGGGTGAGATATCCTTTTTTATAATGTCCAATAACTGTTTTGAACCCAGTTTTTTATCATATAAAAAAGATGCTTTTTGTTTTACTAGAAATTTTGCGTTGAACTCTTGATGATTTCCGGCGGCGTAAGGATAAGGCAAGAAAAGTGCGGGTATTGCGTTTGCGGCTAGTTCCCAAAGAGTACTAGCGCCAGCTCTACTTATAGCAAAATCCGCTTTTTCTATTTTTGCTACAATATTTTTGTCAAAATCAAAAATATCGGCTTTTATGTTTAGTTTTTTATACTCTTTTTTAACTCTTTCAAAATCTTTTTTTCCGGTTTGATGAATGATTTTTATACCCATTTGTTCAAGTTTTTTTGCAACATTAAGAGCAAAATCGTTTATCTCTTTTGCACCTTGGCTGCCACCTAAAAATATGACGGTTTTTATCTCTTTTCTAATACGCCTTTTTTCAAAAAAGATTTCTGAAACGGGGTATGGGTCATAAGGGGGTAAAAATGAGCAAAAGACCCTTTTTGCAAAAGGAGAAAGGATTTGATTTAGTTTTCCTTTTATCGCATTTTGTTCATGAATAAAAAGAGGAGTATTTGATAGTATTGCCGCAAAACTCGCAGGTGCGGCCGAATACCCCCCTACGCTTATAACGGCTTTGATATTTCTTTTTTTTATAATATCTTTGCACTTTTTTGATATTTTTAGTATATTGATAAGTGAATCGAGCTTTTTTAACCCTTGTTTATTTACCACGCCGGAGCTATCGAAAAAATATTTTTCACTAAAACCTTCTTCCTTTTCGAACCAGATTTTGTCTAATCCTTTTGTAGAACCTATATATAGAGGTTTTATACCTCTTTTGTTAAGCTCCTCTTTAAAGGCTTTGGCAACATTAAGATGTCCGCCTGTTCCACCTCCGGTGATTATTATACTCAACCTTTCCCTTTCCTAAAATTTTAAGTGATGA
>JALWIX010000003.1 GCA_027082175.1 Campylobacterales bacterium
GTAAACGTTTGCCAAAAGATTAGCGCCGTTTTCGAAATCTTTACTGTAAGTTAAAAAATATTTATCTATATCTGAGTAATAGTCATGGTTCCAAGGAAGGTCAGGATCGTTTGCGCCGGTAGGATCAGTTTTTGCAGCTGTTTCTCCTGTTACGCTACCTCTTGAGCTCTCTTCATATTTTCTTGTTATATCGATACCGAATGTAATATCGCTCATATCATCTAAAAAGTAAGTAAATTTTCCGCTAACGGATTTTGTCCAGTTTTCTGTCATATCCCAGTATCCATCAGTATATCTATAAGCAGCGATAATGTTTGCGAGGTATTTTTCAGAAGTTTTATACGCTGAAGCTCTGTAGTTTTGATAACTATAGCTTCCAATTTCTGCATCGACTTTAATCATATCTTTGCTTTTGGGTTTTTTGGTAGTTATGATAATGGCTCCGGCTAGGGCGTTTGGTCCATAGAGATAAGAGGCACCACCCTTTATCACCTTAATGCTCTCTATTTCATCTAAGTTAAACTTTACTTTCCCGCCGTTTTGTAAAACGGGAACACCGTCTACAACAATAGCGACCCCTGTATCTTCCCACATAAACTCTTGTTGCGCCACCCCTCTTATATGTATTTCAACCACGTCTCCCGCTCGAACATCCGCTGTAATGCCGGGCACGGTGCGAAGGATCTCGTTTATGTTTTTAGGATCGATTATTTCAATCTTTTTTTCCTCTACAACCTCTGTTCTGGAGACTTCCGTTTTAGGATCGGTGAAAATGTCTTCGATAGTGGAAGATTCCACTACTATACTATCTAAAGATAGTTCTTCGGCATATGTTAAAGAGGAGAGGAGCGCTATGCTTAGTAGAATAAAATTTTTTTTCATTGATAACAACTCCTTGTGATATCGGTTTTCGATCTATATCGAAAGGAAGTATAATGAAGAAGTGTTAGACAATTGTTAAATGCTATATAGATATTTATGGGCTGTTGTTATGAACAAATTAGAGAAAGTATTATTCAGAAGGAGAGTTTGTATGGTTTGGGGAAATTGGGTATGATAAACATTGTATACCTATCTGGGAGACAGATATACTCAAAATTCTTATCTGATGGTTTCAAAACGATCCTTCAAATAAGTCTAGCAATTCCACATTTCAAGAGCTTTGTTCTACTAAGTACAGATACATACTTCTGCATTCTTGTTTCATAATTGCAAAAAACTCCTCCTGTGTAATCTCAAAATTTTAGTTCCAAAATTAAATAAGAATGAATTTTTTTTATTTTTAAATAAATTTTTCTCCTTAAAATATGAATCATCATTCATATAAAGGAGGTTGAGATGAGGTTGGCTCTATTATCTATTTTTCTTATCGTGACTCTTTTTGCTCATGATATCTGGATAGAAAAAAGCGATGAGGGATATAAGCTTTTATACGGTCATCTGCATATTAGCAAAGAACATTCCGGAGCCAAAATCATAAAATATGATCCAAGCAAGATAAAAAAAGTAATCTGCAGAAAGGGAAATAAGAGTGAGAATCTAGATGTAATAAGAGAGTATCCTCTTAGGGTGGAAAAAGAGTGCGATGAGCTCTATATTTTTATGGATAACGGCTATTACACTAAAACTCCTTATGGAGTAAAAAATCTTCCAAAAGATAGTGTAAAAATGGCTCTGAAAAGTTGGAGAAGTTTTGAGAGCGTTAAATATCTGGAAAAAAACTCTAAAAAACCTCTCTCTTCCGCTTTTGAGATAGTTTTGCTCAATAACCCAAAAGAGGTAGGCGACAAAGCAAGACTTTTGATTCTTTTTGATAAAAAACCGATA
>JALWIX010000004.1 GCA_027082175.1 Campylobacterales bacterium
TATAGTAAAAATTGTCAGAGGAATTACTTTTGTCCTCTCACTTACCCCTCCGCTCATAATATTGACAGTTTTACCAACAAAAGCCATCTGAAACAAAAACGCTGCCCATTTACTCATAGAGTCGTTCCCCCAGGTGCCAAAAGCCAACTGATAACCTACTAACAAAAACATCATAGAAGCAACCGCATATATCATCGTATTGACGGTTAATACGGCGGTAACGTTTTTGGTTCTTACAAGTCCCGCTTCTAGCATAGCAAATCCGGGAACCATTAAGATTATGAGAGTCATCGCAAAAAGCGCAAAGAGAGTATCTATAACATAGGAGAATTGACTAACATCCATATCCCATCCTTTAAAAGATTTTTTATAATTCTAACAAAAGGACGGGATAATAGATGGTTATTTTTTAATCATTTTTAACTTTAACTTAAACTAAATGCGCAATTTTTAACCAATTTCATATAGCTTCTTCGTCAGTTTCGCCTGTTCTGATTCTTACCACTTTTTCAATATCTGTAACAAATATTTTTCCGTCACCTATTTTGCCTGTTCTTGCATTCTCTATAATCTTCTCTATAACATTTTCCACTTCATCGGCCGGCACTACGACCTCTATCTTAATTTTAGGCAAAAAATCTACTGCGTATTCGGCTCCTCTATACAACTCGCTATGTCCTTGTTGCCTTCCGTAACCTTTAACCTCGGTTACAGTCATTCCGGTAATGCCAATCTCTGCCAAACCCTCTTTTACGTCTTCAAGTTTAAAAGGCTTTATAACAGCTTCAACTTTTTTCATCTCTTCTCCTTTTATTGTAAGGACGAAGGAAGAAGGATAAAGGAGAAAGAGTAACTTTCATTTTCGCCCTTCAACCTTCAACCTTCACCCTATTTTTTAAAATGATACCAAATTATAGATTAAAACCTCTTTCACCGTGCACCGCTTCGTCAAGACCTCTAGTTTCAGTCTCTTCGTCAACTCTTCCTCCGCCAGTTATAAGGCTAGAGATAAAGTAAACTACAGCTGTTGCCACGGCTGTATAAATCATGGTAACGACGACAGATTCAAGCTGTATTAGCATCTGAGCCGCTCTATCTCCATTATCTTTTAGAGGGCTTCCGTCCCAAGCAAGATTTTGTAAAGCAAAGATTCCGGTTGCTATCGCTCCCCAAAGTCCCGCTAAAAAGTGTACCCCAAAAGCGTCTAAACTATCGTCATATTTGAAAACTTTTTTCATCCAAGTAATTCCGAAAAATCCAAAAACAGAACCTCCTGCTCCAATAACCAAAGCTCCAAAAACATCTACAAATCCTGCCGCAGGAGTTATAGCCACTAGCCCGGCTATCGCGCCTGTAGCGGCGCCAAGAAGCGTTGGTTTTTTATATCTTACCCACTCAATTATTACCCAAGTCAAAGCACCAACAGCGGCCGCGAAATTAGTCACTAAAAGAGCGCTTCCCGCTACGCCGTCCGCGGCAAATTCGCTTCCAGCGTTGAAGCCAAACCATCCAAACCAAAGTAGAGCCGCGCCAACTGCGGTTAAAATAATGCTTGAGGGTTTCATAGGCTCTTTTGGATAACCTTTTCTACGACCCAACATCAAAGCCATTATTAGACCGGCTAAACCTCCGTTCATATGCACAACCGTGCCGCCGGCGAAATCTAAAGCTCCGTCATTGTACAAAAATCCGCCTCCCCACACCATATGGGCAATCGGAACATATACGAAAGTAACCCATAAAACTGTAAATATTAGCCATGTAGAAAATTTTAATCTCTCTATTACCGAACCGCTAGCTATAGCTACCGTAATAGCCGCAAAAGTTCCTTGAAAAGCTATAAATACAAATTCAGGATACGAACCGCTTAGCGAATCTACGGTAACTCCGTTTAGAAATATCTTACTTAAATCGCCTATAATAGCTCCATCGCCGTTAAAAGCAAGCGAATAACCCCATAAAACCCACACAATCGAGCCTATTACGTACGCCATAAATACCATCATATAGGTATTTAGCACGTTTTTGGCTCTTGTCATACCTCCATAAAAAAGCGCTAGACCAGCTGGCGTCATAAGCATAACAAACGCCGTGGCAACAATCATCCAAGCGGTATCACCGCTATTTAGTTTATCTTCCGCCAAAAGCAAAGAAGGCATTAAAGCCAAAAACATAAGCAAAACTCTCTTCATCACTTCTCCTTTTATGATTTGCTCAAGAAAATTGTATCAATAAGCAAGATACTTTTTTACATATCTATTGATTAATTTTTAATCAATTAATATAGAGTCAGTTTTACATAAAAACCTTTAATAATATTAATCAATATAATATATTTAACACTCCGACAACTATATATAACTATTTTAAAAAAGTTTCTAAAATTAAAAATCTAAAGAGGAATTTATAGTTAAAGCATTAAATTATCTATTAAACAGGCTAAAAAAGCGCTTTGAAAGCTTTTTTGAAAAATTTTGAGTATCGGTATTACTAAAAATTTCAACTCTATAAAGTTAAATTTAACTTTCATAAAACTCAAATGCAAAAAAGTTTTTATTGTATATTTTTTAATCACTTATTTGCGTATTTTATAACATTAGATTGTTATAATTTTAATATCAAAAAAATAAGGAGAAATGATGAAGCTGGGTGAATTAAAGAGTGCGGGTCATCTACCCACGCTAATCGCCGCTTTTTTGTATTTTGACTTTAGTTTTATGGTTTGGACTATGCTTGGACCTCTCGCTACCGAAATAGCAGAGTCTTTAGCAAAACAAGGTTTTACGCTAGATCCAAATCAAAAAGCGACACTTCTAGCCATTCCTATATTGGGAGGAGCTATCCTTAGAATTGTACTCGGTTTTTTCGTTGACAATATTGGCGCAAAAAAAACTGCGATAATAGCCCAATCAATAGTGATAGTTTCACTTTTTTATACCTTTTTTAGAGGCGAAAACATTACCTATCAAGAATTATTGGCCGTCGCTTTCGGTTTAGGATTTGCCGGAGCTAGTTTTGCGGTAGCCCTGCCTCAAGCCGGACAGTGGTATCCGCCTCGTCTGCAAGGGCTAGTTTTGGGACTTGCCGGCGCAGGAAATATAGGCGTGGTGATAGACTATATTTTTGCACCGAAAATTGCCGAAATCTGGGGATGGCCTTCGGTATTTTTAGTAGGCGGCGTTTTATCGACGATTATATTATTAACCTATATATTGATGGCTAAAGATGCGCCGCCGGAGATATATACTCCAAGAAAGAAAAAACCGAGCGATTACCTAAAGCTTTTAAAAGATAAAGACACTTGGTGGTTTAGTCTCTTTTATGCTGTAAGTTTTGGCGGTTTCGTAGGATTTGCGAACTATATGAAAGTATATTTGATGGATGTTTACAAACCGGAAATGGCCGAGATAGGACTAAAAATCTTAAGCGAATCAAACGTAAAAGTGGTAGCCGGATATTTTGGAGCTCTTTGTATATTTGCGGGAGCGATATTAAGACCTGTTGGAGGCGCCATAGCAGATAAAATGGGAGGAGTAAAGTCTTTATATATTTTTTACGGAGTAGTTGCGACTATGGCGGTATTAAACGCGACCATCGTTAACAACCTCTATATAGCCATTATAGTTCTTTTTACTATTATGGCGTTTTTAGGAATGGCAAACGGAGCCGTTTTCCAACTTGTTCCTCAAAGATTTGGTAAAGATATGGGTATAATGACGGGCATAGTAGGATGTGCCGGAGGGCTTGGAGGAACAGCTCTAGTTAAGACTTTAGGATGGAGCAAAGCGGCCTTTAATAGCTACAATACGGGCTTTTTTATATTTGCAGCAATAGTGATATTGGCAATAATAGGCATAAGTTTAGTCAAAACTAGATGGAGAACAACTTGGGGATTGCAAGCTGGAGGAAGGATTTAAAATAGTGTCAGCAAAGGTTTTCTTTAACTCTGGCGCAAACATAAACACTCAAATTGAGGATTTTCTATGAGAGAAAATATAAAAATAAGCGCTTTTGGTCTCGCTAAGGGAAAAGAGCTCTTAAGCGACGACTCTTATGCGGTTAGGATTTTTGACGATATAGTAGTCGGTATCATATGCGACGGCGTAGGTAGCGCTCAAGCTGGAAGAGAAGCCGCAAACAGAGTCGTTAGCTATATGCTTAACAATTTTAAGTCCAGACCTTCTAGCTGGAGTATAGAAAAATCTTTGCTAACTTTCATAAAAAATATAAACGAAATTTTATATAAGGAGTCTATCTTAGAGTTTGAAAGACCGGAGTTTTTGACAACTCTAAGTATCGTTGTGATAGAAGGCAATAGATTGTACGGCGCAAACGTAGGAGACAGTCCAATATATCTTTTAAGAGATGGAAAACTTCAAAAACTCTCATTTGATCATATTTTAGAAAAAGGAAGTAACATTTTAACTCAGGCTATCGGTATGAACGAGAGTATTGAACCATATTTTTTTGAAAACTTCATACAACCTAAAGATAAGATACTCCTTTGCAGCGATGGAGTTACTTCGGTTTTATCCAATGAGGAGATTAAAGATAAGCTAAAATTCGACGCCAACTCTTTAATAAAATTTGCTAGTAAAAAAGTAAAAGACAATCTTCCAGACGATACAAGCGCAGTAATGATTGAGATTAAAGAGTTAGATGTAAGGGCGCAGCTTAAACAACAAAACCTACCTATACCACAAAATATTAAAAAAGATGAAATAATAGACGGATATAGACTTATAAAACCTCTTATTCAAAACAAAAGAACTTGGTTGGTAGAAAAAAAGGGAGTTAGATATGTTATGAAATTTCCTCCCGCCGAAGCTGCACAAGATAAAAAACTTCTTGATCTTTTCGTTCAAGAAGCTTGGAACGCAAAAAGGTTAAAAGCGGGATTTTTTCCAAAAGCGGTTATACCTAAAAACAGAAGCCTTCGATATTATGTAATGGAGTATATCGAAGGAGAAACATTAAAACAGAGAGTCGCAAAAAGAAACTTGCATATTGAAGAGGCGATCACTCTTGCCAAATTTCTCATCGGAGCTTCTAATTATCTTTTAAAATATAATCTAGTACATGGAGACATCAAACCTGAAAATATCATCATAACTAAAAGAGGAGATAAAGAGATTTTTAAATTGGTTGATTTCGGCTCTATAGTAGAGATATTTTCTCTAACCAATAGAGCCGGAACTCCATCTTACTTAGCTCCAGAAAGGTTTAAAGGCTCCTCTATAAACGAATCTACCGAAATATTCGCTATCGGCGTAACTTTATATGAAGCGCTAACTCAAAAGTTGCCTTATGGAGAGATAGAACCTTTTCAAAATCCTACTTTTAAAAAAGCAAAAAGAGTCAAAGAGTTTAACAGAGCCGTACCTCAGTGGTTCGAAACTATAATATTAAGAGCTATAGAGATCGATCCCTCTAATAGATATCAACACTACAGCGAAATGGATTTTGAGCTTAACAATCCCGAAAAGGTAAAACCATATTTTGATCCAAACGCCACGCTTCTTGAAAAGGACCCGGTAAAAGTCTATAAAAGCGCCTTTATAGTCTCTTTGATTGTAAATTTCATTTTAATAATGCTTCTTTTAAAATGACTATTTTTTAATCAATTTTTGTAATATTTTTAGAACAATTATTACTATAATATAAATAAAACAGATATTAAGGAAAAATATGAGCGCGGTTGAGAGTTTTATAAACTATAAAGCCAAAACCGGTATGCAGTGCGGAAACTACTCTATAGAACTTCCAAAATTAAAACCGGGCGAACAGTATAGGTTTCATTTTGACGCGACTAAATGTATAGGTTGTCACTGTTGTGAAGTCGCCTGTAACGAGCAAAACAACAATCCTTTTGACGTAAAATGGAGAAGAGTTGGAGAAGTTGAAGGAGGAGTTTTTCCAAACGTAAGCCAGATATTTTTTTCTATGAGTTGTAATCACTGTATCGATCCGTGGTGTCTCAAAGGTTGTCCTACCCAAAGCTATATAAAGCTAGACAACGGCATCGTAATCCACGACGACGAAGCTTGTATAGGGTGTCAATACTGTACTTGGAACTGTCCTTACGACGTGCCTGTTTTTAACAAAGAGCGCCATATCGTAACAAAATGCCATATGTGCTTTGAGAGGATAGAAAACAACCAAACTCCAGCCTGCGTTCAGGCTTGTCCAGAAGGCGCTATAGAGATAGAGGTTGTTAACAAAGAGGAGTGGCTAAAGAGCAAAATAGATGAAGAAGGAAACGCTCCTGGACTTATCGATGCGAGAGTAACCAACTCAACTACAAGATTTACTCTACCCGAAAATATGCCAAAAACTTTAGAACCGGCCGATAAGGACCTTATAAAACCAGCGCACAAAGAGTTGCCACTTGTTTTTATGACGGTTTTGACTCAGGTGAGTTTTATCGGGTTTTTAGCGCTTTTGTTGGGAGATATTGCAAGCAAAATCACCTCTTTACCTGGTCCAAATTTCTCAATGGCTTTTGCAGTTTTTGCATTAAGCGCCATCGGACTGCCATTGTCCGCTCTTCATCTTGGACGTCCCGCAAAAGCGCTTAGCGCTATGAAAAATCTAAAATCTTCCTGGCTCAGCAAAGAGGCTCTCTTTTTAGGTGTTTTTACGGCTCTTATGGGAGTAGTGACTCTGTTTTACTATTTTGAGGTAGAAGGCTTTTTAAGAGTGGTTTTAGAGATAGTAACGGCAATAACCGGAGCTTACGGTATCTACGCCCAATCAATGATCTATAAAATCCCTGCAAAGCCAACCTGGAACAGAAAAAGTACCACATATCGTTTTTTTAGTACCGGATATATAGGGACTCTACTATTAGCGGCTATAGAGACTTTTATTGGGAATTTTGCCGTAGTTAATATTTTGCTATCGATTTCTATCTTGCTAGGAAGTATCCAAATATATCTATTTTTTGAGTCCCAAAGATTTTACGATACCGTTAAAGAAGAAAATCCTTTTTATTATCAAATAAGCAAAGCAAAAAAGCTTTTAGAAAATGATTTTTTAAAATTATACAACTTCAGAAAAGTCTCTTTACCAATAGGCGCCGTCTTTTTACCTCTTACGGCGGTTATTGCGTTAAATGCCGGTTCAAGTAGTTTTGCCTTTTTATTGATCGCTTTAGCCGTACTTTTATCTTTTGGCAGTGAATTGGTCGGTAGATTGCTATTTTACAGCAGCGCCGTTAAAACCGGAATGCCGGGAAACTTTTTTGCCGGAAATCAAAGATGATTAGCAATGGAAACCTATGAAAAATTACAAATAAAATGAAAATTTAAAAATTTAGCTTGAAAATTTATGTTCGCCATAAGCAAAAAAAGCGCACTCAACCCCGTAATGGGCTAGCGTTTGTGCTTATTAATTAAGCGTTAGTTTTACTAAAAATTCAACTCGTCTGAGTAAAATTTGGTAATTTTTAAAGCGTTAATATGTTTAATGGTAAATAAGAGGGAGTTAAAATGATAGGAAAGATTAAAGAGTTTTTAGGTTTAGATATCAAAGAGGATAAATACTCACTTGCCGACGATCCACTCTTTGGAAAAATATCCAAAGAGAAAAAACCGGATTTCTGGGTAAAATCAACCTGCGGCTACTGCGGCGTGGGATGCGGGCTTTATATAGGCGTTAAAAACGGCAAGGCCACATATACCAAAGGAGATCCGACTCATGAAGTAAATCTAGGCACTCTGTGCCCTAAAGGCTTAAGCGAACACTATATGCTCTACGCCTCAAACAGAACACTATATCCCAAAGTCAAAAAAAACGGAAAACTAACAGACGTTAGTTGGAGCGAGGCATATAAAAAAGCGTTTGAGGGTTTTAAAAAAGTTCAAGAAATTTATGGGAATAACGCCGTTGCCGTAATATCTACGGGGCAACTTTTAACAGAAGAGTTTTACGCTCTTGGAAAATTTGTTCAGTTGGGACTCGACACTAGAAATTACGACGGAAACACAACCTTATGTATGGCAAGCGCGGTTATGGGATATAAACAGAGTTTCGGCAGCGATGGACCGGTAGGAAGTTACGAAGATATTGCAAAAGCCGATACGGTATTTGTGATAGGAGCAAACCTTGCAGACAACCATCCCATAATAGTTCACCATCTCATGAAAAACAGAAAAAACAAAAAGATAGCGGTGATAGACCCTAGACGCTCAAAAACGGCGAGACTGGCCGACATATACGTGCCTATAAAACCTAGAACAGATTTAGCTTTATTAAACGGACTAGCTTATATTATCTGGGAGCAAGGATGGTACAATGATAGATTTATCAAAGATAGGACTCTAGGATGGAGAGAGTTTGTTAAACATATACAAGATTATCAACCAGGACACGTGGCTCATATAACAGGAATTGAGACTAAAGAGCTATACAATCTTGCAAAACTGTACGCAAAAAGCGAAAAGAGCCTTATTTGTTGGACAATGGGAGTTAATCAGTCTTATCAAGGTACCGATACCGTAAGCGCTATAAATAATTTAGCTATTATGACCGGAAAAATAGGCAAAGAGGGATGCGCTCCTTTTTCTATAACAGGACAATGCAACGCGATGGGAACCAGAGAATTCGGATTTACCTCATCAATTCCGGGCTACAGAAAATTTGAAAACCCAAAAGATAGAGAAGAATTCGCAACTCTTATAGACGTACCAGTAGAGATGGTACCTGATCACAGAGGATATAAATATGCGGAAATTATTGAAGCTATAGATAGAGGCGAGATAAAGGCTTTATGGGTGGTATGCACAAATCCTTTGGTAAGTTTTCCAAACCAAAAAATGCTTAGAAGAGCGCTAAAAAAGCTGGATATTTTAGTAGTTCAAGACGCGTTTATGAGCGATACGGCAAAGATTGCCGACGTAGTTTTTGCCGCGGCTACTTGGGGAGAGAAAGAGGGTTGTTATACAAATAGCGAAAGAAGATGCAACAAAGCCAATAAAGCGGTAGAACCGCCAGCGGACTCCAAAAGCGATTTTGAAATAATTCTGGAGTTTAGCCAATATTTCGGAGTCAAAGAGCTTCTTTTTAAAGATTGGAAAGAGCCTAAAGACGCATTCGAGGAGATTAGAAAAATTTCTCGCGGCAGACTTTGCGATTATAGCGGTATGAGTTATGAAAAGATAGAAAAGTTGGGAGGGATTCAGTGGCCTTGCAACGAAAAGTATCCAAATGGTTGCAAACGACTCTATAGCGAAGATATGCCTTTTGAGCATGAAGATGGCAAAGCAAGATTTATAAATGCCCATTGGGAGCCTCTACAAGAAGATATATCAAAAGAGTTTCCTCTTATATTGAATACTGGTAGAACGGTTGAACATTTTCACACTAGAACCAAAACAGGACAGATAAAGATTTTGGACGATTTGGCTCCTGAAGCTTGGTGCGAGATAAATCCTCTTGATGCCGAAAAACTAAAAGTTAAAAATTATGATCGTATAACTATAAGCTCTTCTAGAGGCAAAGTTGAAAATCTAGTCGTAAAAGTTACACAAAGAGTCGCGCCTGGAACGGTATTTGTCCCTTTTCACTACAATACTCAGCTTATCAATATTTTGACACAATCTCTATTTGATCCAAAAAGCGGCGAGCCAAACTTCAAACAGACCGCCGTTCAGTTACACTCCGAAAAAGTTCCAAAAGGTATAGTCCTAAAAGAGAATATAGCCGGAGAGATATCTTACGAGGCCACTAAAGAAAAAAGTAGTGAAAAAAACAAAATAGAAGATAAGATCAATATTCAAAGTTAAAGGAACTAAATGTTAAACAGACTGATTGAGATAAAAGAGAAAAGAAGCGCAAAAATAAACAAAATCGAAAAAATCAAAGCTAAATTGTCTCCCAAAGAGGCTTATGAAAGACTTCAAGAACTTTCGGAAAAAGGGTATGAAGCAATTAGCGAAGAAGATAAAAACGTATTTTTGAAATATTTCGGTCTTTTTGACAAAAATGAGTTTACGCCTAAACAGTTTATGTTAAGAGTCAGAATCCCTGGAGGCAAACTTACCCCTAACCAAGCAAAAGTTTTAGGAGAGTGCGCCAAAGAGTTCGGAAAAGACTATATCGACCTTACCACAAGAATGCAAGTAGAACTTAGAAATCTACATATAGAAGATATTCCTCAAATTTTTGAAAAACTTGAAAGTGCGGGTATCACAACTTATCAAACTGGAATTGACAATTTAAGAAACATAGTTACCGACCCTTTAGACGGGCTGGCTATGGATAACTTTTTAGAAAGCCACCCTACTTTGTTAAAACTACAAGAACTTTTTTTGAAAAAGGATGAGTGGATAGGAACTCTTCCTAGAAAATTCAACACCTCTATAAGCGGAAGCGTAGTTAACAGATGCAACGTTTACGGGCATGATTGCTGTTTCGTGTTAGCAATGAAAGAGGGTATCTACGGATACAACGTATATCTTGGAGGAAAAGTGGGAAAAATAGCAAAAAACGCAAATATTTTCCTAACGCAAAATGAGGTTGTAGAGTTTTTTGAAAACCTTATAAACCTTTATAAAGAGTACGGTTTTAGAGACAACAGAAACAAAAACAGGCTCTACTTTTTGATAGAAGCGGTAGGGATAGAAAATTTTGTAGAGGCTCTAAAAGAGTACTCAAATAAAGATTTTCCAAATGCTGGAGAGACACTTTGCAAAATGGAGCATTTTGACAACAATCAAGGAAAAGTTCAGTTAAAAGACGGCTCCTTCGCTCTTCACTCTATTGTCCCAGGAGGAATATTTAGCGGCTCCGATATGATAGAAGCGGCAAATTTAGCCGAGGAGTTTGGGAAAGACCTTAGAATATCGGTTGAACAAAACCTTTATATTACCGGGGTAAAAAATTGCGAAGAAGTTTTAAAAAAAGAGTATTTCAAAAAATATAAAAATATTGACTCCCCCTTTTTCAACAATCTTATCGCTTGCGCAGGAAAAAACGAATGCAGCTTTGGAGTAATTCCAAATAAACCCGACGCTATTGAGATGGCGCAATTTTTAAGCGAAAATATCAACGTAAACAAAGCAAAAATAAGAATGTATTGGAGCGGCTGCGTAAAAGGATGCGGAATTCACGAATTTGGAGATATAGGTTTTGTAGGAGCAAAAGCGAAAGTTAAGGGAATAGTAGAGTTTGGGGTAGATATTTTGATGGGGGGAAGCCTGACAAAATCTAAAGAGGCTCGCACTATCTTAAAATCCGTTCCTTTGAGATTTGCTAAATACCTTATCTTAGAACTCATAGAAGAGTTTAAAACAAACAGAAACAAAAACGAAAACTTCGAAACCTTTTTCGAAAGAGTCTTAAATGGATTTTCAAGCGGCGCGATAGCCTTTTTAATGAAGTTTAACTACTACCTTAAAACAAAAGGAGTAAATTATCGATTTAGTCTATTAAAACATAAACCTATCGGGAGATTCGAGCCTTTGGAGATATTTGATTTTGGAAACGAGATATACAAAGAGTTAACCGCCAATAAAGCTTATCTAGAGATTTACAACTTTTCGCCCGTGGGTTCTTCCAAACCGCAACATCCGCTAAAACTCAACAAAAATTTGCCAAAAGAGGTAGCCGAGATAGTATATAAAATGGTACATCCAAACATAAAAGAGAGATATCAGGTATTTAGCGAAATTTTAAAAGATATCGATTTGTGGTAAATTTCTACCGCAAATCAGAGCTTAAACTCGTTTTCTATCTCTTTTGCTTTCGTCAATCCTTTAATCGTTAGACCGCTATCGTTTAAGAACTTCTCTCTCTTAAGCTCTTTTAACAGCCTTTTCCCCTCTTTGAGTGAAAACACTCTGCTATTTTCCAACATTAAAACTATATCTTTAAAACTTTCGTTTTCCTCTTTTTTATAGATTGCCAAAAGTAAAACTTTTTTATTTATATCCATAACTTTCCCTAATTAAACCATCAATAAGAGTTGAAAAGATATAATATCTAAAATTTTTCTAAATAGAGGTAAATTGATGGCTGATCTTTTTGAAAAGAGTCAAGATATACAAGAAATAGATATAGAAGAGAGTGTTAAGACTAGCTATCTTGACTACTCTATGAGCGTAATTATAGGCCGTGCTTTGCCGGATGCAAGAGATGGTCTAAAACCTGTCCATAGACGTATTTTATATGCGATGAACGAACTTGGTTTAACAAGTAGAGCCGCTTATAAAAAGAGCGCGAGAATCGTAGGGGACGTAATAGGTAAGTATCACCCTCACGGAGATACCGCGGTATATGACGCGCTTGTCAGAATGGCTCAGCCGTTTTCTATGAGAATCCCTCTCGTCGACGGTCAAGGAAACTTTGGCTCGATAGACGGCGACAATCCGGCTGCTATGAGATATACCGAAGCCAGAATGACCTCTTTGGCAGAAGAGCTTCTAAGAGATATAGACAAAGATACTGTAGATTTCGTTCCAAACTACGACGATACTTTAACAGAACCTGACGTTTTGCCAAGCAGAGTACCAAACCTTCTTTTAAACGGTTCAAACGGTATCGCCGTAGGAATGGCAACAAATATCCCTCCCCACAGAATCGACGAACTGATAGACGCGCTTTTGGTTCTCATTGAAAATCCTAATGCAGAGCTTTCCGAGATTATGGAACATATCGAGGGTCCCGACTTTCCAACCGGAGGCATAATCTTCGGTAAACAAGGGATTTTAAACGCTTATAAGACAGGCAGAGGAAGAATCAAAGTAAGAGCTAAAACGCATATAGAAAAAAAAGGCAATAAAGAGATTATTGTCATCGATGAACTCCCATACCAAGTTAACAAAGCAAGACTAATTGAACAGATAGCAAATCTGGTTAAAGAGAAACAGATAGAAGGCATCGCCGAAATTAGAGACGAAAGCGATAGAGAGGGTATAAGAGTAGTAATAGAGTTGAAAAAAGATATTTATAGCGATATCGTTTTAAATAATCTTTATAAATCTACCAACATGGAGATAACTTTTGGGATTATACTTCTTGCAATAGAAAACAAAGAGCCAAAAGTTTTTACACTTATAGAGCTTTTAAATCTCTTTTTAAATCATAGAAAAACGATAGTTATTAGAAGAACTATATTTGAACTTGAAAAAGCCAAAAAGAGAGCGCATATCCTAGAAGGGCTTTTAAAGGCGTTAGATAATATAGACGAAGTTATCAAAACAATAAAAGCTAGCGAAGATACTCCAAGCGCTAGAGTCGCTTTGATGGAAAGATTTAATCTTAGCGAAATTCAGGCAAACGCTATCTTAGATATGAAACTCCAGCGCTTAACCGGTCTTGAGAGAGAAAAACTAGAAAACGAATATAAAGAGCTTATGGCGGAGATAGAGAGACTTTCTGCTATATTAAAAAGTGAAGATAAACTAAACGAAATCATAAAAGAGGAGCTTATAGAGATAAAAGAGAAGTTCTCTACTCCTAGATTAACCCAGATTGTAGAAAGCTACGAAGAGATAGATATAGAGGACTTAATACCTAACGAGCCTATGGTAGTTACTATAACTCATAGAGGTTATGTAAAAAGAGTTCCTCTAAAATCTTACGAAAAACAAAAACGAGGCGGTAAAGGCAAAACGGCCGTTACCACTTACGAAGACGATTTTATAGAGGATTTCTTTATCTCCAACACTCACGATACTTTAATGTTCGTAACGGATAAAGGGCAGCTATACTGGTTAAAAGTATACAAAATCCCTGAAGCTGGACGATCTGCCAAAGGTAAGGCGGTAGTAAATCTTTTGCAATTAGAACCGGATGAAAAGATAAAAGCCATTATCCCTACAACCGATTTTGCGGCCGACAAGTCTTTGGCATTTTTTACAAAAAACGGAGTCGTTAAAAGAACAAATCTAAGTGAGTTTAGCAATATTAGAAGCAGAGGGATTAAAGCCATAACGTTAGATGAAAATGACGAGCTTGTAAGCGCCAAAATAATAACTCCTGAAACACAGTGGCTATTTATAATAACGCAAAAAGGAATGTGTATAAGATTTAGAGTGGAAGACGTGAGAGAGATGGGAAGAAGCGCCAGAGGCGTAACGGGTATAAGATTTAAATATAGCGAAGATAAAGTTGTAGGAGCCGAAACTATAAAAGAGGAGCATCAAGAACTCCTAACCGTTAGCGAAAAAGGTATCGGCAAAAGAACAGAAGCAATAGAGTATAGAGAGCAAAGCAGAGGCGGCAAAGGCGTTATAGCTATGAAACTTACTCCAAAAACCGGGAACGTAGTGGGAGTAGCAACCGTAGATGAAGATAAAGATTTGATGGTTTTAACCAGCGTAGGTAAAATGATAAGAGTAGATATGACAAGTATTAGAAAAGCAGGAAGAAACACAAGCGGAGTAGTTATAGTAAAACTAGATAAAGGCGATAAAGTCGTAAGTATCGCAAAATGTCCAAAAGAGGAAGAAGAAGGAGAAGAAGTTGAGAAAAGTTAACGTAGCCGTAGTAGGCGCAACAGGAGCCGTTGGCGAAGAGATGTTGAGAGTAATGGAAGAGTACGATTTTCCGGTTAACAATCTCATACCTTTGGCTAGCGCAAGAAGCGCCGGGGCAAAAGTAGAGTTTAAAGGCGAAGAATATACGGTTTTGGAACTGACTGAGAAGGTATTTGAAGAGAAAGAGGTTGAGATAGCCCTTTTTAGCGCAGGCGGTAGCGTATCTGCACACTACGCCCCATATGCTGTAGAAGCTGGAGCCGTAGTTATCGACAACACAAGTCATTTTAGAATGGAACCTGATATTCCATTGGTGGTTCCGGAAGTAAACCCTGACGATATAGCGGCTTGGCAAAACAGAGGAATCATAGCAAATCCAAACTGTTCCACAATCCAGATGGTACAGGCTCTAAAACCTTTAGACGATATTTTCGGAATAACAAGAGTGGATGTTTCCACATATCAAGCTACAAGCGGCGCGGGAAAAAGCGCAATGGAAGAGATGGTTATGCAAATGAGAGATTTTTTCGCTTTTAAACTGGATGAGAGCGAACACAACAAATTTCCTCATCAAATCGCTTTAAACGTTATCCCCCAAATAGACAAATTTATGGATAACGGTTATACCAAAGAAGAGATGAAGATGGTGAATGAGACCAAAAAAATAATGCATAAAAATATAGAAGTAAGCGCAACATGCGTTAGGGTCCCGGTTCTTAGAGGACACAGTGAATCGGTTACCGTGTGGTTCGAAAGAGATATAACTGCAGAGGCTGCGAGAGAAGCTTTATATAATGGGAAAAATATCGTAATTATAGATAATCCTCAAAATAGCGAATATCCTATGCCTATAACGGTTGTGGACAAAGACGAGACTTATGTAGGAAGAATCCGAAAAGATATCTATAGAGACAATGTGCTGCATATGTGGGTTGTTGCCGACAACCTAAGGGTAGGCGCCGCTACAAACGCGGTTAGAATAGCTTTGAAATGGTTGGAAATGGAGTTTAGATGAAAACATTAGAAAATATTTTTGAAACAATTTTATGGAGAGGCAGATTATTTATTATATTGGGGGTAATATTTGGTATGATAGGTGCGGTTGTGCTTTTTATAGTAGCCAGTATGGACATCTACCATGTAGCCGCTTATACATTTGAAGTTATAACTTCTGGATCGCACCCGAAAGATTTTCACGAAAAACTTGTTGGAGATATCATAGGAGCGGTAGATTTATACCTCATAGCCGTAGTAATGTTGTTATTTAGTTTCGGTCTTTATGAACTTTTTATTTCAAAAATCGATATAGCCGAAAAGAGCGAAAGCTCTAAAATATTACAGATACACAGTCTTGATCAGCTAAAAGATAAACTCGCAAAAGTTATAGTTATGGTGTTAATTGTTAGTTTTTTTAAAAGAGTTTTACATACCCAATATAACGGCGCTTTGGAAATGCTCTATTTTGCCGGTTCGATTTTTGCTCTCTCTGTAGGATTATATTTTCTGCATAAAAGCTCAAATTCGCAAAAATAAAACATAAAGGACTAAAATGGTTTTCATAGATGCTTGTTTTAGGAAAAAAACCCCATATACTCCTATTTGGATGATGAGACAAGCCGGTAGATATCTTCCTGAATACATGGAGGTTAGAAACAAAGCCGGAGACTTTTTAACGCTTTGTAAAAATCCTGAAATGGCAGCGGAAGTAACACTTCAACCGGTTGAAATTTTGGACGTAGACGCGGCTATTTTGTTTAGCGATATACTAGTAATTCCTCTTGAAATGGGAATGGATCTTAGATTTGAAAAGGGTGAAGGTCCTGTTTTTAGCGATCCTATAAGAAAAAGCGAAGATTTAGAAAGATTATACGATTATCCCGAAGAGAAGTTAACATACGTATATGAAACTATAAAATTAGTTAGAGAAAAACTTCCAAAAGATAAAGCGTTGATAGGTTTTAGCGGCGCGCCTTGGACGCTAGCTACATATATGGTGGAAGGAAGCGGCTCCAAAACCTACGCAACTATAAAAAAACTTATATATACAGAACCAGAGTTTATGCACGCGCTTATGATAAAAATAACCGAAGCTGTAAAAGCGTATCTGGTAAAACAGATA
This sequence comes from Campylobacterales bacterium, assembly GCA_027082175.1. Lineage (GTDB taxonomy): Bacteria > Campylobacterota > Campylobacteria > Campylobacterales > Nitratiruptoraceae > Nitrosophilus_A. The sequence goes on from JALWIX010000004.1 coordinate 16,600, forward strand.
GAAGCGGGCGTAAATGCGGTTCAGATATTTGATAGCTGGGCTAGCGCTTTGGAAAAAGATAAATTTGTTGAGTTTAGTTGGGATTATATGGTTGATATTGCCGAATTTTTAAAAGACAAATACCCTCATATTCCGGTTATCTTGTTTCCAAAAGGAGTGGCAGGCTATCTAGATGCCATTTATGGAAAGTTTGATGTTTTTGGCGTAGACTGGGGAACACCTATAGAACTGGCAAAAAAGCATCTAGGAGAAAGATACGTACTGCAAGGAAATATGGAGCCTACAAGACTCTACTCGAAAGAAGCAACAAAAGAGGGAGTTGAAAAAATTGTTGAAATTATGGGAGCAAAAGAGGGACATATTTTTAATCTAGGACACGGTATGTTGCCTGATCTACCGGTAGAAAACGCAAAATTTCTTGTAGAACTTGTTCACGATCTTACTAAAAGATGAAGTATATTTTCGGCCCCGTAAATTCTAGGAGATTCGGTCTATCTTTAGGGATAGATCTGAGTCCCAAAAAAAAGAGTTGCAACTTTGACTGTCTCTACTGCGAATTAGAATCCGCAAAACCAAAAAACACCATAGACAATCCTCCTAAAGTTGAAAATATTTTAAAAGAGCTAAAAGAGTCTTTAAATAAATTTGACGATATAGAAGTAATAACCATCACTTCAAACGGAGAGCCTACACTATACCCCTATTTAAAAGAGTTAATCATTGAAATAAAAAAGATAAAAAAAGATAAAAAACTGCTCATTTTATCAAACGGCGCATTAATATATAAAAAAGAGATTCAAAATATACTAAAAGATATAGATATAGTAAAGATATCTCTCGATTGCGCTACAAAAGAGTGTTTTAAAAAACTTGATAGACCTTTAAAAGAGATATCTTTAGAAAAGATAGTAGAGGGTTTAAAAGAGTTTTCCAAAAAATTTAAAGGCTCTTTAATCATAGAAATTTTAGTCGTTAAAGGAATAAACGATAAAGAAGAGGAGTTTGAGAAATTAAACGAAGTTTTAAAAGAGATAAAGCCAGAAAGAGTCGATATCGGAACAATTGACAGACCGCCTGCGTATAAAGTTTCGCCCGTCTCTTATGAGAGATTATTTGAGTTATCAAAAAAAATAGAAAATTTACCCGTTACTATAGCCCATAGAAACAAAACATATAAAACCGATAAAGATATGAGCAAGGATGAGATTTTACGCACTTTAAAACAAAGACCTTTTACTTTAGAAGATATTGAACTCATTTTTTCTAAAAAATCGCTAAAAATTTTTGAAAAACTACTAAATGAAAAAAAAATAGTAAAAAAAATGATATCAAACACTATTTTTTATACTACAAATATTGACAAATAGGAAAAAATCCTTTATAATTCTACTCGTCTTTCAAAGAGAGCTTTCAAAGATTCCGGATTAGCTCAGTGGTAGAGCAACCGGCTGTTAACCGGTTGGTCGCAGGTTCGAATCCTGCATCCGGAGCCACTTGTTTTTTACTCCCATTTTATGGTGCTTTTTTAATCATTTCTATCAGATTGTGCCCAAATTGTGCCAACTATTTTCTTATAGCAAAAATTGAGCCCTTTTGACTTTTTCTCTTTTTCTATATTTTGCATATTTAGTTAAAGTCATTGATGGATCAGTATGTCCAAGCATATTTGAAACCCATAGAATATCTTCGCCATTTTCAATCATTATTGTTGCGAAAGTATGTCTCATCTGATATATTGGCCGATATTTCATACCAAGCTTTTCAAGAAGCTTTTTCCAATAAGTGTTTCTTACTCTTTTGATATCGTAAAAGTGCTCTCCTTTTTGATTAAGAAATACATAGCTATTATATTTTCCAGTTCTAATAAACTGATATTTTAGGTATGGAAGCAGAGAATCTATAATATCAATTGTTCTGATACTACTCTCGGTTTTAGGCTCCTCTATTCTTCCCATTTTTATTGTTCTTCTTATATGTATCTCTTTTTTCTCAAAATCTACATCTTCCCATTTCAAACCAATCAATTCACCACTTCTCATACCAGTATAAAAACCTAAAGCACAAAAAGATTGAAGCCATCCTTCAGACTCTTTTAATATTTTTTTAACCTCTTCCAAAGTGAATGTTTTAACTTCAACTTTATTTAGTTTAGGCACTTTTACTTTAGATATCGGATTTTTTTCAATTATCTCATCTTTGATAGCATCTTCAAATATAGTGTGTAATACAGCTCTTATGTTTCTTACTCTTCTTGGTTTTAACTTCTCTAAAAGCTTGTTTTGCCAAATAGCTATATCAGACGGCTTTATATCATCAAGTCTTTTATCTCCAAAATATGGCTCAATATGCTTTTTAAGAGAAATATTGTAATCAACCATCGTGCTTTCTCTTCTTTCAAACTTATGCAACTCAAAACTTACTTTTGCATATTCAGAAACTGTCGGCACTTTTGGTTTTTCATTTTCAAAGAACTCTCCAGAATTTAGCTTATAAAGCAATTCCGGTATGATTTTTTGTTGGGCGAGTTTGCGATTGGCTTTGGTGTCGTCTAATCCCAAAGACCTTCTATATCTTTTTGATTGATGATAAAATGTTATGTACAATCTGCCGTTGCGACTGGTTAGCGTCATCATAATCCTTTCCGACCACCCAATCGTCAATCGCAACCCTGTCAAATAAAATTTTACCAGCTTTTTTGAAATAGTGGATATTTTCTATGAAATGTTCATTTTTTAGTTTATAGATTCTGTCTTTGGAATATCCAAGATATTGGCTAAGCTCTTTTACATTAAGCCACCTTTTTTGACTGCTGTTTGTCAATGCTTTTTTAATAGCTTCTATATCTTTTTCAATCTTTTCTATTTTGTTAAGATTTTCAAACTTTATATCCATAGTCTCCCCCTATATGTTGATTTCGGCTTCAAGGTTTCGTTTTACTATCTCCTTGTAAAGCAGTTGATACCTTGCCTTGATAAAATCGTTTTTATTAGAGTTTTCATTTAGCTCTTTTGATATTTTTTGATACTCTTGTAATAGTTCATAATTACTGAGTCTTTTTATAGATCTGGATTTCAAAGGCTTGATTATTTCTCCATTTTGCAGCCATCTTAGATTTTCTGTCTCACCGTTTTGTTTATGGATTATTATTGGTGTATAAAAATGCTCTTTTGAATAGCTATTTGCCTTTAATGATGCCTGTACTTTTTTAAAAAGTTCTTCGTAAAGCTCTTTGGTTATAAAAATATTGTGAGCTTTTGCCTTTCTTGCAAGTCTTATATGCTCTTGGATAAACATATCTTCATTAAACAGATAACTTTTTGACTTTATTCTCTCAAGAGGTGTTTGTATCTGCATAAACTCTTTAATTTCATATGAGTTTTTAATATGGAGCCAAAGAGGAACTGTTTTAGCTCTGTACCTGTTTTTCTCTTTTATGGTTTCAGGTAAAACAAGCCTTATCTCATCCATTGCTTTTTTAAAAAGTGATTCTGCATTTTTTAAAAGATCTTCTATTGTGTCTATATTATAGTTTTTTAGATACTGCCTATGCATCTCAAATTCAATATTGAATATCGTCTCTTCCAAAGAGAATCCATTATTAAGAAAAAACTCCTGCATTAATGCTGATTTGCTACTATTTAGCATTTCAACTTTTTTATCGTAAATTCTAAGCATAAAGGGCTTTTTACCTATATATATTGTTTCAAGTCTTTTGGATGTGTAGTGTTCTTTATAGATTAGTGCTGATTTTTGTTTTCTTGTAACGAACATATCTTTATTTACAAAACTCATATCATATTGGACGAATGTATTTAGATCAGCTCTTGTTACAGGTCTATAACCAGTTGTAAAATCTTGTAGGATATCTTCTATCAAAGTAAGCAAGGATTTAATACCAAAGGTATATATTCCGTCAGCCAGAAGCTGTACTCTTATATTGTGCAGATTTTTATTGGTATAAGGGTCTTTGAATCCGATTTTAAAAAAGCGGTTTGTATCTTGAAGCCAAATGAATCCTTCTGCATTGCCAAGAAATTCAAGTGTTAAATCTTTTAAAGTTATGATGATATCTTTGTTTTTAATTTTTATATAGTTTTTCTCGTATCTCTCTTTTGTAGTTTCTATCTGATCTAATATATTTAGATACAGATCATCATATCTTTTGTTGGTTTCCAAAAAATAGTATAGAGTATCTATACCGGATATAGTTTTTGGTTTGTCAAATAATTTGACATTTTTTTGTACATTCATTTTTTCTCCTTTTTTATTTTTGTGTTTTGTATAGGGGTGTTACTAATACCCCTATACTTTGCACCGCATTGGAGCCTTATCGCAGAACTGCGTCTCTTCTCCAATGCTGCGCAACTTCTTGGAGCTGACGCCTCGATGCAAATCTATCTTGCAGCAACATTTCAAGCTCGTTGTCGGGCCTCCGCAAGTTAGCTACGGCCTATATTCCGTAGAATTGGCATTTGCCGATAGTCGCCACCTCTACTTCAACATCACTGTTCTCTTTGCCTTTGTACTTGATGATCTTCTCTTTAGGGATAGATATATCCAGCAGCTCGTTTTTATATCCGCCGTTTCTTATAGGCTTTTTGACTAAGAGTTGTAACTTTGTTTTACCCTTGATAACTTCACCTGTCTCTTTATTTACATAATCAGCCTGTGTGAATATGTGCAGCAGATGACCTTTTAAGATAAGCATATTGTCTCCTTTATTATTTTTTTGGAGACTACCGGTAGTCTTTTTTAGTTTTTTGTAACGTTACATTGAAAGTTTAGATAAATGGAGAGTTTTTGTCAGGAGGAATATTTTGGATTTATTCGATAAAGTTCCACTGGATATTTTTGTAAAAAAAGTATTGCTGGATTTTTCATATAAATTTTAAACAAAAAATCAAAATTTTGTTCATTAATTTGTGGCATATATAATTTTATCTCATTAAATAATTTATTTTTGATAAATAGTTTTTCTCTTTCATCTAATGATGATTTTTTTGAAGCTGCAAATATCGGAAACCAATTAATGGATGATTTGATGTAGATATGTCTTTTAAATTCATACATATTGATATTTTCATCAAATATCTCATAAATTATATTTTGAGTTAGTATCTCTACATCTTTGACAGATATTTTCATAAAAGATTTAAACTGATAATATAAAAGTATTCCTAAACTTTTTATAACAGCTTTTTTTGTTGTCTTTTGAGTTAAAAAAAAGTCTAGTGCATTAAAAATTGTTTTAATGTCTTCTTCAGTCTCATCATATAATACACTTATTTTAAAAATATCAGAAATTAAAAAATTATGTAAAAAAAATTTTGTCAACTCTTTATTTTTATAGTACATGGTGGATAAATAATATTTTAATCTTGCCTCTTTTCTATTAGATAAAGCAAATCTACCAATAAGATTTTTCTTATGATGATATCTAAAGCTTTTAATCTCTTTGAAATCTGATTGAAAAGCTGCAAATTTTGTAGGATATTCATTTTTATCATTTATAAAATTTAATATACGATGAGTAGTTTCTATAAGAAAAATAATTTTATATAGCTCTAAATAAATCAACTTATCATCTAAACATACAATATCTTCTTTAGTTATAAAATCTAAAATATATTCGCGCAATATTTTATATAAATTTTTATACTCTAATTTTTTATGATTTTTTTCATAAACACTTATTGTATTTTTTAAAATAGAGTTTTTATTCTCTTTGGATAGATTTATTCCGGTTACTCGAATAAATTTTTCCTCAAAAAGATCAAATAAATAAACATCTTTTAATTTTTCAATTAGATTTAGAATAATTTTTTCCATTCTTAATTTTATAATATTTAAATTGTGTTACTATAAATATCTGTGCCAAAAATTATCCAAATAAGCTTAGAAGAGAATGAAGAAAAAGGTTTGAACTATGCAAAAGACAAATATAAAAACTCAGTAGCATAATCTAAATATAAAAAAATGTGCCCAAATTGTGACCAAAATTGACACAATTAAGCTAAATTAAAGGATTTGACAGAGTTGCGAAAGCTCGATTTTATGGCCTTTTGTGGTTTTTTATGAAATCTCAAATTAGCTCCTGCATCCGGAGCCACTTTTTTTATTTCACTAAATATCTCATAATCACAAATCTGAATTCCTCGATTTATTATATTCCTTTGTCTAGTCCATTCAATATATTTTCTATATTTATATCGTAGATATAGAAACCTTTGTATTTTTTCAAAAGGCCGGATTTTGCATTTTTTAACTCAACAGGATCCACGCCGTTATGAATAGAGGCGGCGGCCTCTATAAAAGCTCCCAAATGATCGGCAACTTTTATCAAAGAGCCGTCAATTCCGTTATAACTGTCAGTGTTGTATTTTTTTACCATAAGCTCTTTATCTTCCACTTTTTCCAAAACGCCATCAACAAATATTCTGTCGCTAAACTCATCTTTTATAAAGTACCCCATCTCTTCTCTAAGATAAGGAGGCAAAAGAGGAAGAAGCCTCTCTTCAATAACTCTCTCTTCATACTCTTTTAAAATCTTATCAAGCCCTTCTACTCCATATTTAACCGGGCTTATGATATCTCTAGTAAGAGCTTCGGCTAAATCGTGGAATAAAGCGGTAAAAAAATTGTTGTAAAATTTTTTATCGCAAGCTCCGTATTCAATACTTAAAAGATACGTTAAGACAGCTACAAAAAACATATGCCCCAAAACTGAAGTTTGAGGGATTCTCGGAGTTTTTGCCCACCTTTTTTGAAACCTAAGCATCGCGCATATTTCAAGAAAGTTTTTGCTTTTTATACCTAACTCTAGCCTTCTTACGCCCGTCAAATCAAGATAATCTTCAACTTGAGAATCTATTTTCTCTTTTATCTCTTGCACGCCTACGGCTTTTGGATAAAAATCGTAAATGATCCCAAACTCCCATCTACTAGCCAAAAAGTGAGCCGCGTTAAGCACCCTTCTCTCTAGCTCTTGCGGATTTGAAGATATATAATCTTCAAATTTGCTTTTTACTTTATCGTCAACTATCTCAAACAAAACTTTTTTAACATATTCATCAAGCTCTTTTTTCTTATGTTTTTGAAGATAATGAAACACGGGAGGCTTAAGATCGGTTACTACGGCTCTATACATAAACTCTATCACGCCATAATCAATAAGCTTTCGCCAATCTATAGATACTGAGTTTTCACTCTCCTCTATTCTGCCTAACAACCAAGCAATTACCATTTTATGAGACTGTTTATCAAGTTCTACAAAATCAACCGGTCTTATCTGATCATTCCACCTATCAATGCTCGCAGTAGAAAAAAGAAGATATAAAAATTTCGGATTTATCATAAAAATTCCTTGGTGACTCTACTTAAAAACTTTTATCTCAATCTCGTCAAAAAATGTTTTTGCATCGGCTTTTGTTAAAACTCCAGCTCCGCCGCTATGTGTTATAGTTTCATCTTCAATATCGGCTATCTTTTTTCCGTTTAAAAAAACTTCAATCTCATCTTCGCAAAAAACAACTCTTAATCTTTGCCAACCATCTTTAAGATCAATTTTTTTAGAGTATATCTTTTTAGATTCGCCGTTTTTTAAGACCTTGATCATAAACTCTTTGTTTAAAGGATCTATCATAGCCATATAGTAGTTTTTTCTATCTCTCATTCTCCATATAATCGCTCCTCCTTGATTCTCTCTTCCCTTGTCGGCTTTCATTTTAACTTCGATAGAGCCGTTTAAAAAATATACATCTTTAGTATATAAAAGATTAAACTGTTCGCCGCTGCTTCCTCTTGGATATCTCATATATACACTTTTTCCCTCAACCACTTCCCAGATACCAAGACTTTTTTGGCCTGTAGCGCCCATCATCCAACCTTCGGGAATATCTCCTATTTTTGTTGACTCAAAATCCTGTTTTAAAACCTCTTTTACCTCTTTGCATTCGCCTGCAAACAGCAAACTAACTGTCATAATAATCAAAACCCATTTTTTCATCACATATCCTTACTCTATTTTCGAATCTTAAGAACCACTTCACCACTATTTACGGGAATCTTGAAAGTATAAACTCTTTTTGAACTTATTACCTCATAACCCTCTTTTAACTTTTTTATCTTAATAATCGGTTTAGAAAAAGTAAATCTATATTTTCCTCTATCGCTTAAAAAGACTATTTTATTATCTTTATACCAAAAGTACAATATCGGTTCTTGATAGTATCTTAGTATTCCTTTTTTCTTAACAAAACGCAGTTCTAACTTGTAAACGTTATCTTTTATAGGAGTTATTTTATATGATTTTAATCTATATTCTCCATCGGCAAATCCGCCTATAAAGTTAAATTTTGCATAGGAGTTTTGAAGTATCTCGAAATTGACGATATTTTGACTTTCAATCTCTTCTTTGAAAGCCTCCAAAATATTGTCGTTTGCAAAAAAAACAAGAGGCAATATCAAAATAAGCAACTTTTTTATCATATACTTCCTTTACATATTTCAACATACAGATATATTAAGGCTTCATCATAGTTCAACGACAGTAGCCCCGAAACCTCCCATACTTGGAGGAGCATCGCTAAACGACTTGACTCTTGGATGATTTTTTAAAAACTCTCTAACGGCGCGCGCCAACTTTCCGCTTCCTACCCCATGATAGATCAAAACTTCGTCAAAACCGGCCAAGAGAGAATCTGACAAAAATTTATCGGTTTTTTCCAATGCTTCGTCTACTCTAAGCCCGTGCAAATCTAGTTTAACCGATAATTTCTTAGGCTTACTTACGCTAACTTTCGGCGCCTGAATTTTCTTTTTAACAGGATTCACCCTTTTTAACTCGTTTAAAGGAACTCTCATCTTTATCCCGTCAAAATCCACATAAGCTTCTTTTGCTTTTAGACTTAAAACGACTCCTCTGTTTTTTCTATATTTTACGCTATCGCCCACTTTGATATCTTCACTTATCTTTTTCTCTTTGATTTTGGCCTCTTTAGCTTTTTGGTGAGCCTTGTTCAAAAGCCTGTGGGCATCTTTAGTATCTTTGGCCTTGATAGCTGCTTTTGCATCGCTTATAGCCTCTTGAAAAATGCGAGAAAGTCTCTCTTTTTCCTCTTTTAATTGAGTAAATAGAGAGTGTCTCTCATCTTCTAGCGCTCTTCTTAAAAACTCTACTCTCTCAATCTCTTCTTGCAATCTTGAGTTTTTCTTTCTAAGCTCTCTTTCTAGTTCGCTTCCTCTCTCAATCAACTCACTAAGTTTTGCTTGATCTTCACCGTACTCTTCTATAGCTCTTTTGACGATATTTAACGGTATACCATATCTTTTTGCGGTCTCAAAAGCGTAACTTTTTCCTATGATTCCTTGTAAGAACTCATAAGTTGGCGCCCCTTTTTCCTCATCGTAAATAGCCGCTACTAGTTCCACATCATCGTAAGCCGCCATTAAAGAAGCCAATCTTTTATGATGCGTGGTGATAGCTATCTTGATATCCCTTTTCATCAGCTCTTCTAAAATAACCTTAAAAAGAGTAGCTGCCTCGTCGCTATCCGTTCCCAACTCTATCTCATCCACTCCTACAAGAGCCTCTCTTTTTTGAAAAAGCTTGCTAAACTCAAGCATTCTTCCGGCAAATGTAGAGATATCGTTTTTAACGTTTTGGGGGTCTTCTATGATAGGGATTATCTCTTTAAATCTTCCTATTCGAGAACTTTTAGGATCAAGTTTCATAGGCAAAAGATATTTTGCCAAATATGCCGAGGATAAGATAGATTTTAAAAGCATAGTTTTCCCACCGGCATTTACTCCGGTAATAATCAAAACCTTTTTACTAAAATCTACGCTTATAGGCTTTGGATTGGCAATGGCTGGATGGATAAAATCTTTTAAAACTATTTTATCGTCTTTTTTGGGCAAAATGAAAAAAAGATTTTTGGCCTTGGCAAAATTGACTCTTGCTTGATAATGATCAAATCTATCAAAAGCTCTGTTAATAAACTCTATAAATTTTATCCATCTTAAAAAAACGGCAGTAATCTTCTTTGCCCACTCTAGTCTAACCTCTTCTATCTGACTAATGATAGCGGCTTCTTTCTCTTTTAATCTGGTTATAGCTTCTGGCGCTACGTAAAAAAAACCTCCACTGCTTCTTCCTACGACCGTCCCTTTTAAAACATGATTGAATCCGCCTCTTACAAGCAGTGTCTCCTCTTCGTTGACGTAGTGAATCTGCCTATCAACTAGATAGCCTTGTAGTTTGTTTGAGTTAAGAAGAGCTTGAAGTTTTTGACGAATCTGCTCTTTGTTCTGTTTTAGAGCCATCTGCAAAGATTCTAATCTATCGTCTATATTGACTCTTAATTCGCCTTTTTCGTCAAAATAACCCTCGACCTCTTTTATCTCCTCGGGTATATCGATAGAGTCTATAAACTCTTTTATCTTTCCTTCGAACTTAACTCTTTTTAGATATAAAAAATATCTAAAAATCTTAACAAACTCAAAAATCTCTTCGAGTCTCAAGACTCCCTGTTTTTTTATATGCAAAATCTCGGTATCTAGATTTTTAACGCTAACGGGAGCTTTAAACTCATACTTTTTTAGCTCATTAATAAAATTAAAATGAAGGTTTATATCCCCTTCTATAAATAGAGGCTTTTCTCTAGCTAAAAAAGATTTAAACTCATTTATAAAATCGACTAAATCTAAAGCTTTTACTAACTCCAAAGGCCATTCCTTATAATAACTTCTTCTATTTTTAATCTTCCATCTTTTTTACTATTTATAAACCTATGCATATAAACTATATCTATTTTATATTTTTTGTAAAGGTTTTTAATAAATTCAGTATCAGAGTTGCTCTCCATCACAAAGCAGCCTCTTTTATCGAGCTTGTTAAAAACTTCATACAATCTTTTTTGCTCCTCTTCCAAAAACGCCATATCTGTATATGAGGTGAAATTGGAAGTTTCATTTAAAGGATAATAGGGCGGATCAAAATAGATAAAATCCTTTTTTTTAGCGTACTCTAAAACTTTACTAAAATCTGCTACTTCTATAGTGGCGTTTTGCAAGGCATACGAAGCGTTTAATATAAGTTCTTCATCATAAATTTTAGGCTCTTTATATCTGCCTATTGGAACATTGAAATACCCCTTTTTATTGACTCTATATAGTCCGTTAAAACAGGTTTTATTTAGATATATAAACCTTGCTGCTCTTAAAACTTCATCTAAATTTTTAAAATCATCTTTTCTATCCCACTCCCTAACTTCATAATAAAACTCTTTTGAGTGATTTGTCTGGAACTCTTTTAATCCTTTTAACAGCTTTTCGGGACTATTTTTTACGATTATATAGCTATTTATCAACTCTTCATTCTTATCAAATATAAATATCTGTTTATCTCTTAATAATCCTAAATTAAAAAGTTCAAAAAAAAGAGCTCCGCCTCCAACAAACGGCTCAAAATAGTTATTGAAATTTTTTGGTATTAAAGGTAGCAGTTGCGAAACTAGTCCTCTTTTACCCCCTACCCATTTAACGAAAGGTTTAGCGACAATCTTTTTTTCCAACAACTTAACCATTAGTGTTCAACCCTACACAAATCTATAGGCACGACAAGCCCTTCAAATTTGGTTTTTTCTTTACCAACAAAAACGAGTGTGCCGCTTACAAAATTGAACTTATCGTTTGTTACGTTTACATCTTTGCAAGTCAAAACTTTTCCGTGGTTAAAACTATAAAGCAGCTTTTCGTGAAGTTTTCTCTTTTTATCCTGATACAAACTATACCCTAAAATCAAAATCCATCCAAGAAGCAGCGAAAGTACAATAGAGACTTTCAATCTTTTTGTAAGTCCGGTAAAAAAATATACAACTACTCCTATAACGCCAAAAATTAGAAGCAAAAATATAACAAGATACAAAAACGCCACTATACATCCTCACAAAGCTTGAATTTTTGTGCATATAAAACAATTTTATCTTTAATGGCAAAAAGTTTAAGGCTTTGATCTTTGTTCATCATAATTTTTTCCACAAAAACCTCTTCAATATACTCATGGGATAGTTCGTTTCTAAGATTTTTCAGTTCTATCAACTCCTCATAATTTTCTACAAACCCCCGTTTTTCAGCCCTAATAACGACATCTAACTTTCTAGAGAC
>JALWIX010000005.1 GCA_027082175.1 Campylobacterales bacterium
ATAGTGTTCTTCTACTTACTCCAAAAGCATCTATTGTAGCTTCCAAGCCATACTTTTGCCAAAAGTCTAAAATCTTTTTTCTTCTTTTCGCCTCTTCGCTTATCATAAGCGAATTGTAATATATCCTTTCTAGTCTTTTATACCCTCTAACCCCTTGTAACGTGTATCTGATTTGCACTCCTTTCCCTCCTTACAGGAGTGCCATATCTTTTTGAACTTATGCATAAATATTGTAAATCTTTAAACATTTAGTGTAACTCTAAAAAAGATTTTATAAAGAAGTTCTGATTTTTTAACAAGAGCTCACTAATTTATGAGCTCTTGCATTTTTATTGATTTTCGTACTCTTGTGTTTTTTCTTTCTCAGTGTCACTATTTTGGAACCAGTATGGGTCTATCCAATTTTTATCGTTTTGTTCGATATGATTTTTTACAATTATGTTATTTTCGTTTTCTTGAAACCAAAATGGATTTATCTGCTCCCCCTTTAGTAGCAACAATGCTCCAGCAAATGCAAATAAAACATTTTTTTTCATTACCCCTCCTAATTATAATTTTTGTCACCAAAATGTTACAATAAAACAACTCAAAAATTATTACAAAAAATAATAATAATTTACAATTAAGTATTTTATAAAGTTATATAAAAAATATATGGATTTCGTTTATAAGAAGAGTATATAGCGTTAGTATCTATATCAATAAACTTTTCACTTGCAACGTATTTTAAAAAAGTTTCAAAATCTCCTTTAAAGGCTCTTTATACTTTTGCGGAATCTTTTTTTCAAGCTTCTTTTCTATCTCATCTTTTAAGAGCTCTTTTGCATCAACGCTTACTTTGGGTTTATTAATATCTCCCTTAATTTTTACATATACCGGTCTTTTTCTTATATCAATCCTAAGCTTTGCGTCAACTCTGTTTTTATTCATATCTAAAAGGGCGTTTTTTGAGGATATATGAGTTAGCTTGCTTTTCATATCTAGATTTGAAATGAAAACTTTATCGTCTATTTTGCTATCGATTATAGTTTCATCATATATCTCTTTGGTTATGTCAAATTTTGCCATCTGCGCAAGTAAAAATGTCATTTGATTTGGTAAAATTCTTCCTTTTAAAAGTTTAGCATTTAATACGCCTTTTTTACTTTTTATATTATAGGTTAAATCGGCATCCATTGTAGAGTCAAAGACTCTTGGATAGATAAGCATATCGGTTAGCGCCGTAACTTTTATACCTCTTATCTTTTTTGTAATTTTATCGTTTAGAAGTTTGAAATCAACTTTCCCACCTAATGTTTCACTATGAGCCATTACTAGTAAGTCTTTATCCTTTTTTATTTTTCCGGTTATTTTGATATCCCCTTTTAAGTGTTTTTTCGTAGCAAAATATAGCTTATCTAGATCGGGAACTAAAAGAGTAAAATCTGATGTAAAAATATTTTTTTTGATATCGTAAACGCCGTTTTTAACATCCGCTTTAGCGACTGTTGAGTCCACTCTCAACACGGTTTTAGCAATAGAATCCTCGATAATAGTTCTTTGCGTTACGTTAAATCCGACTTTTGCGTTAGTTAAGTTAAACTCTTTATATAAAACTTTAGGAAAAGTTTTTCCTTTTTTAACATAAGTTACAACCTCTCCGGAGAGATTTTTTATATCAAAACTCTTCATTTTAGCATGTAAATCTATAGAGGCATCCGCATATATCGGCTGCGATAACATATATAAAATCTTCGCAAGTTTTGCTCCTTTGATGTCAACTTTTGCAACGTCAGGTTTAAAATCTTTCAAAATTAGTTCAT
>JALWIX010000006.1 GCA_027082175.1 Campylobacterales bacterium
ATGGAGACGGCAAAACTTTGGTAGAACAGCAATGGGAACAACTACCTCTTACAGATAAGAATAGATATCAACAGCAGTATAAAGACGCAAAAGCTTATACAAGAAATTCGGTGTGGACTAAAGTGCTGCTCAATATTTCGGACAATCAAGAGTTAAAAATAGGGGCTTACGGAGATAAAGCCACCGACGTTTTGTATCCCGCTTTCCAGATGGACGCTCAACTTGATAAAACGGCTATGTTAAATGCCGAGTACGCTATAAAAAATCTTTCTAGATATTCTAAAAAATTAAGTTTAAAGGCTTACTATTCTCATGTTAAACATGACATGGGAACTGAATTTAGAGAGTATGGACTACCTGCAACTGATGCTAACGGTATGTATAGAACGCATAGGGTTAGAAGCACTATAAAAGGATTAAAACTAGAAAATAGTTTTGATCTATCCGATATTGTTTGGAAAATAGGGATTGACAGTAGCCTTAGAAATTGGAACGGGATTTGTTTAAACGAACCTAGCGAAACGCCAAAGCAGGTTAGAATCCCTGACGTAGACACTAAAAATAGGGCGGTGTTTATTAAAGGAATAAAAAATATAGACAATATAACTATAAAATTTGGCGCAAGATATGATAAAACTGATATCGACGCAAATAACTTTAACGATCCAACAATAGTCTCCATAGTAGATATACAAAACTACTACAATGGAAAAGATAGTAGAAACTTTAATAATTTTAGCGCAAATCTTGTTTTGAAATATAGAGTAAACGACGAGTCTTCATTTTTTATTGGGATAGGACAAGGCATAAGAGTTCCAGACGCGCAAGAGCTTTATTTTGTAGGATATATGTCCGGTAATTGGACTAGAAAAGGAAATCCAGACCTTAAAGAGACAAAAAACAGAGAAATTGATATAGGTTACGAGACGCTTCTTGGCGAGACCTCTCTAAAAGTCACCGCATTTTATAGTGATTTAAAAGATTATATTTACGCTTATTCAACAAATGCCGGCAACCTTAGTCCGACGGTATATTATTTGACGTGGGAAAACATAGACGCTCATATTTACGGAGCGGATTTTTCTATAGTTTCTATGTTGAATGAGGAGTTAAGTTTAGAAGCCGGAGCTTCTTATCAAAGAGGTAAGAAAGATTCTCAACCTACAGATACGCAAACCGATGAAGATTTGGCGCAAATACCTCCATTAAAAGGTAGAGTGGCGCTAAACTACGATAGCGGAGACTATTTTGCTAAAGTCGAAGTTTTGGCGGCTTCAAAATACTCAAACTACGACGCTGATAACGGAGAGCAAGAGATTGACGGGTGGACGGTCGTAAATCTAAAAGGTTCAAAAGATTTGGCAAAAAATATTACTTTGAATGTGGGAATTGATAATGTTTTTGATAAAACTTATGCCGTTAACAATACCTATGTAGGAAGAGCGTTAATAGGGGGGACAACTCCTCTTTTGATTAATGAGCCCGGAAGATTTATTTACGCAAATCTAGATTTTAGATTTTGATATAATTTTTATTAAGGTTAATAGGAGGAAGGCGGAAGGATAGATGAATAATATAGCCTTCTGCCTTTGGCTTTCATCCTCAAAATAAAGGATAATCAATAGAAACTATTGATATTTTAAGTATAGTAACTGTAGCTTTTTTAGGCAGTCTTGGACATTGTATCGGGATGTGCGGAGGTTTTGTAATAGCTTATACGGCCGCAAAAATTGATCCTTCTATCGATAGAACCAAACAGTATTTAGCTCACGCAGTCTATAATTTGGGAAGAATCATATCATATATGCTTATTGGAGCTTTTTTTGGTTTTTTGGGCGGGATACTTCTTATTTCTCCAACTACGCAAGGCATTTTGTATGTTATTATTGGCGTTTTTATGATTTTGATGGGAATCTCTTTGTCGGGCAATTTGAAATTTTTAACCTCTATTGAGGTCTCTTTGGCAAAATATGGTTTTTTTAAAAATCTTTTTTCAAAGTTAATTCATTCAAAAACGTTGCCTAGTTTTTTCTTTTTAGGTATGTTAAACGGTTTTTTACCGTGCGGGTTAGTCTATTTTTTTGCCGCAAGCGCGGCGGCAACCGCTAGCGTTTTTTGGGGTGCGGTAGTAATGCTCATTTTTGGTCTCTCAACTGTGCCTGTAATGTTCGGTCTAGGAACTGTCGCAGGATTTCTAAAAAGCTCTCAGTTTAGAGTCGCAATGGTTAAAATAGCTTCGATTGTGATTGTTCTTTACGGTATATATATATTGTATAAAGGGTATTGGTTTATTTTTGATCCAAATGCATCAATTCATACATGTCATTAGATATTAGATACTTGAAAATATTTGCAATTAGTATATTGGTTATTGGTATATTAGGTAGAAAATTAAACCTTTTCAATATACCAAATATATACACAAATATACTTTTTAACTAATAACTAATGTCCAATGTCTATTTTAAAGAGCAAACAATGAGATTTGATAATAATTACAACTATAAAAATATCGGAAAGATAAAGATTAAAAATCTTCCTCTAAAAAGTTTTACTATATTATATGTGGAAAACTCTCTTTTGGATCAAAAAAGAGTTTTACCGACGCTTGAATTTTATAGTAAGAGTTTATATATAGCAAATAACGGTATAGACGGTTTAGAACTATTTAAAAAGCATAATCCGGATATTGTAGTTACAGATACCAAAATGCCAAAACTTGACGGAATAGCTATGATTAAAGAGATTAAAAATATTAAAAGTTCCGTTCCTGTAATCGTAACCGGAGAGAAAAATCCAGAATGTCTTTTGGAGTCTATAAATCTAGGGGTTGAAAAATTTTTAATCAAACCTGTCAAGGAAGAAGAGTTAAGAAAGGCGTTGGACGAGATTGAAACAAAACTTTTTTTGGAAAAAGCGAAAGAGTACAACATATTTATGCTGCATCAGTATAAAAATGCTATCGATAGTTCAAATATAGTATCTAAAACGGATATAAACGGGATTATTACTTACGTAAATGATGAATTTTGTAATATTTCCGGCTATTCCAAGGAAGAGTTGATAGGTCAAAATCACAATATAGTTAGACATCCCGATATTCCAAAAGAGGTTTTTGAGAAATTTTGGAAAACGATTTTAAGCAAAAAGATATGGAAAGGAACCGTAAAAAACAGAGCTAAAAACGGCAGTACGTTTTACGTTAACACAACGGTAATACCTATAGTTGATTGGAACGGTAAAATTGTTGAGTTTGTAGCTATCAGGTATGATGTGACAAAAAGCGTATTGCTTCAAGAGAAATTACAGAAAAAAGAGAAAGAGTTGGAAGCGTTAAATAAAAATTTAGAACGAAGAGTAGAAGAACAGACTAAAAAACTTAGAGAGTTGAATTTAACTTTAGAAAAGAGAATTGAAAAAGAGGTAGAGAAAAATAGGCAAAAAGATAGAATGATGTTTCAACAGGCTCGTCTTGCATCTTTAGGCGAAATGCTCGGAAATATAGCGCATCAATGGAGACAACCGTTAATGGAGTTGGGTATTCTTTTTTACAAAATAAAACGAGAGTCTATAGAAAACGGTATGGATAAAGGAAAAATAGAAGAGATATATGATAAAGGAATATCTATTTTAGATAAAATGTCTCAAACCATCGTTGATTTTCAAAACTTTTTTAGACCGGATAAGAAGCGAGAAACTTTTAATGTCTATGAAACTATAAAACATAGTATTTCCATTGTGGAGGGAAGTTTAAAAAGAAATAATATCGAGATAAAAATATACAAACATGAAGATTTGGATATATTAGGTTATAAAAACGAATTTTCTCAAGTTTTAATAAATCTTATCAACAATGCTAAAGATGCGCTTAATCAAAATAGACTATTTGATAAAAAGATAGTCATAAATATAAAAAAGATTAGCGAAAATGACGGTGATAAAGCTTTAATAGAGGTTATTGATAACGGCGGTGGAATAAAAGATTCTATTTTAGATAAAATATTTGAGCCATATTTTACCACTAAACACAGTTCTCAAGGAACCGGTCTGGGACTTTATATGTCTAAGATGATAATTGAGCAAAGTATGCATGGTAAATTAGAGGTTGAAAACTTTGAAAACGGCGCAAAATTTACTATAAAATTACCAATAATAGAGTAAATAGATAAGGAGATTTATACATGGATAGCTGTAAAGAGATTTTAATGGATTTAAGTGTTTTATATGTAGAAGACGAGGAAGATATCAGAGAGATGTTAAAAGATGTACTAAAAGATGATTTTAAGAGATTTATAACGGCTAAAGATGGCGAAGAAGGATTAAGAAAATTTAAAGAGATTAGATTTGATATTGTAGTGACGGATATCGAAATGCCAAAAATGGACGGTATGACTCTTGCACAATCAATAAAAAAAATCTCTAAAGAGACGCCCATAATACTTTTAACGGCTTATAGTGAAAAAGAGAGATTGTTTCGCGCTATAGATGTAGGAGTCAATAAATATCTTGTTAAGCCTTTTACTCCGGATAAACTTTTGGATGTTATATGTGAAATAGCAAAAGAGCATTTACATAAAGACAAAGTCGTCAAACTAAACGAAGAGCTATATTATGATCTTAGAAAAAGAGGCGTCTATACTAAAGATGGCGAATCCATAACGCTAACAAGAAAAGAGCTTAATTTTTTGGAATTGTTAGTTAAAAACAGAGACAGAGTAGTTACGATAGAGGAGATTGAAAACGTTATATGGAGAGACGAGATATTTACTGAAGCGGCTTTAAGAGCTTTAGTCAAAAGAGTAAGGCAAAAAACTTCTAAAGAGATGATTAAGAATTTTCCAGGCATTGGCTATAAATTAATTAAAAACGATTAGTTTTTTTTAAGCTGCTTATATGAGGCTAAACCGCGCCGTATTTGAATAGTTATTCAGTTGTTTTGCTGTTTTAAATTGTTTGCGAGGGATAAATGTGTTAATTCTGCAAAAATCTACTTAAAATTTGCTTATGAAAGATTTATAAAAAAAATTTTTTGATATTTAAGGTTTATAACAACTTACATCTATTATAATTCTTTTTGTTGGAAAATGTCAAAGTAGTGACAAATTTTATAGGAGGTTTTCATGCAGAATCCTGCGATTGAGTATGATTATACCGTTGCGAAATGGTTTAGCTATCTTGCCATTTTGTTCGGTATATTAGGCATGGGTGTGGGTGTTTTGATTGCATTTCAGTTAGCTTTCCCTGAGCTAAACTATATTTTTGGTCAATACAGTCTATTTAGCAGACTTAGACCTATTCATACAAATGTTGTTGCTTATGGGTTTACGCTAAGCGGTATTTGGGCAACTTGGTACTATATTGGACAAAGAGTGCTTAAAGTTTCGCTCAAAGAGTCGCCTTTTTTAAACGGTTTGGCTAAAGTTCATTTTTGGCTATATTTTATAACCGCGCTTTTAGCTGTTGTTTCACTACTATTTAGAGTTACTACATCAAAAGAGTATGCTCAATTTGAATGGCCGCTTGACATATTGGTTGTTATAATATGGGTTATATGGGGGATTGGAATATTCGGTCTTATTGGTCTTAGAAGAGAAAAGACTCTATATATCTCTATGTGGTACTTTATAGCAACTTTCCTTGGCGTTGCGATGCTCTATCTTTTTAACAATATGGCAGTTCCTACATATCTAGTAACAGGAATGGGCGATCCTCTTCATTCGGTCTCTATGTATGCCGGAAGTAACGACGCTCTTGTTCAGTGGTGGTTTGGTCACAATGCGGTTGCGTTTGTTTTTACGGTACCTATTATCGCTATGATCTACTACTTTTTGCCAAAAGAGTCTGGACAACCGGTTTACTCATATAAACTCTCATTACTATCTTTTTGGGGATTAATGTTTGTGTACCTTTGGGCTGGCGGACACCACTTAATCTACTCTACCGTGCCTGATTGGATGCAGACAATGGGATCGATTTTTTCAGTGATTTTGATTTTGCCTTCTTGGGGTAGCGCCCTTAATATGCTTTTGACAATGAAGGGCGAATGGGGACAGCTAAAAGATAGTCCATTAATCAAATTTATGGTTCTCGCTTCAACATTCTATATGCTATCAACACTAGAAGGGCCAATTCAGTCTATAAAATCTGTTAATGCTCTCGCGCATTTTACGGATTGGATTCCTGGACACGTTCATGATGGAACTCTTGGATGGGTTGGATTTATGATCATAGCCGCGATTATGCATATGGCTCCGAGATTCTTTAAGAGAGAGATTTATAGCAAAAAACTTCTTGAGGCACAATTTTGGCTACAAACAACAGGTATAGTTTTATACTTCTCAAGTATGTGGATAGCGGGAATTACGCAAGGTATGATGTGGAGAGCTGTAGACCAGTATGGTAACCTAGCTTACTCTTTTATAGATACAGTCACCGTACTTCATCCATACTATACGCTAAGAGCTATAGGTGGATTAATGTATTTCATAGGTCTGTTTATGTGGGCTTATAACTTTTATAAAACTATGACAGCGGCAAGACAAATTGAGAAAGAACCTCAATTTGCTTCACCGATGGCAGCATAAGGAGGCGTAAATGTTTGGATGGTTAGAAAAAAATCCTTTTTTCTTTGCAGTCGGTGTTTTTGTGGTGATTGCTTTTGCTGGCTTGATTGAAATTGTTCCCGACTTTGCGCAGGCTTCTCGTCCTGTTGTTGGGACGAAGCCTTATAGCGTTTTAGAGCTAGCCGGTAGACAAGTTTATATTAAAGATAGTTGTAACGCTTGTCATTCTCAATTGATTAGACCGTTTAAATCTGAAACCGATAGATACGGGATGTACTCATTAAGCGGGGAGTACGCTTATGACAGACCGTTCCTTTGGGGTTCAAAAAGAACCGGTCCTGATCTTCACAGAGTCGGCAATTATAGAACAAGCGACTGGCATGCAAACCATATGTGGGATCCAACAAGCGTAGTTCCCGGCTCAATCATGCCAGCTTACAAACATATGTTTACAAATGTAACTGACTTAGAGACGGCATACGCTGAAGCTTTAACTGTAAAAAAAGTTTTCAATGTTCCTTACGACACGGATATAGACGGCGACGGAAAAATTGATGTTCCGCTTGGAAGTTACGAAGAGGCAAAAGAAAGAGCGTTAAAATATGCGATGAAAATAGCGCAAGAGACAAAAAGAGAAGATTTGGTAAATATGGTTAAAGAAGGAAAAATTCCGGAAATAGTAGCTCTAATAGCATATCTTAACAGGTTAAAATAGTATGGAAATAAGAGAGATACAAGGTTATCTATACTTTTTTTTCATACTTTTTTTAACATTCGTTTTATACGGATATATTGTTCATCTTTACAGAAGCGAAAAAAAAGGTGAACGAGATTATGAGAAGTATGGGAAGATGGCTTTAGACGATGAGCTAACTTCCCCTCCCGTGGAACCACTGGATGTAAATGAAGACGCAAAAGATAAAAGGAGCGGTAAATGAATTGGCTAAACGATAACGTAAACCAGTTGGCCTTATTAGGTGCTGCTGCTATTTTGATCTTAACTATCGGAATTGCAGCAAAATATTTTAAAGATATTAAAGAGGGTAAATCTGAAGGTGAATTAAAAGAGGAAAATTGGGACGGAATAGGCGAATATAAAAACAACTCTCCAATAGGATGGTCTTTAGCGTTTATAGGTACGATAATATGGGGCATATGGTACTGGCTTGCCGGATATCCTTTAAACGCGTATTCTCAAATTGGAGAGTATAACGAGGAAGTTGCGGCCCATAACGCAAGATTTGAGAGCAAATGGAGCAATCCTACTAAAGAAGACCTATTAGGTATGGGCGAAGGTGTTTATCTAGTGCAATGTTCGCCTTGTCACGGTATTGACGCTACAGGGATTGAGGGAAAAGCTCAAGATTTAACCAAAAGACTTCTTAAGAAAAGCGTGTTAGCCGTTATTGAAAAAGGTTCGGCGGCGCTTGGAGA
>JALWIX010000007.1 GCA_027082175.1 Campylobacterales bacterium
TTTTATGATTATATGGGAAGTGACACAAGCTATCTAAAAAAGTTTTTTATGGCTGTTCCAAGAGTTCCGCTTATCGATAATAAAAAAGTCATTTGGGAAGATACGTTAACGCCAAGAATTGTTTTTGAAGGATTTAAAAAAGAATTTTTGATGTTTTTATCCTCTTTCTGTTATAAACCGTTTATATATAAAGGCGTTTGGGAGAAAGATGGAGAAATTATTAACGGAAAAATAAGTTTAAACGGGAAAAAAATACTCTGTTTTGGAAAAATTGACGAAGTGCAAGGTCTAAGTTTGATTAAGGTTGAAAATTTAACAATAAGGAGAATAAAATGAAAAAAAGCGTTTTTTTATCGGTTATAACGGCTATCTCTTTAACTGCTGCAGAAGTAAAAGAAATAAATATGTTTATGCCTTTTGCCGGTTATATCAGTTATGGAGATAAAAGTGTAAAGGATAAAGGTTTTTACGGCGGAATACATCTAAACGGTAAAACTTTAGACCAACAAGTGGATATTCAGTATAGTTATTTAAAATTAGACTATCAAGATAATACTCCGGCTTTAGGTCAAAACGATTTTTCGTTAGTATATTCAAACTTTGGAAAAGAAAATTATATTTTTAAAGGAGGGGTTCACTATATAGATTCTGATGATTACCTAACCGATGAGGGATTGATCTTTTTTGGAGGAGTGAAATACTATAAAATTTATGATTTTGACGTGGGGATAGAGGGGTATTATTCTACTTATAGAAATTTTTCTCCTACTTTAAACGTTTGGCAGTTGACTCCGTCGGTTGGCAAATATTTACATACTCAAAGATTGGGAGATTTTTATCTTAACCTACAATATTTCTACATTACGTTTAAAGAGAGTAGAATTATCGAAACGGTAAACAATAACAAATACGGTGTAACTAGACATACTATTAAGAGTGTTGCGGATTATGATAACAATAACCATTCCGTTCAGTTTTCGCTTACAAACTATTATGGAAAATTTACTACTACCGGTTATGTTTGGGGAGGAAAACAGGCGTATGCCGTTAGAGATGGCGGATTTACCGTATATAATCTTGCCGAGGTACATAAAGGCGGAGGCGGGTTTATAATAAATTATCAATTAAAAAATAGTTTTGGAATAAGTTTTAATGTTGCTTATGAAAAATTTACCGATACTGAAACATCTGAAGATACAAATGTTTTAGCTACGGGCATATCTTTAAACTATGTATTTTAGGGGGAAATATGAAAAAAATTGTTTTATTTGCAATTTTAGTTATATTTTCGTATAGTTATGATGATTTTATAAAAAAATCTTATTATGATTCCTATAATTATGAAAAGATGGGAGATTATGAAGATGCTATAAAATCGTTATTGCCCGTAATACAAAAATATCCTGATGCTTATACGCCAAATCTTAGATTGGGATGGCTCTATTTTCTCGATAAAAAGTACAAAAATGCTCTATATCATTATAAAAAAGCCGCTATAGCGGCAAAAAGCGCTATACCTCCTAGATTAGGAATCATCAATATATATATACTTCAGCAAAAATATGATGATGCCCTTAAAATATGTAACGATATCTTGAAAGTCGATTTTTATAACTATTACGCCAATCTATATCTAGTAAAAGTTCTTATAGGAAAGAGTGATTTTATAAGCGCTAAAGCAATAACTTATAAAATGCTCTCTTTGTATCCTACAGATATATCATTTTTGGAGCTTTTGGCAAAAATTTATCAAAAGACGGATGACATAGAAAATGCAAAAAAGATTTATGAGGACATACTTATTTTAGACCCAAAAAACTTTACAGCGTATAACTTTTTTCAATCTTTGATTAGATAGTTAACGTTTCGTTAATAGTGTAAATGTAAGATTAATAGCCAAAATTTAGAAAAAGGATGTTAAAAATGAAAAAAACGTTTGTTTGTGTTGCATTGATGAGTTCAGCTTTACTGTTTGCTTCACAAAATTATGATGGGAAGAAGTTGTTTGAAGAGAAGTGTATGTCGTGTCATATAGCTTCTATGCCATCTATGCAACAGAAAAAAAATATGGTTGCTCCTCCGATAATGGGCGTAATGTTTCATGTCAAAGAGAATTACAGCAATAAAGAGGATGCGGTTAATTTTATCGTAGATTATGTAATGAATCCCTCATTAAAAAAAGCTGTTTGTATGCCGCGTAGTATAAAAAGGTTTGGTTTAATGCCATCTATGAAAGGTATTGTTTCCAAAGATGAATTAAAGGCTATAGCAGAATATATTTACGATAATTATCCTCCTAAAGATTTTAAACATCCCAAAATGAATAAACAGAGTGAAAAAAACTCTTCAAGTAATAATTGCAACGTAAAGAAATAACGCAAATTTGTAGGAAAACAGAGAGAGTTTTTATGGAGCGGGAGACGGGATTCGAACCCGCGACCCCAACCTTGGCAAGGTTGTGCTCTACCCCTGAGCTACTCCCGCAAGAAGTATAATGGTACCGAGGGAGGGACTCGAACCCTCACGGGCAAAAGCCCACGAGATTTTGAGTCTCGCGTGTCTACCAGTTTCACCACCTCGGCTAAAACGAGTGAAATTATATACTCTTTACACTTAAATAAGTTTTAATAGAGAGTTTTATCCAGCCCGAAGGCTGGATAGATGAAGATGATATTAAGCGTTTGCAACTGCTTCTTTTAATTTTTTACCTACTTTAAACTTAACTACTCTTGTTGCAGGGACTTTCACGACTTTGTTTGTTCCTGGAACTTTAGCTTCTCTTGCTGCTCTTTGCGCCGTTGTAAACGTACCAAAACCTATAAATGCAACTTCATCACCTTTTGCTAACGCTTCAGTGATTGTCTCTAGAGCCGCATCAATTACATTTTGAGTGTCTTTTTTAGACAACCCTGTCTTTTCTGCAACAGCATTGATAAAGTCAGCTTTTTTCATTGCACATCCTTTATAGAAATTTATTACGTTTCTATTGTACAGATTTTTTTTAAAAAATTCAAGCATTTTTTTTGAAAAATTTGCGAAAATGTGTGAAAAATAGGCAAAAAAACTAATAAAACCTTTTAAAAAAACGAAAATAGATTAAAAATAATATATATGGAATAAAGGGATTATTCTTTTTGATTATTGAAAACTTTATATAAAATCTAAAATAAGTTAAAAAAAAAAATATAAAAAAATCGATCAAAATTAATAGCCTTAGAGATATATTATATTTTTAGAAATTTGTTTATGTTAGTTGTTGTATAATTGGACTTTTAAAACAATTAAAGGAGTAGACATTTTAAAAGATATTATTTTAATAATTATTAGCGTAATATTTTTATATCTTGGATTTTCAACTATCATTGAAGACCCTAAATATGTTGGCAAATTTGGACATGCTTTTTCTTTGTCCAATAAAGAGTATTTTGGCTATATCGCTTTTGTATATCTTTTTTTACTTCTTTATCCTTTATATAAGCTATACAAAAAACCTGTTTTCAATAAAAAAAGTTTTGAGATTCTTATAGCGTATGTACTCTTACTTTTCTCTTTTTTGATTTTTCAAGCTTTAGTTATTGATGGTCTCTACAAAGGTAAAATAGGTTACTTGATAGTTTCATCAATAAAACCTTATATCGGGATAGCCGGCGCTTGGCTTTTTTGGTTTGTAACATTTTCAATATCTTTGATTTTATTGTTTGATAAAAGAGTAGAGGAGTTTTTTGCTAAATATAAAAAAACCGCCTCAAAATTTGAAAATGTACTTCCAGAAACAGTAGATGGTAAGAGTGAAGAAAAAGATTCATCCAAAGAGAAAAAGGCAGACGAAAATAAAAAATCGGTTATACCCAAAGAGCCTGTTAGTATAGATAACAGTGAAAATGTAGAGCTTAAAGTTGATGAAAAAGTACAAAATAAAGTACAAAATATAGATATGTTTAAAGAGCCATCTTTAATAACCGATATCATTAAAACTGAGATAGTTGACGAGCTAGAAGAAAATAAAAAACTTTTAGAAACTGTAGAAAAAGGGAGTCTTGAAAAACCTAAAAATTTTAAACTACCGCCGTTAGACTTTTTAGAAAAACCGCCTAAAAAAAGAGGTAGTATAAATGAAGCGGAGATAGATAAAAAGATAAAAGAACTTATAGAAAAACTTGCCAAATTTAAAATAGAAGGGGATGTTGTTAGGACATATACGGGTCCTGTCGTTACGACTTTTGAGTTTAAACCAGCTCCTCATATAAAAGTATCTAAGATACTAAATCTACAAGATGATTTAGCAATGGCTTTAAAAGCTAAAACTATAAGGATTCAAGCCCCGGTTCCAGGAAAAGACGTTGTTGGCATAGAGATACCTAATAAAGAGATTGAGACAATTTACCTTAGAGAAATTCTAGAAAGCGATATCTTTAAAAATGCGGCCTCCCCTTTGACAATTGCTCTTGGAAAAGATATTGTTGGAAAGCCTTTTGTAACCGATCTCAAAAAACTTCCTCATCTGCTTATTGCTGGAACTACAGGTAGTGGGAAAAGCGTCGGCATTAACTCTATAATAGTAAGTCTATTGTATAGAAATTCTCCGGACAACTTAAAACTTATGTTGATAGACCCAAAAATGTTGGAGTTTTCTATCTATAACGATATTCCTCATCTCCTAACGCCGGTAATTACAAAATCAAAACAGGCAATAACCGCATTAAACAATATGGTAGCGGAGATGGAGAGACGTTATCAGTTGATGAGTAAAACCAAAACAAAAAATATTGAAAGTTATAACAAAAAGGCAAAAAAAGAGGGTTTTGAACCTTTGCCTTATATAGTGGTCACTATTGATGAGCTTGCTGATTTAATGATGACAAGCGGCAAGGAGGTGGAATACTCCATAGCAAGACTAGCTCAGATGGCAAGAGCTTCGGGAATACATCTAATAGTAGCGACACAAAGACCGAGCGTAGATGTGGTAACAGGACTTATTAAAGCAAATCTTCCGTCACGTATAAGTTTTAAAGTAGGGCAAAAGATTGATTCTAAAGTTATATTAGACATTTTTGGCGCCGAGTCTCTTCTTGGCAGAGGAGATATGTTGTTTACTCCTCCTGGAATCACAGGCCTTATTAGACTACATGCTCCTTGGATTAGCGAAAGTGAGATAGAAAAGATTGTAGAATTTTTAAAAGCTCAGAGAGAACCTGAGTATGATGAAAAATTTCTAAAAGAAGAGATAGGTGGTAGTGGCGACGCCAATGAAATAGATGAAGAGCTGGATGAACTATATGAGGAGGCAAAAGAGATTGTTTTAAAAGAGAGGAAAACTTCTATAAGCTACCTTCAAAGAAGATTGCAAATAGGTTATAATCGAGCGGCAAGAATAGTTGAGCAGTTAGAAAATACCGGTGTATTATCACCTCCAAATTCAAAAGGAAATAGAGAAATAATTATTTAAGGTTAATTAATGGAACTTGATTTTGCCGGCGATCTCGTAATAGCTATTATTTTAGGTTTTATTATAGGATTGCAAAGAGAGATACAAGTCTATTATGAAAACTCTAAAGAGTTTGGAGGGGCTAGAACTTTTGCAATTATTTCACTTATCGGTTATCTTAGCGCATATCTAACGACCTACACAGAGTGGATTTTGCCTTCGGTGATTTTAGGCTTAATTATATTTTTGACTTATATCCATTCAAAAACTGCGGTTTTAACAAAAGATATTGGCACAACAACAGAGTTTGCCGCTATTGCTACTTTTCTAGTTGGAGCTTTACTCTTTTTTAAAGATAAACAGAGTGCGATTTACAGTGCTATTTTAATACTTTTTTTGCTTGGGTTAAAAAGTAAAATTAAAGAAGTAGAGGGAAAAATCACTAGGAAAGACCTCTCTTTAGCAATTTTATTTTTTTTAATGACTTTTGTAATTTTACCTGTTTTACCAAAAGAACCTATTGACCCTTTTGGCATATTTAACCCATATCAGATATGGCTAATGGTTGTATTGATATCGGGGCTCTCTTTTTTAGGATATATAAGCGTTAAGTTTATAGGCGTAAAAAAAGGGCTGTTGGCTACAGGTTTTTTCGGAGGATTAGTTTCATCAACCGCTGTTGCTCTTTCATTATCAAAAAAAGTTATCGCAAATAAAGAGCTTTCTTTATATTTGGCGGTTGCGATTGGAGTTGCGTCTAGCACTATGTTTTTTAGAGTTATTATTGAGGTAGCTATAGTTGATAAAAATCTATTAAAATTTATTTTGTATCCTTTTTTAGCCGCAACAATTTCTGGCTATATCTATCTTTATATGTTATATAAAAAATCATCTTTTAAACTTTCATCTGCCGAAGTTGAGTTTAAAAATCCGCTTGAATTAAAAGAGGCTATAAAAGTTGGATTGGTATTTGGAATAATTTTTGGTTCCATATCGATTGTTGAGAAATATTTTGGAAATGCAGGGGTTTATGTTATTTCGATAATATCCGGTCTTACGGATGTTGACGCTATAACACTTTCGATTGCAAATATGAGTGCAAAAGGAGAATTTTCTTTAAAATCTGCTTCAATAGCTATCGTTTTAGCATCTGTGTCAAACTCTCTATCAAAAATGTTTATTGTAATCTATCTTGGAGGAAAAGTTTTAGGAAAATATATTGCCGGTTTTTTTGCAGTTTCCCTATTTTCAATGGCTCTGGTCCTTTTCTTACTTATTTTGTAACTATTTTACACATAAACAATTTTAAATGTTACGTTGCGAAACATATATATTATACTTATGGTTTTAATTAGGTAAAATTTTAAATCATAACAGAGTATTTTTTGAAAATTTACTTAAATTTAAAAGGAGTAATGTATGAGTTTTATTGAAGAGTATAAAAAAGAAGCGGCTGAAAGGGCGAAGCTTGGAATACCTCCAAAACCTTTAACCGCTAAGCAAGTTGCGGAGGTTATTGAGTTATTAAAACAAGTTCCTATCGTTGAAGAAGAGTTTTTGATGGATCTCCTAGTAAACAGAGTTCCGCCTGGCGTTGACGATGCGGCCTATGTTAAAGCGGCATTTTTAAGAGATATTGTTAGAGGTCATGCTAAGACCGCCGCAATAAGTCCAAAACATGCGGTTGAGATTTTGGGTACTATGTTGGGCGGATACAATGTAAATCCGTTAGTTGAAGCGTTGAGCCATGAAGATGAAGAGGTAGCTAGCGCAGCGGCGGAAGCCTTGAAAAAGACATTGCTTGTTTATGACGCATTTAATGATGTTGTTGAGCTTTCAAAAACAAATAGATTCGCTAAAGAGGTTCTTGAGTCTTGGGCGAATGCGGAGTGGTTTTTAAACAGACCAAAACTTCCTGAATCAATAAAAGTAGTTGTTTTTAAAGTTCCTGGCGAGACAAATACAGACGATCTATCTCCTGCAAGTGAAGCTTGGAGTAGGAGTGATATTCCATTGCATGCTTTATCTATGCTTAAAGCAAAAATGCCGGATGCTCAAGACACTATAAAAAAATTAAAAGAAGAGACAGGACTTCCTGTTGCTTTTGTAGGAGATGTTGTTGGAACGGGAAGTTCGAGAAAATCTGGAATCAACTCAGTTCAATGGTGGATAGGTGACGATATACCGCATGTACCAAACAAAAGAACAGGCGGCGTAATAATTGGCGGAATAATCGCTCCAATTTTCTTTAATACCGCAGAAGATTCAGGCGCGCTTCCTATTGAAGCTCCGGTAGACAATCTTGAAACAGGCGACGTTATAGAGATCAGACCATATGAAGGAAAAATACTGAAAAATGGCGAAGTAGTTAGTGAATTTAAGCTAAAACCAAATACCCTTCCTGATGAATTTAGAGCCGGAGGAAGAATTCCACTTATCATAGGTAGAGGATTAACAAGAAAAGCCAGGACTGCCCTTGGAATGGAAGAGGAAAATATTTTTGCTAGACCTGAACAGCCAGAAGGTAAAGAGGGCGTTGGATACACATTGGCTCAAAAGATGGTAGGACGCGCTTGCGGTATGGAAGGCGTAAGACCTGGAATGTATATAGAGCCTGAGACAAAAACTGTAGGTTCTCAAGATACAACCGGAGCTATGACGAGAGATGAGATTAAAGAGTTGGCAGCTTTAAGTTTTGGCGCCGATTTTGTTCTTCAAAGTTTTTGTCATACAGCGGCTTATCCAAAACCTGCCGATATTGAACTTCAGCATACATTGCCTGAATTTATCACATCAAGAGGGGGAGTTAGTTTAAGACCGGGTGATGGCGTTATCCACTCTTGGCTAAACAGAATGGTTCTTCCTGACACAGTTGGAACAGGCGGTGACTCTCATACAAGATTTCCTATAGGTATCTCTTTCCCTGCAGGTTCCGGTCTTGTTGCTTTTGCGGCTGTTACGGGAAGTATGCCTTTAAATATGCCCGAGTCTGTTTTGGTTAGATTTTCAGGTGAATTACAGCCAGGAATAACTTTAAGAGACCTTGTTAACGCTATTCCATATTTTGCAATCAAACAAGGACTTTTGACTGTTGAGAAGAAGGGTAAGAAAAATATATTTGCGGGCCGCGTTTTAGAGATAGAGGGTCTTCCTTTCTTAAAAGTGGAGCAAGCTTTCGAGCTTAGTGACGCTAGCGCTGAAAGAAGTGCAGCGGCTTGTACGGTTGAGTTAGATGAAGAGCCTGTAATAGAGTATCTTCAATCAAATATCAAATTGATTGAAAAGATGATAGAAGCAGGATATGAGGATAAAAGAACTTTAGAGAGAAGAATGAACGCTATGAAAGAGTGGCTAAAAGAGCCAAAGCTTATGAAAGCCGATAAAAATGCAGAGTATGCTGCTGTTATCGAGATAGATTTAAATGAGATTAAAGAGCCAATCGTAGCTTGTCCTAACGATCCGGATGATGTTGCCACACTTAGTGAAGTATTGGCGGATCCAAAGAGACCTCACAATATTGACGAGGTGTTTGTTGGAAGTTGTATGACGAATATAGGACACTATAGAGCGCTTGGAGAGATATTGAAGGGAGAAGGACAAGTTCCTGTTAGACTTTGGGTTGTTCCTCCAACTAAAATGGATGAAGAAGAGCTTATAGAAGAGGGATATTACTCAATCTTCGGTGCGGCAGGAGCTAGAACAGAGATTCCTGGATGTAGCTTGTGTATGGGTAACCAGGCAAGAGTTAGAGATAACGCTATAGTGTTTTCAACTTCTACAAGAAACTTTGATAACAGAATGGGTAAAGGCGCGCAAGTATATCTAGGAAGCGCTGAACTTGCCGCTGTTGCTGCTCTTCTTGGAAGAATCCCTACAAAAGAAGAGTATGTTGAAATCGTTACTAAAAAACTTTCAGGAAAAGAGGATAAAGTTTATACTTACTTAAATTTCCACCAGATGAACGAGCAGCTTCTAGAGGAGATGGTACACAAGTATGTTTAATCTACTGCGGGCAAATGCCCGCGGTATTTAGTTATATATGATGTCAAAGGATGGATCAATAACAATTTTAAAAATATTATCCTCTATCTCTATATTTTGCTTTGGATTTAAAAAAAGTATCTCCACATCCTTTTCAAACCTATCTTTGAACTTTATCTTTTTAAGATGCCCTTCATTATCTAAGTATATTAAAAATTTTTGATCGTTATATTTTGCTTTATAAAGATTTTGCGTGATTTTTTGAGCATCTTTTAATATGTTTATGATATTGTTAGCATCCAAATATTTCGATATAGTGACTTGCTCTAGTTCCGGCTCTATAATAACAACTTTTTCTCCTATTATATAAATATCTTTTTTTACGGGTTTTTCGTATCTCCAAAGAATTTTTAAAGGCTTTTTAAAATAGATTTTTCCGTAATAGCTTATATTTTTTTTTGAGCTATCTCTTATCGTTTGGATAAATTCGCTTTTGAAAGAGTTTATCTCTATCTGAGCGAAAAGTTGCGTAAAAATAAAAAAAAGCGTTATTAAAATCTTCATTTCCCCCCCTTTTTCTTTAATATATGATCTAATTTTATCGAAAATAAAAAAAAGTTAAAATTATGATAAAATTTCATATAAAAACGGTAAAAAGTCAAAGGAAACAGATGTTAAAAAATTTAGTTCAAAAAATTATAGGTACAAAAAACGATAGAGAGCTTAAAAAATACAAAAAACGCGTTAAAAAAATCAACGATTTAGAACCTAAATATGAAAAATATAGCGATGAAGAGCTAAAAGAGGCGTTTAACGCTCTTAAAGAGAAGGTTAAAAAAGGCGAAGCCACTATGGATGAAGTGTTAGAGGACTCTTTTGCCATTACGCGAGAGGCAAGTAAAAGAGTCTTAGGTATGAGACATTACGATGTGCAGCTTATAGGCGGTATGGTTTTGCACGATGGTAAAATTGCCGAGATGAAAACGGGTGAGGGGAAAACACTTGTCGCTACTTTAGCAGTTGCGCTAAATGCAATGACAGGCGAAGGCGTTCACGTAGTGACCGTAAATGACTATTTGGCAAAACGTGACGCTACCGAGATGGGGAAACTCTATAACTTTTTGGGATACAGCGTAGGATGTATAACAAGCGAGATTGATGATGACCAGGAGAGAAAAAAGCAGTATCTAGCCGATATTACATATGGAACTAACAACGAATTTGGATTTGACTATCTAAGAGACAACATGAAATACTCTTTGGATGAGATGGTTCAAAGAGGACACAACTACGCAATAGTAGATGAAGTTGACTCAATATTGATAGACGAGGCTAGAACCCCTCTAATTATCTCAGGTCCTACAAATAGAAAATTAGATAACTATGTAAAAGCTGATAAAATCGCAAAGCAGATGATTAAAGATGAAGATTTTACCGTAGATGAAAAAAATAGGGTTATTTTGATAACTGAAAAAGGTATTGAAAAGGCTGAAAAGCTTTTTGGAGTAAATAATCTATACGATCTAGAAAATGCTATACTCGCTCATCATCTTGATCAAGCATTGAAAGCAAATTTTCTTTTTGAAAAAGATGTTGATTATGTTGTAAAAGACGGAGAGGTTGTAATTGTTGACGAGTTTACAGGAAGATTGAGCGAAGGTAGAAGATTTAGCGAAGGGCTTCATCAAGCTTTGGAAGCTAAAGAGGGCGTAGAGATAAAAGAAGAGTCCCAAACTCTTGCAGATATAACTTTCCAAAACTATTTTAGGATGTATAAAAAGTTGGCCGGAATGACAGGTACGGCTCAAACGGAAGCTACTGAATTTTCTCAGATTTACGGTTTGGAAGTTATATCTATTCCTACTAATAAACCGGTTATTAGAAAAGATTTGGACGATCTTATTTATAAAACGGAAAAAGAGAAGTACCAAGCCGTTGTTAAAAAGATAAAAGAGCTTCATAAAAAAGGGCAGCCTGTTTTAGTAGGAACTACTTCCATTGAAAAAAACGAACTTTTGCATGAACTATTAAAAAAAGAGAAGATTCCTCATGCCGTTTTAAATGCAAAACATCACGAACAAGAAGCTGAAATAATAGCGCAAGCCGGTAAAAAAGGAGCTGTTACGGTTGCGACCAATATGGCGGGACGCGGTGTGGATATAAAGATAGATGATGAAGTAAGATCTCTAGGCGGTCTTTTTATACTTGGCACGGAAAGACATGAGAGTAGAAGAATAGATAATCAGTTAAGAGGACGTGCAGGACGTCAGGGTGATCCCGGGGCTAGCCAATTTTTTTTGAGTCTAGAAGATAATCTATTGAGGATTTTCGGGGGCGATAGGATCAAAAATATTATGGAGAGACTCGGAATAGAAGAGGGCGAGCATATAGAGTCAAAAATGGTTACAAGAGCTGTCGAAAAAGCTCAGAAAAAGGTTGAGGCGCTGCATTTTGAATCTAGAAAACATATATTAGAGTACGATGACGTGGCAAATGAGCAAAGAAAAACTATCTATAAATTTAGACATGAACTATTGAATCCAAAATTCGACATAGATAGCAAAATAAAAGAAAATAGGCGAGAGTATATAGACGAACTGTTAAGCGAATGTGAAATTTTCCCGGAGTCACCCAAAGAGGATTTTAATCTGGAAAAACTTGTTTTAAAACTAAAAGAGGAACTTCGAAGTGAATTTAGTGAAGATGAACTTAAAGATAAAGATTATGATGAGTTAAAAGAGTATATTATCGAAAAATTGGAAGAAGAGTATGAAAAGAAGATGAGCGTAGTAGATGATGAGCAAAGAAGAGAGATAGAGAGAATTTTATATCTGCAAATACTAGATAACGGTTGGAGGGATCATCTTTATCAGATGGATATTTTAAAAACCGGCATCGGGCTTAGAGGTTACAATCAAAAAGACCCTTTAGTAGAGTATAAAAAAGAGAGTTTCAATCTATTTATGGAGCTTGTTAGAAATATTAAAAACGAAGTTATAAAAACTTTACATACAATCGAACTTAGAGATGAAAAAGAGGAAGAAGAGATAAAAAGATTGGAAGCCGAACTTAAAAGAATGGAAGAGGAGCTCAAGGCCGGAGCCGTAATGCAGCATGGAAATGAGGTAAAAAGCGAATCTGCAAAACCTTATACAGGAACTAAAAAACCTAAAAGAAACGAGCCTTGTCCGTGTGGTAGCGGAAAAAAATATAAGCACTGTTGCGGTAAAAGCGGACCTAAAAAGGGAGTTTTAGCAAGTTCGGTTAACGGCTGATTGCTTTGGTTTGTAGTTATTAGCGACTAAGTATGAGTAGAGAAAATATTATAGAATCTCTACTCATTATAACTATTTTGACTCTCTTATTTAATATCCGCTATTATAGAATCGTTTAGGAATATTATGGATAAAAAGTTTATCTTTTATATTGTAAAAAGGTATTTAAGATTTGATAGGGAACAACCATTTATCTTTCTTTCCGCGCTTCTTGCTTTTTTGGGTATAGCCGTTGGTGTTATGGTTTTAATCATAGCAATGGCTATAATGAACGGTTTTGATAAAGAGTTTGAGAAAAAGCTTTTTACTATGAATTATCCTTTGACTATCTATCCTAAACTATTAGGTTCGGTTAATGAAAATCTTTTACAAAAGCTTGAAAGAAAATTTCCAAACCTGCTTTTTAGTCCTTACATAACTACTCAAGCCATAGTTAAAAAAGATGATATTATGGAGGGTAGTATACTTTTTGGAGTAGATTTTGAAAAAGAGAAGAAGATAAACGAGGTTTTAAGAGATGCTGTAAAAGATAAAAAGATAGGAAGATTTGAAGTCATCGTTGGTAAAGAGATGTTTGATAGGCTTTATTTAAGTGAAGGCGAAAAGGTGATGTTTATCTTTACGAAAACGGATCCAAGCGGATTTGCTTTAACTCCTTTGATAAAAAGATTCACTATAAAGGGATATTTTAAATCGGGACTTATAGCATACGATAAAACTTACGCGTATACTACTATGGAATCTCTAAGGAAAATATTACGTGTTAAAAAAGGCGAGTTTAGCGGGATTCATATTTACTCAAAAGAGCCCCAAAAAGATATAGTCAAAATAAAAGAGAGTCTGCCTTCAGATGTTGGAATAATAGGCTGGTGGCAGCAAAATAGAAATTTTTTTGCCGCGCTTGCTATGGAAAAAAGAGCACTTTTTATAGTTTTGATGCTTATAATTTTAATAGCTTCTTTAAATATTGTGAGTTCTTTGTTGATGACTGTTATGAACAGAAGGAAAGAGATTGCGCTACTTCTCTCTTTGGGAGCAACGAAAAAAGAGATAAAGTCGATATTTTTTTATCTTGGTTCTATTATCGGAGGAGTGGGGATTGTTTGCGGTATTGCTTTAGGATTTTTAGGTATATATATTTTAGGTAGTTTTGATATAGTAAAACTTCCCGCAGATGTATATGGAACTAGCAAACTTCCTTTAGAACTCTCTTTTATTGATTTGTACTCCATTATATTGGGGGCAGTTTTTATAATTATTTTATCCTCTTATTATCCTGCAAAAAAAGCGACGGAAGTAAATATTATCAATGTATTGAGAAATGAATAAAGTATCTATTCAAAAAGTTTAAAAGGTGATTGTAACGTTCTTTTGATGATATTGAGGGGTGCTTTGAGTACTTCTTCAGGTAGTTTTGTCGAGATTTTTGGTTTCATTATATTGCCTTTAACTTTAAGTTTTGTAGATACGGAGTTGTCATTGCCAAATAGTATATATCCTGCTATTGGGATTTTACTCAATATTTTAGATATTTTTTTAAAAGTTTTTAAAGTAAGCTCCATATCTATTGTATTTGAGTTTAGATTGAGTAAGCCTGTGCCTTCTATATTTAAACTTTTTCCTATAAAGTTTAGATGATTAATATAAATAACTCCTTTTTCGAAAACAAAATCAATCTCTCCTTCCTTGATTTTATATCCTTCTTTGCTATATCCTGGGTCTGAAAATGTTACTAATGATGGGATGGTGTTTAAAAAAGCCATGATATTGTTTAAAAGCGCTAAATCTTTTAAGATTGCATTATATATAATTATTTTTCCTTTTAGGTAGTCTGTATTTCCTACAGCTGTTAGATTGTATTCCCCTTCGTATATATTTTCTATGTTAAGAATTTTTTTTACAAATTCTTCGTTAAGTTTTGTCGCTGTGATATAAAAATTATTCTTAGTTCCTTCGATATTGATTTGGGAGTCAAGATATATATTTTTAAAATCGAAATAGCCGTTTTTATAAGTTAAAATAAAACGTTCACTTAACATTAAATGATTTTCAAACTCTATCGTTGAAGAGTTTGCAATAATTTGAAAATCTGGAAGTTTATTATAAGATATATCTTTTTTATTATTTTTTAATTTTATATCGTAATCATTTAAATAGATTTTGATTATCTCATCAAAAATTACTTTTATTTTTCCTTTGTTAATTATAAAACTACCAAAGCTCTTTTTATCTGTTTCAATTTCGCCTTCTATATTAAAATCAACTACAGAAGAATTATTAAAATATAATATTTCGTTGGGTTTTATGATGTGCGATTTTATTTTTAATTTTTTAAAGTCTTTAGTATAAATGAGAAGATTGCCTTTTTTTATATCCAAATTTTTAAGCGGTTTTGAAAATTCAGAAATTTGTTTCAAATCTCTAATAACAATTTCGGTAAGGTTTTTTTTGATAAAAATATCAGTATAGAGTTTTTCTAGATACAATTTTATATTTTCTTTTTGAGAAAAATCTATAGTTAAGATATCGTTGTAATTATCGATATCAAAAATCTCAAAGTTATTAGACGATATTTTTATTTTAGTATTATTGATTTTAATATTGGCTATTTTTTTATTTAGATCAATTTTCCCGCTGGCAGTAGACTTTATAATATTTTTTATCTCTATGTCGGTAGGCTCTATAAAAATAGTGTTGTTTTTTAGTTTTACTGAAGAGCTTTTTATGTAAAAATCTATATCTTTAAGAGATAAAATAGAGTCTTTTGTGAAAAAAGAGCCTTTTAAATCAATTTTACCATCTTTTAATGAAACTCTAATCCGCAAAACTCCCTTTGTAATACCTTTTTTCTGATATATAGGCAGTTCTATATTATATGCTTTTACAAGGTCTATTATCTCATTATCAATGGGCGACGAAATTTTTATAAGTATATCGATATATGGTTTTTTACCTGTTAGATTTTTGATAACGACAAAACTATCTTTTAGATTTTTATTGAGATATATCGGATTTTTTAATTGAAAAGAGAGAGAGTCATTTTTAAAAGTTAAAGTTATTTTTTCACTCTTTACGGGAGGAAGTTTTTTATTGAATTTTATCTTTGCATTATATGCGTAAACAGTTGCGGAAAAATTTTTTGGAATATATATTTTTTCTGATTTTAAATCTATTTTACCTTTTAAATATGCTAATTTATATTTATTTGCCACTATTTTTTCATATATCCAGCTTTTAATATTTTTATTATGAACGAAAAGTTCGGCCAATTTTTTTAATGACTCATTGTTGAAATATTGCGAATCGATCACAAACTTAAGAATATCGTTTTTTAAGGAAGCTTTTATATTCCCCTCAATACTATGAATAAGATAATCGCCGCTAAACGAGATATTTTTGTTTATAAGGTCTATAACCGCCCTTCCTTTTAAAAAGAGTCCATATTTTTTATAAAAAAATTCCTGAACCTTTACAAAAAGAGTTTTATTATGTAAATGTAATTTTGCCGCAAACTTATATTCGTCCGTATCTATAAAATAGACTCCTTTGTTGTATAAAAACGTAACATGATAATTTAAAAAATTGAGATTTTTTATCTTGATTTCTTGAAAAAATTGAGGAATATATCTGATGCTTTTTAAAAAACTTTCTATATCGTTACTTTTATTTCCCTTTTTCTCTTTTTTTATATTTAGTGTGTCCACTTTCAAAATTAATTTTTTATCAAGTTTTAGATACAATTTTTCCACTTTGACAAGTGGCAAATCTAAAGATTTTATTTCTATACCTTCTTGTAAAAAGAGATAGAGCATACTTAACATTAGGAGAGAGGCTATTAGAAAGCTAAGCAAAATTTTTTTAATAATAGAAGCAGTTTTAATAACCATTGTGATACTCTCTTACTATTTGTCTATACCTATAAATACTACGAAAGTTATATATATCCCGAAAGGAAGTATAAAAAAGATTATAACATACCTAATAGACAAAAAGTTTGAACTAACTCCACTAGACGCGTACTTTTTAAGGTTTTTTGGTTCGCCGCAATCTGGTTGGATAGATATAGGTAAAACAAAACTTTCACGAGGCGATTTTCTCTATAAACTTACTAAAGCCAAAGCGCCAGTGATTGAAGTAACGCTTATTCCTGGAGAGACAACCGAGATTTTTTTACAAGAGGCGGCTGAAAGATTGAAGTTTGATTTTGAGAAATTAAAAAGATTTTATCTTAAGATTTCTCCTTTTCCAGATGGCGTATTGATACCTGATACTTATCATATCCCTGTTGGAATTGACGAAAAACATTTTATTTATTATATAGTTTCCACCTCATTAAAAAGACATAAAAAAATTTCCGAAAAATTTTTTGGTAAATATGAACGAGATAGATGGTTTAAAAAGTATATTACAATAGCCTCTATCATAGAAAAAGAGGCTGCGAATAAGCAAGAGATGCCGCTTATAAGCGCCGTAATATATAATAGGCTTAGATTGGGTATGCCTTTGCAAATGGATGGAGCGTTAAACTATGGAAAATATTCCCATGTGAAAATAACTAAAAAAAGGATTAGAAACGATAATAGCCCTTTTAATACTTATAAATTCAAAGGTCTTCCTCCTTTTCCTGTCTGCTGCGTAAGTAAAGAAGCTATAAAAGCCGCTATTTTTCCTGCGAATGTAAAATATTTATATTTCGTTAAAGGGAAAAATGGTAGACATATATTTACTTCTTCTTATAAAAAACATTTAAAAAACATAAAAGCTGTGAAAAAATGAAACACAATTTACAACTCTTTTAAAATAATAGCTTTAATTGATAAAAATTAAATCAACAAATTGTTACTATTAGAATACTTAATAATCAATCATAAAAAAAGGAGAGATGATGGCGAAAATAATTTGGACAAAAATAGACGAGGCTCCTGCACTTGCGACTTATTCATTATTACCGATAGTAAGAGCTTATACTAAAAATAGCGGGATAGACATAGAGTTGAGAGACATCTCTTTAGCGGGTAGAATTTTAGCGCAGTTCTCTGACAGACTGCCAGAAGAACAAAGAGTAGCGGATGAGCTTTCTTATATGGGCGAACTTGTTTTAAAACCGGAAGCCAATATCATGAAACTTCCGAATATTTCCGCGTCGGTTCCGCAATTGGTTGCGGCGATAAAAGAGTTGCAATCTCAAGGATATGACATTCCTGATTATCCGGAAGAGCCAAAGAGTGCCGAAGAGGTCGAGATTCAACAAAGATATTTAAGATGCGTAGGTTCGGTTGTGAATCCAGTTTTAAGACAAGGAAACTCGGATAGAAGACTTTCTGAAGCAGTTAAGCAATATGCTAAGAAACATCCTCATAAAATGAGAGATGTATCTCCTGATAGCAAAAGTTTTGTCGCTCACATGGAAAAAAATGACTTTTATCAAAATGAGCAATCTTTTATATCTGATAAAGATCAGACTGTAAAATTGATATTCGAATCAAAAGATGGCAGCAAAACTGAGGTTTTAAAAGAGGTAGAAGTTTTAAAAGGTGAAGTTTTTAGTGCGGCTTCATTAAACAGAAAAGAGTTGAAATGTTTTTATGAAGAGGTGATTAACGAAGCAAAAGATAAAGATATACTTTTCTCTCTTCACGTTAAAGCTACAATGATGAAAGTTTCCGAT
Source organism: Campylobacterales bacterium (assembly GCA_027082175.1). Classification (GTDB taxonomy): domain Bacteria; phylum Campylobacterota; class Campylobacteria; order Campylobacterales; family Nitratiruptoraceae; genus Nitrosophilus_A. The sequence continues at coordinate 18,350 of JALWIX010000007.1, forward strand.
CCAGTCTACATAGGCGATGCGATTAGAGTTTATTATAAGAAGCTTTTCGATAAGTTTGGCAAAGAGCTTGAGAGCATTGGTTTTAATCCAAACAACGGTCTTGTTGATCTATACAATAAATTAGAAAGACTACCAGAAGGCGTGCAGCAAGATATAAAAGATTGTATAGATGAGATATATAAAGAGCAGCCTAGAATGTATATGGTTGATAGTGATGCGGGTATAACCAACCTTCACGCGCCAAACGACGTTATCATTGATGCTTCAATACCTGCCGTTATAAAAAATGGATTAAAAGGCTGGGGTCCAAGTGGGGAAGTTGAAGATTGTGTAATAACTGTTCCGGATAGAACTTATGCTAGAATGTATAAAAAGATAGTTTCTGATATCGTTAAAAACGGGCAATTTGATCCTGCTAAAGTAGGAACTGTTCAAAACATAGGATTGATGGCAAAAAAAGCCGAAGAGTATGGAAGCCATGACAAAACATTTTTCCCTCCTGCTGACGGATATATCAAAACGATTGACGAAGACGGAAACACTTTAATGTGCCATGAGGTTGAAGAGGGGGATATTTGGAGAGCGTACAGCGCTAAAGATGACGCCATAGTCGACTGGGTAAAATTGGCGGTTAGAAGAGCAAAAGAGAGCGGATATCCGATAGTTTTTTGGTTAGATAGCAATAGAGCTCACGATGCAAATCTGATTAAAAAAGTGGTCGCTACGTTGAGTAACGAAGATTTAAATGGCGTAGAGTATCATATAATGGCTCCTGAGCAAGCTATGACTTATACTTTAAAAAGATTTAGAAACGGGGAAGGAACAATAGCTGTTACAGGTAACGTTTTAAGAGACTATTTGACAGACCTTTTCCCAATTATTGAAGTTGGAACAAGCGCTAGAACTCTATCTATCGTTCCTCTATTAAATGGCGGCGGGGTATTTGAAACTGGAGCTGGCGGAAGTGCGCCTAAGCATGTTGAACAGTTTATTAAAGAGGGACATCTCAGATGGGATAGTTTAGGTGAATTTATGGCGCTAGTTGAATCGTTGAAACTTGCCGTTAAACAAGGAGCAAGTGAAAAAGCCAATATTATTGCTGACGCCTTAGATAAAGCTGTTGGTCAGTATTTAGATAAAGATATGACTCCAAAAAGAAAAGTTGGAGAGTTAGACAATAGAGGAAGTCACTTCTATCTGGCAAAATTTTGGGCTGAAGCGTTAGCGGAGCAAAATGAAGACGCTGAACTTGCTGAAAAATTTGCTAAAGTTGTAAAAGAGTTAAGTGACAATGAAGATAAAATCTTAGCTGAAATTGCCGCAACAGAGGGTAAACCTCAAGATATTGGAGGATATTATCATCCAGATGATGAAAAAGCTGAGAAAGCTATGAGACCGAGTGCTGTTTTTAACTCAATCATAGAATCAATTTAAAACTTTAAGCAGAAGCTTTTGCTTCTGCAAAATTTGAAGGAGAAATAGATGGCTAGTTCAAAAGTTTCAGTTGTTGGTGCAGGTGGAAATGTCGGAAGCATTGTGGCGTTTTCAATTGCTATGCAAGGGTTATGCCATGAGGTAATTCTTGTTGATAGAGACGTCAATAGAGCAAAAGGAAAAGCTCTTGATATGAATCAGGCAGCTGCGGCACTAAGAAGTCACTCTATAGTAAGAGCGGCTGAAAGTTATGAAGATATAAAAGATTCAAGAGTGGTAGTTATAACGGCAGGTTTTCCAAGAAAACCGGGAATGAGCAGAGACGATCTTTTATTTAAAAATGCCGATATTGTTAGTGAAATTGTAGAAGAGGTTAAAACATACGCCCCAGATGCTGTTTTGATAATCGTTACAAATCCGCTTGATACAATGACGTATGTCGCTTTAAAAAAGAGTGGATTCCCTAAAAATAGAGTTATAGGAATGGCTGGCATACTAGACGGAGCTAGAATGACACATTTTATTCATGAAAAGCTCGGTTTTGGTGCGGGACAGATAAGAGCTACCGTAATTGGCGGTCATGGAGATTATATGGTTCCGTTGCCTAGATATTCTACTGTGGCAGGTATTCCTATAACTGACCTTTTAACGCCGCAAGAGCTTGCGGAAATAGTTGAGCTTACTAAAAACGGTGGCGCACAGATAGTTAAACTTTTAGGAACTTCTGCTTATTTTGCGCCTGGACGTGCGACCGCTATTATGGTAGAGGCTATCTTAAAAGACTCTAAAAAGATATATCCTTGTTCTACTCTTCTTGAAGGGGAATATGGATATGAAGATATAACAAACGGCGTTCCCGTAATGCTTGGAAGTAACGGCGTAGAAAAGATTATCGATCTGCAGCTAACTCCGAAAGAGAAAGAGATGTTCCATAGAAGCGTAGAGTCTGTTAGAGAATTAATTGATACTTTAAAAAATAGTAACTATTTTGAGGATAAAAAATGAGAGTGGTCAGATATGAAACAGTCGTAAATTCTATAAAAGATATGATTGTTTACTCAACCACTCATTTAAGTGAAGATATGTTGGAAGCCTTAAAAAAAGCTTATGAAGAAGAGGAAAGCGAAGTTAGTAAGGCTGTATTGTCTCAATTATTGGAGAACGCTGATATAGCGGCAAAAGAGACAAAGCCTCTATGTCAAGATACAGGATTGGCTATCTTTTTCGTTAAAATAGGCGAAGATGTAAAAATTGAGGGCGGTTCTCTAAAAGACGCTATATACGAAGGAACTGAAAAAGGATATAAAGAGGGGTTTCTTAGAGCATCTACTTGCGACTGTTTTACTAGGGAAAATCTAAAAGAGAAAATCGGATATAACCTTCCGCCAGTAATATATTTTGATCTTGTTCCGGGAGATAAGATTGAGATAGAGTATGCGGCAAAAGGCGGAGGCAGTGAAAACGTTAGTCGAGCGACCGTTTTGGCTCCTGCGCAAGGAAAGGATGGGATTAAAGAGTTTGTGAAAAAAGTGATTAGCGATGCTGGACCAAATCCTTGTCCTCCTTTAGTAGTAGGCGTTGGTATAGGAGGTAGTTTCGATTATGCCGCAGTTATGAGTAAACATGCGCTATTTAGGAGTATTGGAACAAAGAATCCCGATCCAGAGCTAGCTGCATTTGAGGAAGAGATTAAAGACGAATTGAATAAACTTGGCATAGGCGCAATGGGTATGGGCGGAACGCAAACCGTACTTGCAGTTCATATAGAAACTTTTCAGCCCGGACGTATGTGCCATATTGCTTCATTGCCTGTGTCGGTAAATGTTCAATGTCATAGTTCAAGACATTCCCATATAACTATTTAAAGGTGTAAAATGGCTGAATATAGATTAAAAACACCATTAAAAGAAGAAGATGTCACAAAATTAAAAGCCGGAGATATCGTTTATTTATCCGGTATTATTTATACCGCTCGCGATGCTGCGCATAAAAAACTTGTTGAGTTGATTCAAAATAATAAGCCTTTGCCTTTTGATTTAAAAGGCTCAGTTATATATTACGTTGGTCCAACTCCTCCTAAGCCGGGAGAAGTTATAGGAAGCGCAGGGCCTACTACGAGCTACAGAATGGATAGTTACGCTCCAACTCTTATAGAACACGGACAAAAGGGAATGATTGGCAAAGGAAAAAGAAACGAAGCTGTAAAAGATAGTTGTAAAAAACATAAAGCCGTATATTTTGGCGCGGTTGGAGGCGCTGGAGCTCTACTTGCGCAAAGAATAAAGGACGCAAAAGTTATTGCTTATCCCGAACTTGGTCCAGAAGCTATTAGAGAGATTGTGGTTGAGGATTTCCCCGTGGTAGTGGTTAATGATACTTACGGCAACGATCTTTATCAAGAGGGTAGAAAAAAGTGGGAGAAAAATTAGCTAGAAATTAATGATCTATATGTTTAAAAGCGATATTAAACTAAATTAAATCTGGCTAATTTATGAAATTAGTACCAAAGGAGTATAAATGAATATTCATGAGTATCAAGCTAAAGAGATATTTAGAGAGTATGGCGTTCCAGTTCCTAGAGGAGGAGTCGCTTTTACGGGGCCGGAAGCTAAAAAAGTAGCCGAAGAACTCGGCGGCGATTTATGGGTTGTAAAAGCTCAGATACACGCTGGTGGAAGAGGAAAAGCTGGTGGAGTAAAACTTGCAAGAAGTCTTGATGAAGTTGAAAAGATTGCTGAAGAGCTTATAGGTATGACTTTAGTAACTCATCAAACAGGGCCAGAGGGAAAAAAAGTTGAAAAAGTTTATATTGAAGAGGGCGCTGATATTCAAAAAGAGTATTATCTTGGAATGGTTTTAGACAGAACTACCGAAATGCCTGTTATGATGGCTTCTACAGAGGGCGGAATGGAGATAGAGGAAGTTGCCGCTAAAAATCCGGAAAAAATTATTAAAGTCGCTATCGATCCAACTATTGGTTTTCAAGGATTTCATGGTAGAAAATTGGCATTTGGATTAGGTTTGTCGAAAGATGAGATTAGACCTTTTATAAAATTTGCAGAGGCTCTTTATAAGGTTTATATGGACAAAGATGCCAATATGATAGAGATAAATCCTCTTATAAAAACCGGTAGCGGCGAGTTTTTGGCTTTAGATGCCAAAATGGGTTTTGACGATAATGCGCTTTATAGACATCAAGATATTTTAGAAATGAGAGATTTAAGCGAAGAGGACCCTGTCGAAGTAGAAGCCGCCAAATATGGGCTCAGCTATGTTAACCTAGATGGCAATGTCGGATGTATGGTTAACGGTGCGGGACTTGCTATGGCAACAATGGATATCATCAAGCATGAAGGAGGTGAGCCCGCAAACTTTTTAGATGTTGGAGGTGGCGCAAATCCTGATACGGTTGCTAAAGGCTTTGAGCTTATATTACAAGATGAGAACGTTAGAAGTATATTCGTAAATATTTTTGGCGGAATTGTTAGATGTGATCGTATCGCTAATGGTATATTGCAAGCAACTCAAAAAGTAGATGTTAATGTTCCGGTTATCGTTAGACTTGATGGCACAAATGCTGAAGAAGCAGCTGAAATTTTGAAAAATGCAAACATCAAAAATATTATTCCAGCGACTGATCTTGCTGATGGCGCTAAAAAAGCGGTTGCCGCTGCAAAAGGAGAGTTGTAATGAGTATTTTGGTAAATAAAGACACAAAAGTAATAGTTCAAGGTTTTACTGGAAAAGAGGGAACTTTTCATAGTGAGCAATGTATTGCTTATGGAACAAATATTGTTGGAGGTGTTACGCCAGGAAAAGGAGGACAGACACATTTAGATAGACCGGTATTTAACACCGTTAAAGATGCCGTAGATGCTACCGGTGCGACTGTCAGTATGATTTTTGTTCCTCCGGCTTTTGTTTCTGACGCCGTTATGGAGGCTGCGGATGCTGGTATAGAACTTGCGGTTATAATAACCGAAGGCGCTCCTGTTAAAGATATGATGTACGCAAAAATGTACGCTACAAAAAAGGGTATGAAGACAATCGGACCTAACTGTCCGGGGATAATTACCGCAGAAGAGTGTAAAATCGGTATTATGCCTGGGTTTATTTTCAAGAAAGGTCCTGTTGGACTTATAAGCAAATCCGGCACTTTAACTTATGAAGCTAGTAATCAGGTTGTAAAAGAGGGGCTTGGTATTACTACTGCCGTAGGTATTGGCGGTGATCCTATTATCGGACTTAGTTATAAACAGTTACTTCCTCTTTTTGAAGCTGATCCTGAAACCAAAGCTATAGTTATGATAGGCGAGATAGGCGGTACTTTAGAGATTGAAGCAGCTGAATTCATTAAAAACAACATCACAAAACCTGTTATTGCGTTTATTGCCGGTCAAACTGCGCCTAAAGGTAAAAGAATGGGACATGCCGGCGCTATAATCAGTGGAGGTCAGGGAACGGCTCAAGAGAAAATGGATGCGTTGGCTGCAGCTGGCGTTTATGTTGTAAAATCTCCTGCAGATATCGGAAAAACGGTGTCTAAAGCGTTAGGGAAATGAGAAAAAGCTTTACCGTTTTAAACATAAAATGTGAAGGGTGCGCAAATAGTATCAAAAATGAGCTCTCTTCTTATTTTAAAAACGTTGAAGTAGATTTGACAAAAGAGCCCAGAATCGTAACAGTTGATATAGAAAATGGCGATGATGAAGAGAGATTAAAAGCAATTTTAAAAAAGCTTGGATATCCTCTAATTGATGAGAATTTATCTAAGGCGCAAGAGTTTGGACTTAAAACAAAAAGTTTTATCTCTTGTGCGGTAGGTAAGTTTACTTTAAAGTGAAGGAGTGAAAATGGCATTGATAAAAGCTCCGGAGAATACTCCGGTTTGGGTTGAAGAAAACAGATGTAAAGCATGCGATTTGTGTGTGGCATATTGTCCAGCTGGCGTGTTGGCAATGGTACCTGAGCCAAAAACAATTCTTGGCGCTATGGTAAAAGTTGTGTATCCTGATAGTTGTATAGGATGTAACGATTGTGAGCTTGAGTGTCCTGATTTTGCGATAATGGTTGCAGATAGGAAAGAGTATAAATTTGCAAAACTCTCTGAAGAAGCGAAAGAGAGAGCAGAAGCAATTAAGAAAAATCATTTTATGGCTAGAGAAGAAGATCTAGCAGTTTTAAGCGCATAAGGAGAGGTAATGGCAAGAGAAGTAATATCTAGCGGAAATGAATTGGCGGCAAAAGCTGCGATAGATGCAGGATGTAGATTTTTTGGCGGGTATCCTATTACGCCATCAAGTGAAGTTGCTCACGAAATGAGCGTTCTTCTTCCAAAAGTAGGAGGAAAATTTATACAAATGGAAGATGAGATTGCTGGGATATGTGTTGCACTCGGCGCTAGTATGAGCGGTGTAAAATCTATGACAAACACTTCTGGTCCAGGTATGAGTTTAAAAGCCGAACAGATAGGTTTGGGATTTGTTGCAGAAGTACCTTTAGTTATAACTAACGTTATGAGAGGAGGTCCGTCTACTGGTCTACCTACAAGGGTGCAACAAGGTGACGTTATGATGTCAAGATATCCTACTCACGGGGATTATAAATCCGTAACTTTTTGTCCTGGCAATTTAAGCGAGTGTTACACTGAAGTAGTTAGAGCATTTAACGTTGCCGAAGAGTTAATGACTCCAGTAATAGTGCTGCTTGATGAAACAATAGGACATATGGTAGGTAAAGCGGTTCTTCCTGATTTAGAAGAAGTTGAAGCAAATACTGTAAATAGAGCTCAGCCGGATCCTAATATTCCAAAAAATGAGTTTTTACCGTATGATGTTCCTAGCGACAAACCGGCTGTTCTTCCTAAATTTTTCCAAGGATATCATTACCATGTTACAGGCCTTCATCATGGCCCTACAGGATTTCCAACAGAAGATGCTGTACTTTGTCAAAACTTAATTGAAAGACTTCATAGAAAAATTGATGTTAGAAGAAAAGACCTTCTTGATAGTTGGGAAGAGTATATGCTAGATGATGCGGAATATATGATATTTTGTTACGGTTCCGTATCTTTGGCGGCTAGAGAGGTTGTTGATAGATTAAGATCAGAGGGTAAAAAGATCGGTATGTTTAGACCAAAAACACTTTGGCCAAGTCCGGAGGAAAAGATCGCGGAATTAGCACAGAGATTTCCGGCTGAGAAGATATTAATGCCAGAGTTAAATATGGGTCAATATATTAATGAGGTTGAGAGAATTATGAAACAAAGACCGGTTGCTCTCAATAAAGCAAACGGAAGGCCAATCAGTCCTACGGAAATGATAGAAAAACTAAAAGAGATGGGAATATAAGGAGTTAATAATGGCTTTTAATTATGATCAATATTTAAGAACTGATAAGATGCCGACACTTTGGTGTTGGGGATGTGGAGACGGTATTATCTTAAAAGCTTTAATAAGAGCTATAGATAAACTTGGATGGAGTATGGATGATGTCTGCGTAGTATCCGGTATAGGATGTAGTGGAAGATTTAGTTCATACATAGACTGTAATACCGTTCATACTACACACGGTAGAACTGTAGCTTATGCTACGGGTATAAAACTAGCTAATCCTGATAAGCATGTTATATGTGTTGCTGGAGACGGCGACGGTTTAGCTATAGGCGGTAACCATACTATACATGGATGTAGAAGAAATATAGATATCAATTTTATATTGATAAATAACTTTATATATGGCCTTACTAACTCACAAGTTAGTCCTACTACTCCAAAAGGTATGTGGGCGGTTACGACTCAGTATGGTAACGTTGACCCAACTTTTGACGCTTGTGAATTGGCAAAAGGGTCTGGCGCTACTTTTATAGCAAGAGAGACTGTGACTGATCCGAGAAAACTTGAAAAAATGTTTATAAAAGGTTTCCAGCATAAAGGTTTTAGCTTTTTTGACGTACTAAGTAACTGCCACGTTAACTTAGGAAGAAAGAATAAAATGGGTGAAGCTATTCAAAATCAAGAGTGGATAGACAGCATTACTATGCCGCTTAAAAAATGGGAGAAATTGAGTGACGAAGAGAAAAAAGCTTATTTCCCAACCGGAATACTTCATCACGATGAATCGCAAATGGAGTACTGTGAAGCGTACGATTTAGTTATCGAAGCGGCTCAAAACAAGAAAAAGGTAGATGTGCCTATAGAGATCAAACCTAAATAATTACTAAATGACTCCCCTTTTCAGGGGACTCATAGTAGTTATTCAAAGAAATAACAAAAACTAACTCAAAGGAAGTTGACTATGAGATATCAATTAAGATTTACTGGTGTTGGTGGACAAGGTGTTTTGCTTGCTGGTGAAATATTGGCAACTGCAAAGATCAAACAAGGCGGATATGGAGTAAAGGCTGCTACATATACTTCTCAGGTTAGAGGAGGACCTACAAAAGTTGATATTATTTTAGACGATAATGAGATTTTATATCCTTATGCTAATGAGGGCGAAATAGATTATATGCTTTCTACCGCTCAAGTTAGTTATGATCAGTTCAAAAGCGGCGTAAAACCTGGCGGAAGAATTGTAGTTGAGCCAAACTTGGCAACTCCATCAAATGAAGATATACAAAAATGGGAAATATATGAAATCCCTTTGATCACTATCGCTAAAGAAGAGGTAGGAAACGTTGTAACACAGTCTGTTGTGGCTCTAGGAATTACTGTAGAGATGACAAAATGTATTGATAGAGACCTTGTTTATGAAACTATGATATCTAAAGTTCCTGCTAAAGTTGTAGAACTTAACAAGAAAGCTTTTGAGCTTGGCGAGAAATACGCTAGAGAGGCCTTAGAAAAAGGTCCTTTAAAAGTATAATGGTTTTGAAATAAGGAATTGGGAATTAGGAATTAGTGTAATTTTAACACTCCTTTTCCCAATTCAATTTTTTTCTTCAAAAATCTTTAATCTCCAAAATCTGCATAAGTTCAAAAAGATATGGCACTCCTGTAAGGAGGAAAAGGAGTGCAAATCAGATACACATTACAAGGGGTTAGAGGGTATAAAAGACTAGAGAGGATATATTACAATTCGCTTATGATAAGCGAAGAGGCGAAAAGAAGAGAAAAGATATTAGAGTTTTGGGAGAAATACGGATTAGATGCTACAA
>JALWIX010000008.1 GCA_027082175.1 Campylobacterales bacterium
GCCAAAAATAACAAATTACTCTCTTTTATAAATTCAGACATAGAGTTGGCTTATTTGCTTGGTTTTGATGGAGTTCACCTTCCCGCATATATGTTTGACAAGATAAAAGAGGCAAAAAGAAAAAAGCTATATGTAATAGCAAGCTGCCATAATATAGATGAGATAAAAAAAGCTCAAAGATTAGGGGCGGATATGGTAACCTATAGTCCTGTTTTTTACTCGCCAGGCAAAGGAAAGCCAAAAGGGTTAAATAAGCTTAGAAAAGCTGTTTTTAAAGCAAAACTTCCCGTAATCGCCTTGGGCGGTATCGTAAGTAGATATCAGATAAACAGAGTCTATCTTAAAAAAGCTTTCGGTTTTGCATCTATAAGATATTTTGTGAGATAGGATATGAAGCTCTCTAAAAACTCTAAATTTCCCTGCGGAAGCGGTAAAAAGTATAAAATGTGTTGTTATAGGTTTCATAAGGGCTCTTTGAGCAAAAATGCGCTAGAGCTGATGAAAAGCAGATATAGCGCATATGCCGCCGGAGAAATTGACTATATTGTCAAAACTACTCATCCAAAGTCGCCTCTATTTGAAGAAAATATCATAGAGTGGAAAAAATCAATTAGAGAATTTTCAAAGTCAAATTTTAAAAAACTTGAGATTTTGGATTTTTTTGAAAGGGAAAATGAGGCATTTGTAGAGTTTAGAGCCTATATAGACGATTTTGTTCTACATGAAAAGAGCCGTTTTAAAAAAGAGAAAAACTGGTTCTATTATGATGGGGAGTTTTTAAGTTCCTAAGCAAAAAATCTGCCGGCAATACTCTTTTAATCGCCTTTTTATCAATAGTTTTGTAAAATCAAAAGAAAATTCAAAAGGAATTTTATGGAGTTTGAAGTAGTTATCGGTTTAGAAGTACATGTTCAGTTAAATACAAAAACAAAAATGTTTTGTTCTTGCCCTACTAGTTTTGCCGAAACCCAAAACAAAAACACATGTCCAACTTGTCTTGCTCTTCCCGGGGCGCTGCCTGTTATAAACGAAGAGGCGGTTAAAAAAGCAATGATGTTTGGTTATGCCATAAACGCAACGATTAACAAAAAATCTATTTTCAATAGAAAAAACTACTTCTATCCCGATTTGCCGAAGGGATATCAGATAAGCCAATTTGAGATTCCCATAGTTGAAAACGGATATCTTTTTATAGATAAAGAGGATGGCGGCAAAAGAAAGATCGGTATAACAAGAGCGCATCTTGAAGAGGATGCAGGCAAGAATATCCACGAGGGAGAGATAAGCAAGGTTGACTTAAACAGAGCCGGTACTCCTCTTTTGGAAATAGTAAGCGAGCCAGATATAAGAAGCAGCGAAGAGGCGGTTTTATATCTAAAAAAACTACATGCAATTGTGAGATATCTCAATATCAGCGATGCAAATATGCAAGAGGGCTCTTTTAGATGTGACGCTAACGTATCTATAAGACCCAAAGGCGATGATAAACTGTATACCAGGGTCGAGATCAAAAACCTAAACTCTTTTAGATTTATCCAAAAAGCTATAGAATATGAAGTAGAACGTCATATAGAAGCTTGGGAAGATGGAGTTTATGAAAAAGTGATAGTTCAAGAGACAAGACTTTTTGATTCTCAAAAGGGTGTTACTAGAAGTATGAGAGGCAAAGAGGAGAGCGCAGATTATAGATATTTTCCCGATCCTGATCTTTTGCCGGTTGTGATTCCTGAT
>JALWIX010000009.1 GCA_027082175.1 Campylobacterales bacterium
TATAGGCTATGCCTGTTGGTCGTTTGAGTCTTTTTTCCCCGATTTTTCTTATAAATTTTCCGTTTTTATCCAGAACTATTACAACTTTTTGCACCGAATCTGTTACATATATATTGTCTCTTTTATCGGTGGTTACGTCTATGGGAGATATGAAGCGAAACTCTTTTTTTACGTCTATAGTCTTTAGCTTTTTATTTTTAAGATCGAAGATAAAGAGAGCTTTGGCTCCTATATCGGTTATATATAGTTTCTTATCGTTAAAATGGATACCGAACGGTTTTATAAGTTTTTTCTCTTCGCTACCGGCAAAAAAGTCCCAGATTTTAGCGAAAAAGCCTTTTTTGATATCTAAATCTTGGGCTTTTGATATACTTTTTACATAAGCTATCCTAGCTTTTTCTGGAGGAGGAGGCCAATAAAGAGCTTTTTCGTTTTTTTGAGCGTATAGCTGAAGAGTAAAAACTAAAGCTACAATCCATAACTTTTTCATATCTTTTTCCTTACAGTTTTCTCTCTATTCTAAAATAGATATTAGAGTGCGTTCTTTGTCCTGCTTCCGAGCCCGTTTGAGCGCTATATGCGGAACCCACCGATACTTTAACCTTTCTTATCTTATAGACAAGTTCGGCTTTTGAAGTGTATGTGGTTAAGCCATATACCGTATCGCTGGTTACTTTACCTAAAGCTCTAAAGATTAGATCTCTTCTTAAAGTATATATAAATTCGCTGTTAGCGTAAGGATTGGTTCTTTTTGTATAGTTTCCTCCGCTGTATCTAAAGCCTAAACTTGCGGAAAGTTTTCCCCTGTATCCTATGTTGGTCCAGTAGTTTACGTTGCTGTTTAAACCGTAATAGGTTTTTGAGACGCTTTGCGTTTGGTTGTTGTCTAGATATTCGCTCTTTTCCAATGTAGAGTATAAAGAGATATTAAACATAAGGTTTTCTTTAAACATTTTGTTGTATCTGGCGTTTGCGCTTATCCTTTGTATCGCGTCTACGCCCGTGGATATAAGCTGATAAAAAGATATATTGGAAGATATTGAGCTTTTTGCTTCGTTATCGCTTTTAGAGATACCGGCTGATAAAGTATAAGATAGCATATTTCGATCATCTAAAGTGATATTTTGATCTCTATATTTTTCAGCTCTTCCCGTTATGTCTAAACTTAAAGTTCCTAGAAGATTTTTTGCGAGATTTTTTTGATAAGAAGTTCCTAGCGTCAAACTTGTTAAAGTCATATTGGCAGAATCTCCGCTTGCGTTAAATACTTGAAGACTTTGCCTTGTTGATATGTTGTTGTCAAAACTGTATATGTTGTTTAGATTTAGGGTTAGATAGTTGTTTTTTGTTCCGTTTGAGTTTACGCTATCGGCAAGCAAAGAGCTATTTAGTCTCCATTTTCTGCTAGGAGAATAGGTATGATTGATATACGCGGTTAAACTCTTTAGTTGCAAATTGGTATTATTTAAATATTTGGCGTATGAGGTTAGGTTTGAGATATCTGAGATTTTCCAAGAGAGATTTGCTAAAGCCGAATCGTAGCTATCGCTCCACTGATCTATATAGTTTATGCCTCTATCCTCTTTATAGTAGTCTCTGTTTTGATGTTCTAGAGTCAAGCTTGCGTTAATGTTTTTTTCAAACTCTTTGTTAAACGTCAGTAAAAACTTTTTTCTTTTTTGATTCTCGTAAGAAAAAGCCGTAGTCTGTTCGGAAGTAGAGTCTC
>JALWIX010000010.1 GCA_027082175.1 Campylobacterales bacterium
GGCAAGAACAAATAGGGACAAAAACAGCACTATCGTTACGTATCTGTGATGTAAAACCAGATTTAAAAATTTCCCAAAACTAAATCTAACCCATTTTCTAAAAGCTTTTGAGAATCTTTTTTGAAAGCTTAATTTATCTTTTTTAGTCGAGTATGTTAGGTGCGACGGTAAAATAAATATAGATTCAAGCCAAGATATAACGAAAACGGCCGTAACCACAAGAGGAATAGCTTCAAAAATCTTTCCGGTAACTCCGGGAACAAAAAGTATCGGCATAAACGCCACTATATTTGTCAAGATACTAAAGGATACCGGCACCGCCATCTCTTTAGCGCCAAGCACCGAAGCGTTTAAAGGTTTGCAGCCTCTTTCTCTATATTTATAGATATTTTCTCCTACCACTATCGCATCGTCAACAACGATACCTAAAGCGATAATAAACGCAAACAAAGAGATCATACTAATGGATATGTCTAAGATAGGAAAGAGTAAAAAAGAGCCTAAAAAGGAGATTGGTATTCCCATCATAACCCAAAAAGCAAGTCTTGGTTCTAAAAATAAAGATAAGGTTATGAGTACCAACACTAGTCCAAGAGCAGCGTTTTTTAAGAGCAGCTTTACTCTATCTTCAAAAACGTCCGCGCCGCTTGATAATATCTCTAAGTTAAGATTTGGAGGCAAAAACTCTTTTGCCGTTTGTAGTTTTTCGTCCACTATTTTTGATATCTCTATCGGCGAGAAACTTTGAGGGTTTCTCACCTCCATTCTAATAGCGGGTTTTCCGTTATAAAACGCAAAATAGTCTTCGTCTTCAAAAACCTCTTCTATTTTAGCAATATCTTTTAGTTTGACTATTTTGCCTTCTTTTGTGGTAATGATAGGGATATTTTCAAAATCTATAGGCTTTTCTCCCCTTTGGGATAGTTTTAGTATCACCTCTCCTCTAGGTGTTTTAACTACCCCCGAAGATAACTCAAGAGAGTTGGCTCTAACTATATCGCTAATATCTTTCGTACTGAGTCCATATTTTCTTAAAATATCGTTTTTTATCTCTATGCTTATTTGAAGAGGAGATAGACCGTAGATATCAATTTTAGATATTTTTTGGCTAGATAGAAGATGGTATTTTACTTTTAGGGCGTATTTGTATAAAGAGATTCGATCGCTTTGCCCGTATAGAATCAAAGAGATTGTTCTTCTTTCGTAGCTTCTTTTAGTGATTATCGGTTTTTCAGCCTCTTTTGGAAAAGTTCTTATCCTAAAAATAGCGTTTTCTATATCGTTTTGCAAAGTCTGCAAATCATATCCTCTAAAAGCTTCAACGTCTACTGTTGCGCTTCCCTCTCTTGCTACCGCTCTATATCTTTTGACTCCTTCTACAGAGCTTATAGCCTCTTCGATAGGCAAAATAATCGCTTTTTCTATTTCGGTGGGCGATGCTTGAGGATAGGAGACTCTTATGCGAATTTCGTCTCTTTCGTAATCGGGAAAAACCTCCTGTTTTACGTAATTTAACATAAAAATTCCACCGGCTAACAAAAAGATCATTAAAAGATTCGCTACTACCGGATTTTTTACCATCCAACCGATTGGAGTGTTAAAATCGGTCTTACATCTCATCTTTTGCCTTTGAGACCCGCACTTTCATATTTTCAAAAATGGTACTTAGATTGCTAATAACTACATCATATCCTTTGAGGTTATCGGCGTTTACGTAAGCAAACTCTCTATCTTCCCAAAGAGGATCTTTTTGGATGATGTGTAGGCGGTTATTTTTGACGATCCAGATTGTGTTGTTGGCTCTAATGGCGTATCTAGGGATTTTTGCAACGTTTTTGATTTTTTTGCCTACAATGTGGGTTTGTAGAAAATCGTTTAAAAATATCTCTTTATTTAGCGGATCTTTTAAAAGAAAGATAAGCTTGGCTAGTTTGCTAGCATCGTCTAAATCTTTTTTTATGGTAAATAGAGAGGCTTTTATTCTGTTTTTAATTAAAACGTATGAGTTATGATCTAAATATTTTAGTTTTTTTGGCTCTATGAGAGTCTCTATTAAAAACCTATCAGCCCTAGCGGTTTTTAAAAGAGTTTTGGAAGGAGAAACTACGTCTTTTAAAGCTACGAAACTATCTAGTACGATAAGATCGAACGGAGCTTTTATATCGCATCTTTTTATTTGAAGAAGGGTTAGCTCAAGATCGGCTTTAGCGGCTTTAAGCTGCGCTTTAGCATCTTCTATGTAAGGGATTCTTAAGACAAACTCTTTATCCTCTTTGGTGATGTTTCCCTCAAAATATCTAAACTCCTCTTTTGCTCTTTTTTGTTTTTGAATCTCTTCAACTAAATTTAGTTTTGCCCTTTTTAACGCGGCCTCCTTTTTTTTAATTTCTAGTAAAAAATCGCTTTTATCCAGTTTTATGAGAAGCTCGCCTTTTTTTATTAGAGCTCCTTGGACTATTTTTGGATTTATCCAGATCACTTCTGAAGAGACTCTGGGCTTTATCTCTAAAACTCTAAAAGGAGTAACTTTTGATAGCTGAAATTGACTAAAATGAAAATCTCCTATAAGAGGCTTTTGAACTTTTACCATAGGAGCCCATCTTTTATGATGAGTTTTTTTGTGCATTTTAGGTTTGTGCGTTAGCCACTGATAGGATTGATACAAAGATATTGCAAATAGCGCCGCCGCCGTCAAGTAAAAGAGTAGTTTTACAATCTTTTTCAACTTTCATCCTTTTGCCAACCTGATGTAGTAGCTTTGTAAAAATCGACTATCAAAAGCAGCAGATCTCTTTTTGCTTTTAATATACTATTGAGATCATCTATCACTCTTATCTCATAATCGACAAGATTATACAAGCTGTTCTCTCCAGCTAAATATGCCTTCTTTTCAACTTTTAGTTCTCTTTTATCGTTTTGGATTTTTTGATTGAGATAATAGAGATATCTTTTTTGATCTTCAATCTTTTTTCTAATCGCCGCCGCCTCTTTTGTAGCCTCTAGAAGCGCTTGTTTATATTGATATAGCAGTTGTTTTGTTTTATACTCCGCGGCTTTTGCCGCACTTTCTTTAGCCTCTTTATCAAAAATGATAGCGTTTATCGCTGTCGAAGCGCTTAAAAACCAGTTATCAAAAAGTTTGGATATGTTTTTTATATCAGAACTTATGGATGAGGTGATAGAAAAAGATGGATACTGCTCTTTTATAGCCGCACCGTAGGCGTAATCTTGCGAAATCAGCCTTAGGTATAGTGACTTAATATCCGGTCTTTGGGCTATTTGCGAAATGCTAATATCCGGAATTTTTATATCCGTTTTTAAAAAATCTGCTTTTACGAAGAGGCTATCTTCTATATTTTTAGATAGCAACGTTTTTAAAGAGTTTAGATAGATATTTTGATAAATTTTTGTAATTTTTAGTCTATATTCAATATCTTCAAGAGCTGTTTTTTGATTTAAAATTTGCGATATCTTAGCCTCTTTACTAATATAGTTTCTTTTTAAGCAATCGAGTTTTTTTAAAGCTAGCTCTCTTTTTTTTACCAAAAGTTTTTCATTCTCTTTTTCGTAGCCTAAATAGATATAGTTTTTTGCTATTTCGCTACTTATTAAGATCTTTGCGCTTTTAAGATCCTCTTTTGTGGATTTGAAACTAAACAGGTTCTTTTTTGTCTTATCTGAGAGTTTTTTGAAAAGATCTAATTCATATTTGAAAGTTATAGAACCTTCTAAATTTTCATCAACGTAGCTTTCGTTATCTTTATAATAGTTACTCTTTATTGAGGCGCTTACGGATGGATAGAGCGAAGATAGAGAGTTTTTATACAGATATCTAGACTCTTTTATTTTTTGTGTATAATATTTAATATCGTAACTATTTTTAAGAGAGGTCAAGATAAGAGCGTTTAACTCCTCATTTTTAAAAACTCTCCACCACTTTTGGGAACGCTCTTTTTGTTGTGGATATTTTGGAATATCGATTTTTTGTTTTTCTACGTAGCATCCATTTAATATTAGTGCAATTACAGGCCAAAGATACCTCATAGTTTTTCATATACCTCTTGTTTCAAATTAGACGCTCCTAATGCGGTAGAGATTTGCAGATTTTTTGGAATAGTGACTCCTTCAAACTCAAATTCAATGGCTTCTGCTAAACCTTTATTGAGAGTGGAGTCTATGGCAAAATTCTTAACTTCATTAGGTTCGACTTTTTTTGTCGGATTGATAACTCTTTTTGCGATGGAGTAGTGAATACCACCAAGGATATTTTCTGCCTGCTGTTCGTTTCCTAATAAAGAGATTATTTTGGATTCGGTAAGAACGGTACAGATACTGTTTATAAGAAGGGGAGTGCCTGTTGATTTGTAATTATGCTTCTTAAGCTCTTCTGTGCTGATTTCAAGTCTTGCAGTGACAGCGCATAAAAATTCATTTGGACTAGGAGCGTACTTATTACTCATAGTAAAATTTTCCACGTTTCCTTCCTCATCGTGTGAAATAGTTTCTGTATTGTCCATCTAAATTTATAATTGTTCTCATCGTCCCATATTTTCGTCAGTATCTTTCGCCCTTATGCATTTGCGGTTATTTCTTTCATGATTCGACTGTTTTTTAAAAAGATATTTTCCGCATTTGGTAGAAATATTAAAACTTATTTTAATATTTCTAACTTAATTTTTATAGTAGTTGAGTCAATAACGATTCTGTAAAAACAGTGCCTAGAAGCTAAATGATTTCCGTAATTTTATTAAAAAGCTTTTTTGAAATTTTTATTACTTAATTCTACTTCGATGCGAGGGTAACAATTACCACTTTGTGTTTTATAAACGATACCTTTCGTCTATAGACTGTACTGCTATCTAAACTCTCTTTTTATGGTTGTTTTTGCGTTTTTAAGATTATTGTCAAAAAGGACAAAAATCTTAATTCATACTCAGCGGTCAGCCTTGAGTAAGTTTTTGCAGTTCTTTGAGTTTGAAAATCTATGAAACATGGAATTATTAGATTAGGAAGTCGTTTAGTTTTTATAGTAGACCGCTTCGCAACAAATATATTTCTGTTTTAAGCTTTAGTGAGTCATATTGTATGTTGAGGTATTCTTCTGAATACTTTGGCTTTTTTGATTCATTTTGGTTATTGTGTTGTGATGATTATGTCCTCTTGGTTTTCTACCGTACGTATCGATTACGTAATCTCTATATAGATTGACCGAGATAAAAAAGATTATGAGCAAAGAGGCAAAAGGAAAAGCCAACAGTTTTCTCGTCTTAGTAGACTCAATCAGCTCAAATCTTCTATATAAGATATAAAATGCCCAAATAACTCCTATCCATCTAAAAAGGTGAAAAACTGTCAACCATTTGTCTCCTCTTTGAGCCAAAGGCTCAACGTCTAGGGAAAAGCCAAAACCCCAAGCAAAACCCTCTACAATTCTCTCATAGTTTCCGGTAAAGAAAAACTCTAGTGCGTGTCCCATGGAGGCTAAGATAAAAAGAGGTGCAAAAGCGTAACCTAATGTATAAAAAGTACTCGAAAAATCTTTTTTTAAAATTTTTGAGGCTATCCACATACCGGTAACAGCAGCTAAAATCGTAAACAAGGTAGCGTATAAAAATGCGAATATTCCTACAGCGTTGGCACCTCCAAAATCAATAAAATGTTGAAAAAATTGGGCCGTTTTGTACCAGATAAACTCTTCTGCTATGTTGCTTCTTCCAAGTCCATGGAGAAAAGCCATAGATATGGGGATGGCGGCCAAGATAAGTATATATACCCAAACTTCCTCTTTTAAAATTTTGAACTTTTTATAAAGAGAGAAACCGGGCTTTGTAAAGCGAAAATTGATAGCCGCGCAAGATTTTGTACACTCCATACACAAGGTACAATCGCTCATAGAGTTTTTCTTGTTAAAGTTAAATGGGCTTAGTCCATACGGACAACTTTTAGCGCAATCGAAAGTTTTACACTCTTTGCAGGCTTCTTGGTAGGAGCCAAACCATGTAAAGGAGAGTTTAGAATAAGCTCTAAGAGCGGTACCTATGGGGCAGATATATTTGCAATAACTCATATCCTTATACAGATAGTAAAACAAAAAAGCTATTGCCGTCATCACAGTAAAGAGTATAGCACTTCCTAGTGGAGTTCTATATGCTCCCGGAAAGAGATAATAAACTCCCCACCATCCTAAAAACAGAAGCATTATACCAATGTATCTGTTTTCTAGCCAAGAGGGCATTCTCTTTTTTAATCCAAAATCTGTGATATATTTGCCTAAAAAGCCGTGAGGGCATATACCGCAAAAGATTCTTCCAAAAGTTGGAAGTGAGGTTACAATAAAAAGAGGCCAAAAAATTCCCCAAAATACTGCTCGCGTAAAGCTATTCTCTTTTGTAGGCTCGACAAATCCTAGATAGATTGCATAAAAAAAGAGAAAAAGTACCAAAAATCTTATGAAAAAAATAAACTTTTCGTTTTTGAAGATAGTTTTTAAGATAGGTATTCTAAATATATCGTTGGTAGCTCTTTTTATATATCTTACCATTATCTATCCTTTATAGCTTATACTGCCTCAATAAAAAGATCGGCTGCAATAGACAAGTGAACTAAAACGAGTAAATCGTAAAAGTAATTTTTTATAATGGGTTCTAGGAAAAATCTGCACTATAGAAGTGCGAATAATACGGGGCCGATTACTATATTGTAAAGACATGGCAAAAGTTGAAAAGGTTGTGAGAAGATTTTTCATACTTTTGCCTTTAAAAAATATATTTTATACCGGCGTAATAGACTCTTCCCGGATCCACGGTAATGCTTGCGTCTTCTGCATCAAGTCTTCCATCTTCATTTTTGTCGCTATAAAGATAGACAGTCCTAAAGTATTGGTTATCGGTTACGTTATCGACGCGTACGAAAAATTCTAGATCGTTTCCTTTAAATTTAGTTGTATATCTAGCTTGGATATTTAAAACTCCGTATGAGGGCATTTTTACAAAGTTTGTTTCATCGGCATAGTAGCTGGATTGCCAGTACCACTCACTGATAAGTTTTAGTTTAGGAGATAGGGTGATGTATGTATAAAGATCAATTTTATGATGCGGAGTTCTTGGTAGTTTATTGCCGCTAATATTATAGGTCTTGTCTCCTGTAGATCTATAAAGTGGCGCTAAATCAACGGTAAAAGGAATATGTGAAGTATAGTATGCATCAAGATAAGTATATGAAAAGTCAAAGGATACTTTTTTGCTCTTATCGCTTCCCAAAGAGAGCTCTATGCCTTTGCTTCTAGCATCACCTACATTATCAAAATATACATTGCTACCAGAAAAGTAGTATGTACCTCCATTTCTTGCGATTATATTTTTCGTATCAAGGATGTATGCCGATATATCGTATCTAAAGCTGTTATTAAAAGCATGTTTGTTGCCCCTAAAACCTATTTCGTAGTTTATAGTGGTCTCTGTATCGATATCTGGATTGTTTCTAGCATATCTGTCTGGATCAAAATCTGCTGCATAAAGTTCGTAAACTCTCGGATTTCTAAATCCGGTAGAGATATTTGTGTAAAATGTATCGTTTGCGGATAGTTGATACGTAGCTCCTACTCTATAAGAGAAGTTTTCAAAACTATGATCTCTATGTATGTTGATAAGAGTCCATGAAGTTCCGTCAAAGTCATAATTTTGCTCTTCGTACTCATAGTCTTCTTTGTCATATCTAGCGTTTAATACAGCAGTTAGTTTGGAGTTAATCTTATATTTGGTTTCACCGTAGATACCAAGTCTATTTTCTGTTGTGTCAGAGTTGCTCCACTCTCCTTGATAGTACGTACCCCTTCTGCTAGTATAAGTAACTGTAGTGATATCATACTCTTTGAACTCTCTTTGGCCTACGTCCA
>JALWIX010000011.1 GCA_027082175.1 Campylobacterales bacterium
CACAAAATCTGATTTAAAACTATCACCATATGCAAAATTTTTAGACCTAAGCAAAGATTGCAAAACAAAGATTCAACTTAATCTTGAAAAGATAACAGAAGATGAAAAACTTGATGGTATTAAAGGATTTATTACAAACGATTTTTCTTTATCTCATCAAGAAATTATAGAACATTATAAAAATCTTTGGCATATTGAAGAGGCTTTTAAAATATCTAAAACTGACCTAAAAATCAGACCAATCCATCATAGATTAGAACATAGAATAAAAGCCCATATCCTCGTAGCATTTGTATCTTATGCAATCTATAAAGAATTTGAAAGAAGGTTAAAACTTCATAATGTGCAATTTACTTTTTCTAAAAAACTTATAATTGAACTTATAAAAAATATGAAAGCCATTGAAACCAAAAACTCTATTAAACTTTTTAATTTTAACAATTATCAATCTCTAATTTACTCCGCTATATTCAATACCTAATTTTTGGGTGTCTTTCCGCACAATTCAGGTGGAGCTTGAAGCTGAAAGTTTTTAACGCTATGTAACACTAATATTCAATCTCTAAAGAAGAGTTGGTGTAAGTGTTAGCGCCAAGAGTCAGAAATTAAAAATTTCTAATTCCCAATACACCAATATACTAATACACTAATTAGAAATTTTTTCTATCTTAGCCAAAAAAAAGCCGTCAAACGCCCCCTTGGGTAAGACTCTTACACATTTTTTCAAAGAGGGATCATACTCTTTTTCATTAAAACTAGTCATCCCCTCTTTGAAATTATCAAGTTTCAAAGTTACATCTATTAGTTTCGCGTCACTCCTGTTTTTAAGTAAAAAATCCACAACCTCTTCATTCTCTTCGGGAGAAAAGGTGCATGTTGCATAAACCAAAACACCTCCAGGTTTTAAACTCTCCCACGCTGAGATTATCAACTCCTTTTGTAGTTTAGAGTTTCTATAAACTCTTCTTAAACTCCAGTAATGTATAGGATTTTCTTTACTAAGATCAAACTTTGACTCACTTGAACAAGGAGCATCCAGTAAAACTTTATCAAAATAGAGTGGGCAGATTTTGCCAATACTTCTTCCATCTTTTTGATAGGTTTTTATATTTTTAGCACCGCTTATTTTAAGATTTCTTTTAAGCATAAAAAATCTGTTTCTATCTTTTTCAACTGCGGATATTTTTCCGCGGTTTTTCAAAATAGAACTCCAAAGCAAAGACTTTCCTCCAGGCGCGGAAGCCATATCCAAAAGCCATTCATCCTCTTTTAACTCAAGCTCTAAAGCACAAAATATTGAAGAGAGATTTTGCAAGTAAATCTTCCCCTCGGTATATAATGAACTCTTTATAATTTTTTCTCTATCTTCTGTCGACAAAACATATGCGTCTTCAAACCAATCTACTCTCTTTGGCTTAAGTCCTATGTTAAGAAGCTCTTTTTCAATCTCTTCATTGTCTGTTTTAAGTCTATTTATCCTAAAACTAAACTCTTTTTTTGGTTCTTTAAGAGCAGCGATAATATCCGAATCTATTTTGCTCAATCTTTCAAAAAATATTTTTTCGTTATCATTTGATTTCAACTAGCCACCTTTAATAAAATATTTCTTATTTAATCATCAAAAAAAGTTAATATTATATTAACAAAATATCGATAGAATAATATCAAAATCAAACAAAAAGGAAAAAAATGTTTAAAAAAACTTTAATGATCGTTGCAGCGACCTCATTAGTTTTTGGAATGTCAACTACGGATGCCGTAAAACAAAACGATATAAAAATGATAAAAAAAGCTAAAAAAAAGATGAAATCGTCTCCCTTTCTTATAGTAGGCAAAATGCCTCATCTTACAAGGCTTATAAAAACTCACTGGAATGATCCTAATCTAGCTTTAAGTAGCGAACAAAAACCGAAACTTCTTAAAATAAGAAAAGAGACTATCTCTACGGTGATGAAACTAGCAAAAAAGATAAAAAGTCTTGAAAGTGAGATTGCAACAGCAACAATGCAAGGAGAAGAACCCAAAAATATTAAACCAAAAGTAGAAGAACTAGCAAAACTTAAAGCAAAAGCGACTATGGCGCATATAAAATGTATCTATGATACAAAAAAAGTGCTTAGTAAAAAACAGCTAGATTATCTTTTGAGCTTGAAAAAAAGATAAACGTTGTAATTTTTTCATAAAATATGATAATATCCCCAAAAAATTTAGAGTAGGGATAGAGTTTGAAAAAACTTTTTGTTACTGATTTGGATAAAACATTTTTAAGAAGCGATTTAACTATTTCCCCTTTTAGCAAAGAGATTTGGAACAAAAAATATAAAAAGGGCTTTTTGCTCTCTATAGCTACGGCAAGAAGTTTAAAAAAGAGTCTTGAGTTTTTAGAGGGTCTTCACCTAAAAATCCCTTTGATTTTACTTGATGGAGCTATGGTGGCTACAGCCGACAAAAAGGCTATATCCATTAACGCTTTAGATAAAGATATATCAAAAGAGATAGTTGAAACTTCAAGAAAATTCGAAATAGAACCTTTTATCGTAGGACTTGAAGATGAAAGTCTAAATGAGAGATTTTTGTATCCAAAAAAGTTAAATATCTTTCAACAAGAGCTTATAAATGCTTACAAAAATGACAACCGCCTACGAGCAAAAGATAAGATAGAGCCTCTTAAAAAAAATCTAAAAATAGTATATATGGGCGAAAAAGAAAATATGGAGATTTTAGAACAAGAGCTAAAAACTCTCTTCAATAAAAATATAGAGACAAAATTATCCAAAGACCCATATATAGATTGCCATTTTTTAACCGTACTTCACCCAAAAGGCGACAAATCTCACGCTTTGGAAGAGGTTTTGGAGTATCTTAATATTAGTGAAAAGGAACTAGGCGTTTTCGGAGACAGTCATAACGATATAGGCATGTTCAAAAAAGCCGATCTTAGCATAGCCGTAAAAAACGCCGTAGAAGAAGTAAAAAAAGAAGCAGATATCGTACTTCCACATACAAACGATGAAGACGCCGTTGCAAAATTCTTATCCAAAATTTAGCATTATTATCCCAGTTTTTAATAGAGAAAGATTTATTTCAAGAGCAATAGAGTCCGTTTTAAATCAAAGTTTCAAAAATTTTGAGATAATAGTAGTTGATGACGGTTCAACAGATAATACTCCCAAAATCATCAAGCGATATCCTGTTAACGTAATAACTCAAAAAAACAGAGGCGTTAGCGCGGCTAGAAACAGAGGAATCAAAGCCGCCAAAGGCGAAATAGTAGCCTTTTTAGACAGTGACGACGAATGGAAAAAAGACAAACTAAAAATCCAAGCGGCATTTTTTGAAAAAAATCCTCAATATAAAATTCACCAGACCGATGAGATTTGGATAAGAGAGGGAAAATTCTTAAATAAAAAGAAGATTCATCAAAAAAAAGGGGGATTTATCTTTTACGAATCTTTACATCTTTGCCTTATATCTCCATCCGCCGTGGCTGTAAAAAAAGAGCTGTTTGAAGAGGTTGGATTTTTTAGAGAAGATTTTGAGGTTTGTGAAGATTATGAGTTTTGGCTACGCATCACTAAAAAATACCCTATTGGCTATAGCCCCGAAAAAATGGTGATCAAATACGGCGGACACGAAGATCAGCTAAGCCGAAAATATTTCGGTATGGATAGATGGAGAGTAAAAGCTATGTTGCCCTTTTGCGATGATCCAAAAGTTTTGGAGGTAGCCTTAAAAAAGTGTGAAATTTTAGTAAAAGGCGCAAAAAAACATAACAATTTTGAAATTTTAAAGGAGTTTGAGCCAATTTACAAAAAACTTGCGCAAAAACAGAAAAGTTTTTGCGCAAAAAATTAGCAGTATTCCGCTAAAAGTCCCTCTTTTAGCTGCTTGTATGTCTCTTCTCCATTCAGTTTTCTAACTATTTCAAGCGCAAAGCATATAGCCGTTCCGGGTCCTCTAGAAGTTACCACATTTCCATCTATAACGACTTTTTGATCCGCAATATACCCTTCAACTCCGGTTTTTTCTTCAAATCCGGGATAGTTTGTATGCTTTTTCCCTTCAAGTACTCCAGCCTCTTTCAAAGCCCAAGGAGCGGCACAGATAGCGCCAACCATCTTGCCCTTTTCATTCATCTTTTTTATTATATCTTGAACAAGCTCGCTTTTTGCAAGATGTTCCGCTCCCGGAAGTCCTCCTGGCAAAACTATCATATCAAACTCTTCAGCGTCTACTTCGTTTAATAGAGTGTGAACTAAAACTTTAAGACCAGAGTTTGCACCTTCTACTTCGTTATCAAAAAGTCCTGCGACAACAACTTCATTGCCGGCTCTATTTAAGACATCGATTATTGCCATAGCCTCAATCTCTTCAAAACCGTCAGCTAAAGGAACTAAAACTTTTGCCATAGAAACCTCCTTACTTTCTGTTTTACCAAGTATATCGTTAATAAATATACAATCAATAAGCAAAAATAATTATATCTTTTTTTTGTTTTTTTCAAAAGCTTTAAAATCTGTTTTGCCTCTTTGAAATCTTTCGATATTCATCGGCTCGTTTTATATTATTTTCAATAAAAGAGTATATAATTGTAATTATAACGAGATTATATCTTATATATAAAGATTATTAATAAATCATTAAAGGCTTTTGTTTTGAACTTTAATTTAAAACTTTTTGTTTTAAGTATCTTTTTCCTTTCGCTATCATCTCAAGCTAAAATCCTAAAATTGCAAGATTGTATCGATAAAGCGCTTGCGACTCACCCAGATATTCAATCACTTGTTTTAAAGTTGCGACAAAATCATGAAAATATTAAGCTTGAAAAAAGTATACAGCGTCCACATATAGAGTTAAACGGAGAATACGATCCTCAACGAACTTATGTTTTACCGATAAACGGCTCTTTCAATACAGTGGACGATTCCGGTTGGAGTATAGGAGCGACCGTTACTCAAAGAATTTACGATTTTTCAAAAACCAAGCACAACATAAAATCCGCCAAAATTCATCACGCCATATCCAAACTCTCTCTAAAAGAAGCCAAATCGCTTATGCGCTATATGGTTCGCAAGACATACCTTCAACTAATCGTTCAAAAAGCGTCGATAAAAGCTAGACAAGAGGACTTAACAGCAAAAAAATCTTTTTACAAACAAGCGGTTGCGCTGACAAAAGCCGGTCTTAAAACCAAAGCCGACGAATTAAGAATTCTCTCTGCGATGCGTCAATCGGAAGATGCTTTAGCTCTTGCGAAAGCAAATTATCAAAAACTTTTAATTGATTTAGAGTATTTAATAGGTGAACGAATCGAAGCAAATACTCTATTTGAAGACTCTATTTTAACCAATCCCATCAATTATCCTAAAAAAGTTAGTCAAATATTGAAAAACAATCTTCAAATCCAGATAGCTCAAAAAAATCAAAAAGCTCTTCAAGAGCGTTACCTTTCATCAAAAGCGCAGCGTTTAGGTTCGATCGATCTTGTAGCGCAGCTCAACCATTTTGATTCGCTTTCCAGATACGATACGGCCATTATAGGTTTAAAGTACACTTTGCCTCTTTATCAAGGCGGAAAACTTCACGCCCAATCGCAACAAAATAAAATTGCGGCTATGGTTGCGGCTAAAGAGAAAGAGTCAAAAAGGCGTTCCATAATTCAAGAGATTAAGAGCTTATTGGCGGAACTTTCCGAAATCCCTAAACAGATAAATGCTAAAAAAGCGCAACTTGTTTCAGCCAAAGAGACAAAAAAACTAATAGAAGCGCGTTATCGGCAGGGATTGGCTACCTACATGGAACTTTTAGATGCCCAGGCTATGATTCTTGATGCTCAACTAGGGCTATTAAGAGCATATAATCAACGCAAGGAAAAAGAGTTCAGATTGGAGTATTTAAATGCTAAATAAACGGATTCGATGGTTTTTTGTTTTTGTGCTTATTATGATTGGAGGATGGTTGTTTTATAAATTTGTCTATATACCTAAATCGACTTATGATTATGTTGTAGTCAAAAAAGGGGAGCTTACATTAGAAGTTTACGGTATAGGCAACGTAAGCGCAAAAAATTTTTATCCTATAAGCTCCAATAACGGAGGAAAAATAGTTCAAATCTATAAAGACCAAGGAGAGTTTATAAAAAAGGGAGAGCTTATTGCCGTGTTTGATCCCGTAGACCTTCCCAAACAGCTTGAAGAGTTACAAGTCCAGCTAAAAAAGGCGAAACTAGAAAGCAAAGCTTTAAAAAAAGAGTTGGATGAGCTAAAAGCCCAATATAGACTCGCTCAAAAAAACTTTAGACGATATGAACTTTTATACAA
This sequence comes from Campylobacterales bacterium, assembly GCA_027082175.1. Lineage (GTDB taxonomy): Bacteria > Campylobacterota > Campylobacteria > Campylobacterales > Nitratiruptoraceae > Nitrosophilus_A. Next base: position 6,321 of record JALWIX010000011.1, read on the forward strand.
GCAAGGATTTGCCGCCCAAATCGAATATGACAAAGCCTTAAGAGATGTCAAGGTGTTAGATGCGCAAATTGCCGCTTCTAAAGTTAAAATAGCTTCTAGCGTACAAGAACAAAAAAGAGTTCAAAAGAGTATTGAAGGGTTAAAGGAGAAATTAAGCCGATTAAAAGTAATTTCGCCCATTAACGGATATATTATAAGCAAAGATGCGCAAACAGGCGAGACGATCGCGCCCCAACAACCGCTCATAACCGTAGTAAAACCTAATGAAGTATGGATTAAAGCCTATATTGACGAACGTATCAGCACAAACGTAAAAGTAGGACAAAAGAGTTTGATTGTGCTGCGTTCTAATTCCGACAAAAAGTTAAAAGGCTATGTTGCCCGTATCGAAGCCAAAAGCGACCCTATAACGGAAGAGAGAGTCGTAAATATAGCATTTAACAAAGTCCCTAAACCTTTTTACATCAACGAACAAGCTGAAGTCACTATAGCAACCGGATCAATTAAAAACGCTCTTCTAATCCCATTACGTGCGATTCATAATAACGGCGTATGGATATATCGTCAAGGAAAAGCCCATTTCAAAAAAATTGAAATAGTAGGTAAAAATCTGGACGTTGCGGCAATTAAAGGTTTAAAGGAGGACGAAAAGATTTTAATACCAAATCCTAACAAAAAACCTCTTTTTGAAGGCGCGAGCGTTAGAATATGATCAATCTAGCTTATAAAGATATAGCCCACTCTTATCTTAAGTTTATCATTACGGCTATGGGTGTGGGAATGCTGTTAGGCATAGTTATGATTATGATAGGAGTATATCGCGGAATGATAATAGACGCGCAAGTCCTTTTAGACGATGTGGGAGCCGATTTATGGATCGTTCAAGAAAATACGCTAGGCCCTTTTGCCGAAAGTTCAAGAATTCACGAAGACCTTAAAAATACTCTAAAAACACACCCTGATATAGTTAAAACAGCCGCTTTAACCTTTTTAAATCTACAAATCCAAACGCCCGGCGGAGTTATGAAAAGAGTATATTGCATCGGATACAATCCTTTTGGAGATATTGTTCCCGTAAATCCTAAACGGCTTGTTGCCGGTAGAGGATTGCAAAAAAGTCATTATGAAATAGTGGTTTCTCATAAATTGGGATTTAAAATCAAAGACACCATTAAGCTTGGTCGAAATATTTATACCGTTGTAGGTATAACAAAAGGCGTCGTCTCCTCAGGCGGCGATCCGGCGGTTTTTGTAAGTCTTAAAGATTCGCAAGAGCTACAGTTTTTATACTCTAACGCAAGGATTCGCAACGATAGGGCAAGAGGCTTGAAAGTTGACGCGGACGCCCATCTTGTAAACACGGTAGTCGCCAAAACATCTCCTAGCAGCGATTCTAAAAAAATTGCGGAAGAAATTAAGCGATGGAAACATCTTAATGCATTCACCGTCCAAGAGGAGCGAGAAATTTTAACCAAAAACGTCATTGAGACCGCTAGTAAACAGATAGGTATGTTTACGATTATTTTAATTGTTGTATCCACAATTATTATAGCATTGATTATCTATACGATGACTTTGGAAAAAATTAAAGAGATTTCCATTATGAAGCTTATTGGCTTGCCAAATATAATGATAATCAAAATGATTATGCAAGAAACGATAATATTGGGTATTTTAGCTTTTATTTTTGGAAATCTTTTCGCCCACTTGATTTGGGATAAATTTCCAAAAAGGGTTGTATTAGAAAACGGAGACGCTTTTATGTTGTTTGCTATTATATTAATCGCTTCTATTTTAGCGAGTCTTTTTGGCGTCTATAAAGCTCTCAAAGCGGATCCGTTAGCGGCTATAGGGGGCTGATGTGAAAAATGAGATAGGAATCAAAGTAGAAAATTTAACAAAGATTTACGGAACGGGAGAAAACGCCGTTCATGTGCTCGAAAACGCCTCTTTAGAGGTTAAAAAAGGCGAATTTGCCGCTTTAGTAGCGCCAAGCGGAGCAGGAAAAACTACACTTTTAATGATGCTAGGTTGCGTAATAGAGCCGACATCGGGTAAAATCTGGCTAGGAGAAGAGCTTGTATGGGATGAAGACCACTGGAGTATTTCCGATACCAAAAAAATTAGAAGAGAAAAGATTGGATTTATTTTTCAAGCGCACTATTTGATACCGTTTTTAAATGTTATTGAGAATATTAAGCTCGTCCCCTTAGTAAATGGATGGTCTGAGACTAAAGCCGAAAAAAAGGCGATGGAGCTTTTAGAATATTTTGATATAAAAGATAAGAGAGAGGCTATGCCTTCAGAACTCTCAGGAGGGCAAAATCAAAGAGTGGCAATTGCAAGGGCATTATCTAACGAGCCTCAAATTATTTTAGCGGATGAACCGACCGCAGCGTTGGATATGGAACGAGCCGTTAAAGTCATTAAGCTTTTAAGAAAAATCGTAGAAGAACAAAATGTTGCGATTATTATGGTTACTCACGATGAAAGACTTCTGCCTTATTGCGACAAGATTCTTTCTATCCAAAATAGAAAAGTTGTCACCACCACTCCCGATCAACATTTGATAGTTTAACCCAAACAAATAGAGTTTGGGTTATTTTACCTTTTCTAGATACTTGCCCTCAATAGTATCTACCTTAACAACATCTCCCGTAAGTATATGAAACGGAACCTGTATAACTGCTCCCGTCTCCAATGTGGCAGGTTTTCTTCCGCCTGTCGCGGTATCACCTTTAAAAGCTGGCGCTGTTTCGGTGATCTCCAACTCTACTACCGGTGGGATTTCTACTGAAATCGCTTTGCCGTTATGAAATAGGATTTTAACATTCATCCCATCTTTCATATATTTAATATTTTCATCTCCTACTTGCTCATGAGTTAGAGCAATCTGCTCATAGCTAGTGGTATCCATAAAGTGCATATTTTCACCGTCGTCATAAAGATATTGCATCTCTTTCTCTTCCAAATCCGGTTTTTCGGCTTTATCACCTGCATGAAAAGTCTTTTCCAAAACTCTTCCATCGATCAAAGATTTTATTTTTGTTCTTACGTAAGCCGCGCCTTTACCGGGTTTTACGTGCTGATATTCGACTATTCTATAAGGAACTCCGCCAAGTTCGATTCTTAATCCTTTTTTTAGATCATTCATACTAAATGCCATTCAATCTCCCTTTTATTTTAAATAATCACAACCGTCAATCAGTATAAGTTTATGATACAGAAGAAGCAAACTCCTAACTGATGACTTTTGTCTTAACACTGTTTATGCAATTTTACCAAAATTATCTAAAAAAACGAGAGAATATATAAAAAAGTAAAGATAAAAAAATACTCAATAATATTGAAGTGGTTATTGGAAAATAGAAAGTAAAATTCTCTTTTTTGATATAAATATCACCCGGAAGTTTACCTATAAAAGATACAAATATACCTATAATGATTAAAAAAATCCCTATAAAAATTAATACTTTTCCAAACTCCATCTTACTGTAAAGTTGAAGGTTGAAGGCTGAAGGAGAAAAATATTAAAAATTTCTCTTCTGCCTTCTACCTTCGCGCTATTTTCCTTCTTTTTTAGTAAAATCCATCGCTTTTGCGTTATCCATCAAAACCGGTATAAATATCAAAGATACCGCAACCGCGGCAACTGTTCCGCCTATCAATGCAACGCCTAATCCTCCAAAAATCGGATCACTTGCAAGCAGAGCCGAACCTAAAATAATAGCGATTGCCGTTAACATAATAGGTTTAGCTCTCGTCGCTGTCGCAATTGCTATAGCCCTTCTTTTATCTATGCCTTTATTTTCCATCAAAGCTTTAGCAAAATCAATAAGAAGCAAAGAGTTTCTCGAACTTATCCCCATCAATGCGATAAAACCTATCAATGATGTCGCAGTTAAAAAGAAAGTGTCAACAGTAACTAAATCGGCAACCCAGTGACCTATTATAACGCCTATAATAGATAAGAAACTTCCAGCCATTACAATAGAACTTAAAGTGTAGCTTTTATAGTAAATCACCATTAAAAGATATATCAAAACAAGTGCCGCAATAAAAGCGAGACCCAAATCTCTAAAAGTATCGAGAGTAACTTTCATCTCTCCGTCCCATTTGAGATCGATCACTTCGCCGGTTTTTTTGTCAATAAATCTTAAATTAAAAAGATAATCGGTAGTCTCGATAATATAATCTTTCGCCAACTCATTCATAATCTTACTTCTTGCGTCAAGTAAAGGATACACCTGAGATACAAGATCTGTCTCGGCTATCACGTTAACATATCTTTTTAGGTTTTTATGCATAATCATAGGCTCGCTATCAACTTCAACAATATCCACAACCTCAATAAGCGGAACCATCATTCCCATTTGATTCATAAGCTCAAAAGAAGCGAGTTTGTTTTTGATATCTTCCAAAGACTTCTTATTAAATCTTCTAGTCTCATCGCTAAGTCTTAAGAAGAGCTCTATTTGCGAAGGATAATCCCCGCTGTTTTTAACGCCTACACCCATCCCTTCAAAAGCCAAATACATGATCTTTTGTACCTGTTCTACAGCTAATCCGCTCTTTTGAATCTTATCGATATTTGGAACTAAATTGATTTTCTTATAAATCTCTTCTTCCATTATATCAACATCTACAAGGCCTTCCGTTTTTCTAAAAATATCGGCTATTTTCTGAGCAAATTTCCTAACGCTAGTTAAATCTTCGCCATAAATTTCAGCAACTATTGAAGCTAGAGTTGGAGGACCTGCAGGTTGCTCTATAAGCTTTATTGAAGTTCCTTTTACAATTTTCTCACACTCTTGTTGAATTACCGGTCTAAGTCTGTGAACCATATTGTAGCTTCTCTCTTCTCTTTCATGTTTGTCTGTTAGATTTACTACAATCTCTGCTAGGTTTTCGCTATTTTTAAAAGCGCTCCATTTAACAAGTCCAGCATAATCAAGAGGCGCTCCCATTCCTAAAAATGTTTCAATATCCGTAACTTCACTCTCTTTTTTGAGTATATCAACAACGCACTGACTAACCTTTTTTGTCTGTTCTATCGAGCTTCCAGTAGGCAAATCCACATATACGCTAAACGTATTTGCGCTCTTGCCCGGAAGCATTTTTGCTAAAACTATTTTGGTAGGTATCATCGCGACAGAACCGGCCAAAGCCACAAGTGTAAATAGTATAACCAACGTTTTTAAACTCTTTTTTTCTAAAATCGAATATATAAATTTTTCATACTTTTTCACTTCTTATCTCCTTCCTCAATGCTGCACTCTTCCGGAAGTCTCTTTTCTTTTTGGAAATGGTGTTTATGATGATGAAAATGCGGTTTTTTAAGCATACGTCTAGCTAAATATGGCGTAAAGATATATGCAATCACCAAAGATGCGATAAGAGCTACGGGAACATTGTAAGGTATCGGTTTCATAAATTCACCCATCATACCGCCGACAAATGCCATTGGTACCATAGTTAATATGATAGCTAACGTCGCAACGTTGGTAGGCGCTCCTATCTCATCAGTAGCTTCAACCATAATAGTGTCCATATCTTTGTATGCAGCGTCATGCTCATGAAGATGTCTGTGTATATTTTCTATAACAATTATAGCCGCGTCCACTAAAAGACCAAGTGAGAGTAAAAAGGCAAAAAGCGTAATCCTGTTAATAGTCTGGCCTGTAATATACGCTATAAACAAAGTTATTGCCAATATAGCCGGAACTGTGAAAGTAACGATAGCGGCTTCTTTCCATCCAAGGAAAAATATAAGCATAACGGCAATTATCAAAATAGTTATAAGCAAGTGTCTAACCAATTCGTTAACAGCGTCGTTGGCTCTTTTTCCATAATCTCTTGTTAACACGTAACCCACACCTTTTTCTTCCAACATCGGCTTGAGGTTTTCTAACTCTGATAAAACATCGTTCGCAACGAAAACAGCGTTTGTTCCTTTAAGTTTAGCTATGGTTAAAGTATATTGCTCAATATCTTTTTTAATATCTTTTGTCCATATTTTAGCGCTTTTAAAGTTTTGAATATCGATTCCATCTTCTACTTTAGCAATATCTTTAACATATATAGGCGAACCCATATAGTTTGCAACCATTATATTTTTTACATCCTCTATACTCTCTATTGCGTTAGGAACGCCAAAGATTACGATTTTATTGTCTTTTGTTCTATTTTTTACTTCAGGCACCTGTAAAGCTACGGATTGAACCGCTTTCATAATCTGTCCCATAGATATATGGTAGCCTTTTAGTTTGTTTAGGTCTACCAAAATATTAAACTGTCTTTTATGAGCGCCTTTTAGCTCCGTTTTTGATACGTTTTTTATACGATTAAATCTATACTGAATATCCTTAACTATCTTAAAAAGTTCCGCATCGCTTAGGTTAGGGTCTTTTTTATAAAAAGCAAAAGTTAAGATTGGAATATCAATATCGATATCAAATGGTTTAACAAGCGGTTGCATAGCATTTTTTGGCAATTGATCCATATTTTGCATTACTTTGTCATAAAGTTTTAGGTTAGATATCTCTCGATTTTCTCCAATATAGTATTGAACATTAACTATTCCCACATTTTCCATTGCCATTCCGTAGATATACTCAACGCCAGATATTTCTCTAATTTTTTCTTCAAGAGGTTTTACTATAACATTTTCTATTTCCTTCGGCGAAGCTCCAGGCATAGGCACGATAATAGCGCCGCCGCTTATAGCGATTTGCGGGTCCTCTTCTCTAGGCATTATCTCAAGAGATAAATAACCTACCGCCAATATAAAAACGGCAAGAAGCGCGGTTAAGGGATTGTGCAAAAAAGATAACGCAAGCTTCCCAGCAATATCTTTAGGGGTATATTTACATTTTATTTCAGCCATCTTCTACCCTTATCTTATAGTTATTTCTGAATACATTCCAGGTATGATATCACTATTTCCTTGCTTATCAAAAGAGATTTTTACTTTAAATTTATGTGTCATAGGATTTGAAGCAGGAATGATGGAAGTAATCTTTCCTCTTGCTCTAAATTTTACCGACGGGATAAAAACTTCGGCCTCTTTTCCTATTTTAACCACATTAAGATTGCTCTCGCTTATCTCCACCAAAACTTTTAGATTATCCAAAGAAGTAATCACAAGAGCCGGCATTCCAGGAATCGCAATCTGTCCCTCTTTTATATTTTTCTGGATAACAACTGCATCGTTTGGAGCTTTTAGTTTTAGATATTCATACTGATGATTAACCTCTTCAAGCTTAGCTTTTGCTTGAGCAAGCTGTTTTTTTGCAATCTCAACCATATCTTTTGTATTTTTAAACATCAGCTCCATATTTTCTAGCTCATATTTTGCCACCATACCTTTTTCAAAAAGTCTTTTGTGTCTTTCGTAGTTTAATCTTACGTTGTGAAGCATATTTTCATTCATCTGCACCGCTAGCCTTGCTTGCTGAATCATCAATTCTACTTGAGATTTAGCCAGATCAATCTCTTTACTGTCTATAGTATACAAAAGCTCGCCTTTTTTGACATAATCTCCCTCATTTACATAAACTTTTTTTACAAACCCCATAAACCTACTAGCAATCATCTTGGTATCATCGCTGATTACCGTACCAGATAACTTAAGTTCGCCCGCGAACAGGGACGAAATCAACATAATAAATAGTGCAATCTTTTTCATCTACTCTCCTTTGTCCAATAAGCTCTCTAACATAAAAACTTTTTCGTTTCTTTGTGTTTTAACTTTTAAAAGTTCAAGCAAAGACTGAATCTCTTCTGAGTGTTTTATCAATACGTCGCTAATTTTTACTAACCCCTCTTTATATTTTTCTTCATAATGCTCATATACTCTTTTAGAAAATTCAAACTCCTTCGCTTTAGCTTTAACGTCAAAATCTTTGCTTTTTACTTCTGTAATTATTTGTCTTATTTTAAGCGCCAATCCTCTTTTTGCAAGGTTATACTGCTCTAACATTTTCATCTTTTCTATCTTTGCTTTTTGCACTTGAGCGGTAGTTTCCCCGCCATTAAAAAGATTCCATTTAAGTTGCGCGCCTATAGTATAGGCATCTTTATCGAAAAAGTCATTAAAAGGCACGTTATCTGCGCTTCCATACTCGCCAAAAGCTCCGACAGTTGGATAGTATCCGCTTTTTTGAAGTTTTACGTTCATATCGGTTATCTTAAGTCCCATTTTAACCTTTTTGATGTCAATAGTTTTTTCAACCAACTCTTCAGGAGAGCCTTGAGGAAGCTTTGCAAGCTCTTCAGTATGAACGATAGAATCAACCTTTTCTCCTATCAAAAACTCCAAAAATTGATAGGCAAGCTCCCTGTTTAGTTTAGCTTGATTAAGATAGCTAAGAACCTCCGCTCTTTTGGCTTGAACTTCTAAAAGATCAGTATCTTTGGCATATCCTTCACTCATAAAAGCTTTAATTATATCTTCAAGTTTATCTATGTTCGCTTTTAGTTTTTCAAGATTTTTTATATAGTTTTCAACTAAAGTAATATCATAAAAAGTCTTTTTCGTTTGATAAATCTTTTCATTTATAATCTTTTTAGTATCTAATGAGCTCATCTTTTCCATAGCTTTGGAGATCTTTTCATACTGTGTCAATTTATATCCCGTAAAGAGAGGAACCATATATGAGATTTTGCTTTGGAAATGGTTTCTTGCGTCCGGATAGTTAAGATCATCTGGAGCAGTATCAAGCAACATATTTTGCATTGCGGGATTAGACATAATTGTCGTAAAAGTTCCAAAGTCACCTCCGGCCATCTGCAGAGCTTGACCTACTCCTCCTAAAAAATCACTAAAACCAAAATCCCTGAAAGTGGCTTCCCGAGACTGAAGCTTAAATCCGAAAACATTACCCGCATCATTGCTTCTTAAAGCGTTAAAAGTATAATCTAGTGTTCCGTAATTGTAACTTTTTGCTATTTTAGTTTTAAATTTTGCAATCTCCTCTTCAAACTTTGCTATTTTTATCTCATTATTGTTCTTTTTTAAAAGCTTTATAGCCTCGTCCAACTTCAAATCTTCTACGCCGGCAAAGAGTGAAACAAATGTAAAAGCAAATAAAAGAAAATATCTCATAAAATCCTCCAAATAAATATTTTCATAAAAACAGCCAATTATGAATTTTAACGAAAATGCAGTAATAGATTATATACTATTATCCTTAATTATTGATTAATATTATATTTTTAATAAGGATTTTTTATCAGTTTGAAAGACGAAACGGAAGTACCGTTTCGTTAAAGTATAGCATAAGATACGGAGATACAAGCCTCTAAATCTTCAAGTTCACGTAATGTCTCTTTAGTAACCTCATCATCAACTATAATAACCGCCAATGCCAGACCGTGACTATCTCGTCCAAGTCTAAAATCGGCTATATTGATATTATGTTTGGCTAAAATCATACCAACTTGACCGATAACTCCAGGAACATCGGTGTTTTTAAAGAGAATCATCTTTCCTTTAGGCTCAACATCCAACGCAAAATTGTTTATCTCTACGATTCTTTGAACGGTCTCTTCAAATATTGTTCCGCCTATTTCTATTACATCTTTATCTGTTGTAAGTTTAACGCTGATCTTATTTTTATATCCGCTCATATTTGGATTTACTTCGCTCTTTATCTCTATGCTTCTCTCTTTAGCGACAAATTCTGCATTAACGTAGTTTACGCTTTCGCCTAAAGACTCTTTTAACGCTCCAACCACGACGAAAGTGGTTAAAGATTTTATATATTCGCCGATTTCACCTTCGGCAACCACTTTGATAGATTTAAACACGCCTTTATTTACTTGAGCCGCTAAAAAACCTATCTTTTGAGCAAGTTCTAAATATGGTCTTACAAAAGGAGGTATCTCATCCTCTTTTATAGGAAGATTTAAAGCGTTTGGATAACTGCTTCCTCTAACAGCTTCCAATGCCTGCTCGGCAGCTTGAACGGCAATCTTTTCTTGCGACTCTATCGTATTGGCTCCAAGGTGAGGAGTAACGGTAACGTTATCTAACTCTAAAAGTTTGTTGTCAACCGCAGGCTCTTTTGTAAAAACATCAATACCGGCAAACCTTATTTTACCGCTTTTAAGTCCTTCATAAAGCGCGTCTTCATTGTATAGACCGCCCCTTGCGCAGTTGATAAGAACCACTCCATCTTTCATTTTTGCAATCTCTTCCCGGTCTATCATATTGATAGTCTCTTTGTTTTTAGGAGTATGTATCGTTATGATATCGCATTTTAAGATATCGTCAAAGTTTTTAGTATATTTTATACCAAGATCAGTGGCTTTTTCAGGAGGAATATACGGGTCATAAGCTATAACTTCCATCTCAAAAGCTTTTGCTCTTATTCCTACGCGGCTTCCAATATTCCCAAAACCTATGATTCCCAGCTTCTTTCCTTTTAGCTCAGTTCCCAGCCAATTTTCTCTTTTCCAGATTCTCTCTAATTTTAGTTGATTATGCGCATAAGGAAAAGCCCTCACGCAACTAAGCATATGCGCCATCGTTAGTTCTACAGCCGCAATCGTATTAGCGGTGGGAACATTCATAACTATAATTCCCCTTCTGCTGCAACCTTCTATATCTACGTTGTCAACGCCGACACCCGCTCTAACAATAGCTTTTAGATTTTTTGCGGCTTCTAAAAAAGGCTCGTCTACAGGTGTGGGACTTCTTGTTATAACTACGTCAGCATCTTTTATAACTTCATATAGAGGCTCGCCTTTAGGCACGTCTGCAGCATTCACAACCTCTATATCTTGTTCTTTATTTAAAAGTTCTAAACCTTTTTGATGAATATGATCACAAACTACAATCCTTTTTTTACTCATCCCAGCCCTTTAGTTATTATCGAGTTTATCTTTTATTATTTCACCTAGAGTAATCTTTTCATCATCTTTATTAATCTCTTTTAACGCCTCTTTCTCTTTTATTTTAGAAAGTCTCCTTACTGACAATCTTATTTTATCCCTATTTACGTCTATCATAGAGATAACTCCCTCTATATCGTCGCCAATATTTAGATCATCTTTTTTAAGAGGCGCTAAATCCTCGTTTCTTATAAGTGCGTCAACGCCTTTTTCTAGTTCCACAAAGACTCCAAAATCTTTGATATCTTTCAATTTTCCTTTTACAATATCGCCTACTTTTTTATCTTTGGCGTAAATTTGAAGAGGCGATTCCATAATTGCTTTTCTGCTCAACGATATCTTTTCGTTATCTTTGTCTATTTTTACGATTTTTACTTCTACTTCATCACCGACGCTTAAAATATCTTTAGCTTTTGATTTTTCCCAACTAACATCTTGATTATGAAGCAAACCTTCCACATTTCCGATTTTTACAAATGCGCCAAAATCTGTCAAAGAGGTTATAGTACCTTTAACAACATCTCCCTCTTTATAATTTTTTAAAAACTCTTCAAAAGGTTTAGGCAAAAGGTTTTTTAAAGATACTCTAAGTTTTCTATTTTGAGCGTCTATCTCTATAACTTCCACATCAATCTCATCGCCAATATTTAAATAATCCTTTGGATGTTTTACTTTTTTATCCCAACTTATCTCTGATATATGTAAAAATCCCTCCACGTCATTTCCAAGATCGACAAAAACTCCATAAGGCTCAATATTGCTTACTGTAACATTTATAGTATCTCCAACTTCAAGCTCATCTTTTATCTCGTTCCAAGGGTCGGGTTGAGTAGCTTTGATAGAAAGCGACAGTCTATTTTTCTCTTCGTCATAATTGATAGCTTTTACATTAACTTTTTCGCCTTCATTGTAATATTTAGCCGGATTTACCGGTCCCTTATAGCTAATCTCATTATAATGAACCAAACCTTCAACGCCTGGAGCTACTTCGACAAACATTCCATAATTAGTAATTTTTTTGATAGTTCCTTCAACTATCTTCTCTTCTTTCATCAACTCTTTAATTATCTCTTTTCTCTTTTTTCTTTCATCTTCTATATATTTTTTTCTAGAAATAACTATAGAGTTGTTATTTTCGTCTATTTTAACAATTTTAGCTTTTATTTTTCTTCCGATTTCCGCTTTTTTAAGATAAGAGAGCGAATTTGGCAAGAAAAATTGAACTCCGTCATTCTCTACAGTATAACCGCCTCTGTTTCTGCCTGTTATTTTTCCCTCTATAACAATATCTTCAAAATTATCTTTATGCTCTTTTATAAATTCTGCCGTTTTGGCTTTAGCCATGGCTTTTTTATGAGATATGATAGGCCTTTCGTTTCGAAAGCCTGAAACAATAACTTTTATAGTGTCGCCAACCTTATATAGAAGATTTCCTTCATCATCTTTTATCTCGTTTATATTTAAAATACCCTCTTGTTTTTCACCGATATCAACCAATACTCTCTCTTCATCTTGAATCTCTACTATATGACCGTCAAGAAGTTTTGACTCACTCTTCTTAAACGACTCCTCAAGCATTGAAGCAAAATCTTCGCTTGATTCACCACTACCTATTAATTCCTCTCTATCCATTCTTCTTCCCTTAATTTTTTTAAATTTCGCTATTATACTTTAAATTCCCTTATTTTGCCAATAACTCTCTGAATTATCCAATCGGGAGTAGAAGCTCCAGCTGTAACTCCACAAAGTTTTTTACCTTCAAACCACTCTTTTTCAAGTTCATTCTCATCCTCAATAAGATAGCTCTCATCACAATTTTCTTTGCATATTTTATATAGCTGTTTAGTATTTGAGGAGTTTTTACCTCCTATCACTATCATGATATCCGCCTCTTTGGAGAGCTCTTTTGCAGCATCTTGATTATCAAAAGTAGCATTGCAGATAGTGTTAAAAACTCTTACCTCTTTATAGTGATGCATAAGATAATTTACAATTTGCTGATACTCTTCAAACTTTCTTGTCGTTTGAGCGACAGTCGCAACTTTCTCTTTAAGTCTTACTCCTTCTAATTCTTCTACGCTAAGTACAACAACCGGATCTTTTGCGTAGCTCATAACTCCTTTGATTTCGGGATGGTTTATATCTCCAAAAATCACGATACTATATCCCTCTTCGCTCATCCGCTCCACTATTTGCTGGGGCTTAGTAACAAAAGGACAAGTTGCGTCTATGATATTGTCTGTTTTTTCTTTGAGTTTTTGTAGTTTATCTTTAGGAATACCGTGTGTTCTAATAACGACAGTATCTCCCTCTTTAGCTTCTTCTATATCCTCTATAAGTCCTACGTTAAATTCATCCTTGAGCCTCTCTATCTCTTTTTTATTATGGATAAGAGGACCCAAAGTATTGCTGTTTTGCGTCTGTTCGGCTATTTTGATAGCTCTTTTTACCCCAAAACAAAATCCGTAACTTTTAGCTAATCTAATCTCCAACTTCAACCTCTGCTATCTCTTTTAAAATATCCACAAAATTTGGAAAAGATGTAGCTATACACTCCACATCTTCCACTCTTATACCGCAAAGAAGTCCGGCTATCAAAAAACTCATAGCGATTCTATGATCGCCAAAACTATCTATAACAGCCTCTTTAAACTCTCCACCCTCTATCTCATAGCCATCTTCAAACTCTTTTACCTCAATGCCACATTTCCTAAGATTTTCAACTACGCTTTTTATACGATCACTCTCTTTTACTCTAAGTTCTTTTGCGTTTTTTACAACACTTTTCCCTTCCGCTACAGCCATAGCAATGGATAGAGCGGGAAGTTCGTCAATAAGCCAAGAGATATTTTCGCTAACTTCCACACCTCTTAACTTACAAGATTGAACAACTATATCGCCTATAGGTTCGTAAACGCTCTCTTTTTCTATAAACTCAACATTAGCGCCCATTTTTTTTAAAATTTTATAAGCTTCAACTCTTGTTGGATTTAAAGTGATATCTTTTAAAACCACTCTGCTTCCAGGAACTATAGCGGCGGCAACGGCAAAGAAAAATCCGCTGGAAGGGTCTGCCGGTACTCTTATATTTAAAGGTTCTAATGGTCTCTTTAAAGGATGTATTATAACTTCATAACCGTTTTTAGTTATTTTTGTATTTAGTTCGGCTCCCATACCTTTTAACATTCTCTCTGTATGATCTCTACTTAATTCGGGCTCTTTAAACAAAGAGTTGCCATCTCCCTTTAAAGCAGCCAATATAAGCGCGCTTTTGACTTGAGCCGAAGCGATTTTACTTTCATATTTGAAACTTTTAAGTTTAGAGCCTCTTATCGCAATAGGCGCTAGATTTCCATCTTCTCTACCATCTATTTTGGCTCCAATCTTTTTTAAAGGTTCAGTTACTCTTCTCATAGGACGACGTCTTAGATACTTATCGCCAGTTAAAACAAAAAAACCGTCCATTCCGGCTAATAGGCCGCAAAACAATCTCATACCCGTCCCTGAATTCCCGCAATCCAAAATATCATCTGGTTCTTTATACTCTTTTGGAGTTATAGTGATATCAGAGCCTTCTTTATTTATATCGGCGCCAAGTTTTGAAACGATATTAAGTGTGTTAAGCGTATCTTCTGCTAATAAAAAATTTTTTATATGCGAAGGCTTGTCACTTAAAAGAGAAAACATTGCGCATCTGTGAGATATAGACTTATCTGGGGCGATAGAGTCTATTTTTAGTTCAAAAGAGTCCGCTTTTTTTACTTTTATATAACTCATCTAAGCTCCGCATTCATCTGGGTTTTTAAAATATCTAACAAGTTATGCATAATAACGCCTATCTCTTCTTCACTTAATGTTTTCTCATCTGATTGAACTACAAATCTTATAGTCAAACTCTTTTTATCCCCAAGCTTCTCACTTTCATAAATATCCACAGGATAAAATCTTTTCACCTCTTTTGGTAGATTCTTTTTTAAAACCTCTTTAATTTTTGAAAATTGAATATCTTTATCTATCAAAACGCTCAAATCTCTAAAGGCTACTTGATATTTTGAATACTCTTTTGCCTCTTTCAAACTATAAGGAATCTTCTCAAAATCAAGTTCGCAAATATATGTAGTAGGTAATTCAAGTTCCTTTTGACACTGAATATGCAACTTGTAAACTTTTCCCAAAACAGTACCGTTTTTCAAAATATTTGCCGATTGAAAAGGGTGCATAAGACTATTTTGAACATTGCACTTTTCAAGCTCAAAATCTCCTATTATTGAAGAGATTTTTTTTATAAACGCATCAAAATCAATTTCCTCTGGCTTTCCATGATTCGAAACGCTATCTTCTTCTTTGATACCGCTGAAAATAAGTGTAAATGATGTGGATTCCTTTCTGTTTTCATCAAAAATTGTCCCTATTTCAAAAAGTCTTATACCTCTTTTTCCATTTTTTATATTATTTACTACTTGCTCTAAGAGTCCAGGAACCAAAGATGTTCTTAAAGTATTTAAATCGTTTGTTATAGGGTTTATAATATCTAATTCTTTTTTTACGGTTTTAAAACCATACTTCATCAATTTCTCTTTATCGGCAAAAATATAGTTTGTTGTCTCGTAAAAACCTACCGAAACCGCTTTGGTTCTTAAATCTTTTCTCTTTTTAAAATCTCTCATCGCCTCGTTTATGCGATTTTTCTCTTCAAATCTAAATGGTTTTGGTTCTATATTGTCTATTCCAATAAACCTTACGCACTCTTCGGCAATATCTTGCTCATTTTTTATATCGTGTCTAAATGGAGCTATTTTTATCACTAAATTTTTATCTTCGCTTTTTACAATACTAAAACCAAGTTTGACCAAAATATTTACTATTTTATTATGGGATACTTCCTGTCCAATAAGTTTTGAAAGATTGTCTAGATTCACATTTATTGTCTGTGTCTCTTTATCTTTTAATATTTCATGTGTTCCCGAAAATATATCTATATCACTATACTCTTTAACAAGATAACAAAAATAGTCCATCCCCATATAGAGATCTGGATTACTACCGCGACTACTTCTGTAATATACCCAATCCGTATCTATTTTGTTTTTTTTACTCGCTTCATAATATTTTTTTGCAAGGAGTTCAGGGTCTATATAGCTAGCTTCAATTATAAAATATGGATCATCTTTTGACGGTTTTGACTCTTTTATCTGATTTAAACCTACAACAGAGACTTTTTTATCATTAAATACAGCGTCCATAAAATTTTCATCTTTCTTTATCTCAATCAATGCGTTATTCTCTTTTTTAAATATATTGTATCCATAACTTCTAAGAATTGTCCCTACAGAATATGTCGCGTAAAAAGCAAGGTTTTCAATCTCATTTTTTAATTCCTCTTCTATAAAACCTAGTCTAACCTTTATCTTTAAAGGATTTATATAATCTTTATTGGAAAAGACTTTATACAACAAACTTGAATCACACTCTTCATGCTTAATATGTAGAACTCTTCCTATGCCTAACTGCATCTTTTCATTATCATCAACTACTATATCCTCAATATTTTTAACAGAAATATCAAAAGCAGCACTTAGTTCTCGTGCTATACCATAAATACTTAGGCAATCGCCTCTATTTGCGGTTAGCTCTATATCGATAATCTCATCATTTAATATTTTATACTCTCTAATCTCTTTTCCTAGTTCCAGTTTACCTATACTTTCATCTAAAACCATTATTCCCTCTTCAAGTTTAGGCAGGCCTATCTCAGTTGATGAGCAGATCATTCCTTCGCTCTCTACGCCTCTGAGTTTAGCAGGCTTTATTTTGAAATCTCCCGGTAAAATCGCGCCTACCAAAGCCACGGGCACAAACTGATCTTTAGCCACATTTTTTGCACCGCACACAATCTGTTTTGTCTCGTCTCCCACATCAACTTTGCAAACGGAAAGTTTATCGGCGTTAGGATGTTTTTCACACTCTAAAACTTTTCCAACGACTACTTTTGAAGGAATATCAATCTTTTTATATTCGGCAACTTCAAGTCCTATAGAGTTTAATTTTTTAATAATCTCTTCTGTCGTAATGTCTGAAATATCTATCCACTCTTGTAACCAACTTCTTGTAATTATCATCTAAACTGCTCCAATAGTCTTAAATCTCCTTCAAAAAGACTTCTAAGATCAGGGATTTTGTGAATAAGCATTGCAAATCTTTCAACTCCCAATCCAAAAGCATACCCGCTTACATCTTTATAGCCTACCGCTTCAAAAACATTGGGATCCACCATACCGCAACCTAAAACCTCTAACCATCCGGTTTGGGAACAGACTCTACACCCTTTGCCATTGCAAAAAATGCAACTTATATCTACTTCTGCAGAAGGCTCAGTAAATGGGAAAAAACTCGGTCTATATCTGATATCAACTTCTCCAAACATATAATGCAAAAAGTCGCTCAATATATATTTAAGATTTGCAAAACTTACTTCACCTTTTTTATCAACCAATAGACCCTCTACTTGATGAAACATAGGAGTGTGTGTAAGATCAAAATCTCTTCTAAAGACAGCTCCTGGACTAATCATTCTAATAGGTGGTTTATGTTTTTGCATCGTTCTTATCTGTACCGGAGAAGTATGTGTTCTCAAAAGTTTTTCATCTTTAAAATAAAAGGTGTCTTGCATATCTCTTGCCGGATGATATTTTGGAAGATTTAGAGCTTCAAAATTGTGAAAGTCGTCTTCTACTAATGGTCCGGTTTCTATGGAAAAGTTCATAGAAACAAAATATTCTATGATTCTATCAAGAGTATCTTGTACTGGATGCAGTGCTCCTTTATTATTGTAAGGAGAAAATAAAGAAACATCTATCTCATCTTTTTTTAGCTCTTCTTCGAGTGCTTTTGCCTCTAGTTCATCTCTCTTTTTAGATATTAATTCATTAAATTTTATCTTAATCTCATTCAACTCTTTAGCTACTTTAGGCTTCTCCTCGTTTGAAAGTGTTTTTAATTTTGCAAACTCTTTGGCTAAAATTCCTTTTTTCCCAAATATAGCGATTCGTATCCTTTCCAACTCTTCCAAATCTAAAGCTTCGGCTATTTTTTTAATCCACTCTTCCAAAAAACACCCCTAATTTTTGGTTTTGCAAATGATATTACAAATATTATTATAAAAAGATAAGATATAATATTAGCGTATTATTATTTTAATCTGGATTTAATCAAATTTATTTAATAGAAGGAGAGATAATGTGCATTTTTTGCAAAATCGTAAATGGGGAGATTCCATCTAACAAAGTTCTGGAAAACGAAGAGTTTATGGCTTTTCACGATATAAGTCCAAAAGCTCCGATTCATGTTTTGATAATTCCTAAACAGCATATCGAAAACTTTCAAAGTACTCCAGGAGAATTAATGGCTAAAATGACACCTTTTATTCAAGAAGTGGCAAAAACTCTATCATTAGACAAAACAGGATATAGATTAATCGTAAATAATGGTGAAGATGGAGGCCAAGAAGTTATGCATCTTCATTTTCATATATTAGGAGGAACGAAACTTCTTTGGCCTTATCTAGCGCCCGAAAAAGAGGCTAAAAAGTACGTATAACATTATGAGCAGCAACTACGATTTAGTTTTGCTGCTCAATTTTACTTTACTATTTATTCCTTTTCTCTTAGCCAATTTTCAAAAAATTCTATCTGCTTTTCAACTTGTGAAACAGAAGTGGCGCCCAAAGAGTTCCTAGAGTTCATAGAGTGCTCCAATTTTAAATACTCTAAAACATCCTCTTTTACCCTATCATCTATACTTTTAAGCTCTTCAAAACTAAGATCACTAATATCTTTTCCTCTACTCTCTGCAAGCGCTACGGCACGTCCCGTTATAAAATGTGCTTCCCTAAAAGGTATGCCACATTTTTCAACAAGATAATCGGCTAGATCAGTAGCTGTTAAGTGTCCTATTTTGGCTGCTTTATACATATTTTCTTCATTTATATGCATAGTTTTTAAAACTTCATTTAAAATTATTAAACTAATTTCAGCTGTTTTAACACTATCAAATACACCCTCTTTATCCTCTTGCATATCTTTATTGTAAGCTAGTGGCAATCCTTTCATAACTGTTAAAAGTGATACTAAGTTTCCATATGTTCTACCTGTTTTTCCTCTTAAAAGCTCAGGAACATCTGGGTTTTTCTTTTGCGGCATTATAGAGCTTCCGGTTGCGTAATCATCACTAATAGTAATAAATTTAAACTCATAACTAGCCCAAATAATAAGCTCCTCCGCAAGTCTTGAAATATGCATCATAAGCGTTGCGATATTAAAAAGTATCTCCAACGCAAAATCTCTATCGCTTACCGTATCTAAGCAGTTTATAGTTGTAGATTTAAATCCAAGTTCTTTCGCAACCATTTCTCTATCTATGGGATGAGGTGTTCCCGCTAATGCGGCACATCCCAAAGGAGAGTAGTTGTTTCTTTCATAAGAACTTTCAAATCTTTCAATATCCCTTTTAAACATAGAAGCATAGGCTAACATATGATATGAAAAAGAGATAGGCTGTGCATGTTGAAGATGCGTCATTCCGGGAAGAATAGTATTTTTGTGCTTTTTTGATATATATATCAAAGTATGTATGAGAGTTTTTATCAAAGACGATAATTCTTTGTTTTTTCTAAGAACGTAAAGTCTAAAATCCAAAGCAACCTGATCATTTCTACTTCTTGCAGTATGAAGCTTTTTGCCGGCATATCCAATCTTTTCTGTAAGTCTCTTTTCGATAGCCATATGTATATCTTCATCTGATATATTGAACCTAAATTTTCCTTCTTCTATCTCTGTTTCTATCTCTTTCAAACCCTTTATAATATCTTTCAACTCATTATCACTTAAAATACCTCTTTTATTGAGCATTTTAGCATGTGCGATAGAACCTTTAATATCTTCTTTATAAAGTTCTTTGTCAAACATAAGTGAAGCATTAAATTCATCTAGAAGTTTAGAAGTCTCTTTTTCAAAACGGCCTGACCACATTTTAGCCATAAATCACCTCTTTTTTTGAGGCAATTTTATCTAAAAAAATAGAAAAGTTCAAAAATCAGTCGCTGCAAGCTGGAACATTACCGCTGTCAGCAGCATATTTTTTAAAAAAATCCAATAAATGTTTTTTCTTTTTTTTAAATCTTTCACTATTTAAATATTTTATAGCCTTTTTATCTTTATTATGAATTTTTTTTAACTTTGATGCATTATTAGAAAAAAGCTGAATCCATTCATCCATCGTTTTCGATTTTGAAAGCTTCGCACCGCTACTATGACATACTTTACACTTTTTCATATACTCTTTTTGTCCTTTATAAACAGAGGCATGTATATTAATCCCAAGCAAGAAAACAGATATTATAGAAGAAATAAAACTCCTCATCTTATACCTCTTTTAAATAGAACTCTACAAATATCTTACATTAGAAAAAATAATAATAAGCTTATAAACCTATAAGCTTATTTAAATTATTTAAAATATATTGTTTTATTTAGAAAAATTGGTTATAAGAAAGCTAATGGATACAGATTGTTATAAAAAAAGACATTTTATTTGATTTTTTATAAATTTATTGCAGTTTTATATTTAACGTTTTACGGGGGGACATAGTTGTAAGATATGAGGCAAGGTTAAAAAATTCTGGCCTGGCGCCGACCTACTTTTCCGCACCCGGAGGGTGCAGTATCATCAGCGATGC
>JALWIX010000012.1 GCA_027082175.1 Campylobacterales bacterium
TATCTTTATGTTGATAGGCTATAAGTATATCCATCAATTCGGACTTACCGGTCTCTTTTCTTTTTTTCATTTCAGCTTTAAGAGTCTTAATTGCATCATGAACAGCCGGTCCAAAAAGTTTCTCAAGATCCTCTATCGGAATCCTGCTGCTACCCTCAATAATTTTGCCGTTCTCGTCAAATTTAGGCGGTGCCTCTGTTGGAGGAACGTAATATACGTTTGGTTGTGTCCCGTAATCCGGTCTAAGCGGCAGCGCCACTTTATATTTGTGTACAAGTTTATATACTTGGCTCTCTTCATCATCCAAGAAACCTACAAATCTGATCCTGCCGACACAAGATTGTGCGCAAGCCGGAGGAAGTCCTTGTTCAACTCTTGGGAAACACAAAATACACTTTTCACTTTTACTAATTTTAGGGTTAAAATATATCTTTTTATAAGGGCAACCGGCTATACAGTATCTATATCCTTGACATCTGTCCAAATCGACTAAAACAACGCCGTCTTCCTCTCTTTTAAATATGGCATCCCTTGGACATGCGCTTAAACATCCAGGATTTGAACAGTGATTACATATCCTTGGCAAATAGAAGAAATAGTTGTCCATTGGAAAATTACCTGCGCCTTGATCCTCGTCCCAGTTAGGTCCCCATGTTGGAGATACATCAGGTTTAAAACCAGGTTCAGGAGAGTCGCTGATCATATTTTGTTCTGCCAATGATTCATAATTATAATCCCAAGGCACCCCATAATCGGCTTCAATATTTGGGATAATCCCAGGCTGAAGATCGCCGGCAGCGTCGAAACCGCCGCCAAGCTCCATCCATTTTTTAGGATAACCGTCTCCAGGATATGTCTCCACATTGTTCCAATACATATATTCACGACCGTTTCTGTTGGTCCATTGTGTTTTACAAGCTACTGTACAAGTTTGACAACCTATACATTTATTAAGGTCCATTACCATTGCTAATTGTCTTTTAGACATGCCAAACTCCTATTAATACTTAAACTTAGTAGATTTTTCTATATTTACAGCGCCATCATACGCATACTGGTTACCGTCCCAAAGTCCACCAAATTTTAGATGTCCCCATCCGTCAGCAAGCTCTAAAAGATTTAACGCAGTAGGAACAACTTCATTGTGCCCTTTATTAAACAAATATTGATAAGGCTCCCATCCATGTTCCATAACTAAGGCATCAGGCGGACAAGATGAACTAACTTTAGCCATAGCGTAAAACTCTCCAATAGTATTAAAAATCCTTATCGTATCTCCATCTTTGATACCTTTCATTTCGGCAATCTTTCTGTTGACTTGAACATAAGGAACACCTCTTTGCAGTCTTTGCAACGTTCTGCTGTTTTTCCAGTTAGAGTGAATCGACCATCTAGCATGCGGTGTCATCAACATAAACGGATGTTTTTCATTATGCGGCGCTATTGGTTTTAGCGCATAGTTTGTTCCATTAACAATTTTTAGGTATGTTGGATGATCAACATAGAATGTTTGTCGGCCGGTTAACGTTTCAAACGGCTCCATTCTAAAAAGCATATCTTCAAAAAAACTAAATGGTCTATCGGCATAAAGTGGCGAAGTTTTTGCCGCTTTTTCATTTAACTGTAAAAACCCGCCGGCTTTATACATCTTTTCCATAGTCCAAGGCTGATACTGGTCACATTTTTCAAGAGCAGCTTCAACCGCCAATTTATCCGTTCCAAGGTACGGTTCCATAGCAGCTTCAGACTCTTCGTCTTTATTGGTGTACTCTTTGTAGAAGTTAGCAAGGTCGCGATATCCTGTTTGCGCGTACTTTTTGCTGTCCGGAACTTTCGCTTTTGACTTGTTTTCAGGTCTGTTTGCTATCTCTTCAAGCTTTTTAGCAAGTAGCGCAAACATACTCCACTCATCCATAGCTTCGCCTACAGGTTTCATGTTGGCGATAGGCTGCGCTAAGTTGGTAAATCTGTGATAACCTGGGCTTGTTCTGATATCGTAAACCTCATAGTGCGATTTTGCAGGCAATAATACATCAGCAAATACGGCCGCTTCGCTCATCTTATAATCAACACAAACATAGAATTTTGTCTTTTTAAGAAATGCTTTTCTGTAATCGCTTCCCTTATTTCTTCTAAATTTTGAGTCAGCGACAATCAGGGCGATTTCAGGTGTCCACCAAGGTTTATAATATGGTTCGTTTTCTTCATGTTCTTTTCCATCTTCACCTGCTTTCAAAGCCTCTTCGATAATTTTCATATACTCATTTTTACTTAACTTTCCATCGTGAGCTCTTTTAACATCTTCATCCGTAAAATATTCGTCAAACGTTTTTAGTCCGTCGCCAAAAACAAACTCTCCCACAAATCCAGAACCAAATCTTGGCTTATATTTTGCTCCAAATCCACTAAGTGTCCCAAGTCCGCTTAAACTAAACTCATTTTCCGTATTTAATCCCCCGTATGGTCCCAATCTTCCGGTCAATCCGCAAATAGAGGCAATATTCCATATATTTAAAATACCGTTAAAATATTTGTTTAAACTAAATCCGGTCGTAATCTCCACAACCTTTGGAAGAGCAATCTCTTTTGCTAAGATTTTAACGGTATCGGGATGAACGCCGGTTATATCTTTTGTCGCTTCTGGACTAAACTTTTCGACATTTTTCTTTAATAGCTCAAATACGGTAGTGACTTTTACCTTTTCGCCATCTTTTAGAGTTACTTCCCATTCGCCCTCAAGCATTGGGTCTATGCCAAGCTCATCTATCTTTAAAGTTTTGTGCTCGCTTCCATGGCTACCTGGCATTAAAGCAATTTTGCCGGTTTTTTTGTTCATTGTATAAAACTGTGCCTCATAATGCTCATGTTCTTCCTCATTGTGAGGCTCTTCTAAATCAATTCTTCTTAGAAGTTTTTTATTGTCAAGTCTCACTAAGAAAGGAAGATCGGTATATATCTTCATAAAACCGGGTTTATACCATCTGTTTTTAATGATCTCATACATTACGCTCATAGCTAAGAACTGGTCAGTTCCGGGCTTGATAGGTATCCATAGATCAGCGCTCTTAGCGCTTGCGTTGAACTCCGGAGTGATTATAATAACTTTTGCGCCGTTATATTTTCCTTCCCAAACAAAATGCGCATCTGGAATTCTTGAAACTGACGGATTGCCTCCCCAAAATATAGCAGTATCAACTTGATACATAAAATCGTATGTACATCCTACGTTTCCTTCACCATAGGCAATCGCCGCTCCACTGAACATATCTCCAAGATATGAAGCTGGATAGATTCTATACGCTCCTAACTGTGTACAAAATCTTAGAGGAGCGCCTCGTCTACCTTCTGTAAGCAAACCGGTTCCTGCATGAACCATAATTCTTCCAGGGCCTTTTTTAGGGTCTGTCATTACATCAAAAATCTTTTGAGCCACAAGTTCCGCCGCTTCATCCCAGCTTACTCTCTTCCACTTTCCTTCTCCTCTTTTTCCAACTCTTACCATTGGATAGAGGATTCTGTCTTTTTCATACATTACTTGAGAGTGCTGAATACCTTTGTTACATCCTCTAGGGTTGAAATCGGGAATTTTTGGATTGATTCTTGGATATCTCGCACTTTGGTTCTCTCTTGTTACAATCCCGTTATTTGACCAAATCTCCCATGCGCAGTTACCCTGACAGTTTACGCAGTGGTACGCAAAGCCGTGCTCCTCTTTTTTACCATACGTAAATCCAAACTCGTTTCTATACATCTGTTCAGTATAAGTCGTATTTGGATAGTTGTTTTTGCCGTTTTCTACGCTTATAACATCTGTTTTTGCAAAAAGGCTACCTTGACTTGCGACTAAAGCCGCTGTCGCGCTTGATACCTTTAAAAAGTCTCTTCTTTTTTTGTTTACCATAGTACTCATTACGCCAACTCCTTATCTTCTTATAGGTAGATTCATATCGTTGCCCCACTCATCCCAACTACCGGTATACACTTTGACATTCTCATATCCAAGTAGTTTAAGAGCTGTGATAATTTCAGTGCTTCTTCCAGCTCCGACATGACAGTATGCATAGATAGTTTTATCTTTTGTTACTCCATATTTATCAAATACCTCTTGCATCTCTTTTAAGCTTCTAAAACTCTTTTTGTTTTTAAAATCTGTAAAATTTTTCCATTCAATAAATTTCGACGTAGGTATATGTCCTCCTCTTGCAACATTATCCATCTTTCTCTCGCCAATTATCTCAATCATACCTCTCGTATCAATAATCACATATTTGCTTTTATCTCCATTTTTAAGTCTATCTTGAACTGCTTTATAAACTTCCTCTTTACCTGCAATAAGATCGTATCTTATTTTCTTTTCATCTATATGATAATGTTTCTCTTCAATTTTGGCTTCTTTTTCAGGCGGCAACACTGCGTGAAGATGATGTCCTAAATCCACCATTTTCTTGCCTCGTTGTATCAAAAGCTTAGGCTCAAGCTTTTTCATCTCTTTTTTAAGTTCGGCATATTTGGCTTTTAGCTTTTTGTATTCCTCTTTATTACCGGCTTTTTTAGCCTTTTTGTAGGCTTTTTTAACTTTTCTAGCCTCTTTTTTTAGCTTGTTATACTCTTGCTGATTTGGATCTATTTTCTTGATGGCCTCAACGCCTCCGTTCAAAATTAAAACTTTATCGTGCCCAAAACTTTTAAAATACATATAAACACCGGTCGCATTTGGACCTCTAAAATTATCATATGCAATAACCAATGTATCATTATCTATTCCATGAGCCCCTATATAGTGCTCTGCGGTTTTTGGACACATAAAAAGAGGAGCACACTCTAAATTACCCATAATATCGGCATGATGAAGATGGTGAGCATACATAGATACGGAACCTCTAATGTGACCATTTTCAAATGCCGTATCGTCATCACCGCTTACAAACATAACGCCGGGTTTACCTATCAACTTTACCGCTTCCTGTGCTTCAATCAAAATTTTTTCCTCTTTAGCAGACAAGACACCTATCAAACAAGCTACTATAAGTAGCGCTTGCATCATCCTCTTCATTATCTCTCCTTATGAATAAAATCATACGCACTTATAGCCCTATTTACGGGCTTTTTGTGCAATCACTTCATTATAAGAGTTAATATCTTAAACGTTGTTTAAATGGATGTTGGTTATAGGTTTTTGCACAATATTGTAAATAAATATTAGTAAAAATTGAAATTCATTCAATAATACTTATATGTTGTCAAAATAAAATTGATAATTGACTTTTGTATCTTTTTTGATAATATTTACATATACGATAATTTAGTAAAAAATCTATAAAACTGCCGATATCATAACATTTTAACAAAAAGGAACAAAATGGATAGAGAAAAAGCTTTGGAACTTTTAGATGACAAAACATTACCTTTGGAAAAGGTAAAAGAGATTTTTTATACTTTTAAATCCGATATGGAAGTAGTTGGAATGGTAGCTATGAATCTCAGCCTTAGAACAAGCGTTTACGATAGAGAAAAAGAAAAAAGTCCAGTAATGACCGAACTTTTAATTGAGTTATCAAATGTTGAAGATATGGGCTCAAGATGGGCGGTTGCAAAAAATCCTCATACACCTGCAGAAGTTTTAGAAAAACTTAGCCACGATGAGATAAACTTGGTTAGAGCGTTAGTCGCAACCAATCCAAATACTCCGATAAATGTTTTACAAAATCTTTTTAGCGATGAAAAAATAGTCAGAGACGGGTTATCCGGTAATCCTACCACACCTGTTAAGCTTCTAAATATTTTAGCCGACGATAAAGATAAGATGGTAAGACTTAGAGTGGCTGAGAATCCTTCTACTACGGAAGAGATATTAAAAAAGCTATCCAACGATCCAGATCAAGACGTATCTAAAGCCGCTCAAATTAGATTGGAGAAGAAAAATGAAAAGAGATAATCAAAACCTAGATAAATATAGTATGCTTACAAAACAGATACTTTCACTTTATTTTAGCGGATGTTACATTACCAATAAAGAGTTTCAACAGATTGGTAAAAATATTGGAATCGAAGTAGACCTTTCAGATAGAGAAAGAGTGTTTAAAAAAATATTGAGTATAGCCGTAAAAAATGAAAAAGAGGTAGAGTTTTTTAATGAAGTCTCAAAACTTTTAAAAAAAAGATTTGACGAATACTCAAAATTGGCTAAAGATTTCCCAAACTCAAGCGATGTGATAAGAGAATGGATGCAAAAACTTAGAAGTATAGACCTTCTTATAAAACAGAGAATCAGAATGAATCCTTACGAGTAGGTTAGGAGAGCAAGGATGAATAAAGAGATATTAACAAAATTAAAATCCATAAAATATCCGGGCCTTGATAAAAATATAGTGGAACTAAAAACAGTAGATAATATTCAAATAAAAGGAAACAATCTTGAAATTACTCTTAATATGGCAAACCAAGAGGCTTTCCCAGCTATAGAAGGAGCCATAAAAGACCTATTAAAAGAGTATAATGTTGAAGTAAAACTAAAATCAAAACCGAAAAAATCGATCCATTACGGCTCAACCATCAAACCCAATAACAGAGCCCCGTATGCAAAAAATATCATAGCTGTAACCAGCGGTAAAGGTGGTGTTGGAAAGAGCACGGTAAGTGTAAATCTTTCCGTAGCTTTGGCTCAAAAAGGTTATAAAGTTGGACTGTTGGATGCCGATGTTTACGGACCCGATATCCCAAGAATGACAAAAACAGATCATGAAAGGCTCAGATGGGGAGACAATAACAAAATTATCCCTAGCGAAAATTTTGGCATAAAAATTATGAGCGTAGGACTCACCACACCAACTCCTGATACTCCGCTTGTTTGGAGAAGTTCTGTAGCAGTAAGCGCACTTATCCAGTTTTTGGAAGATGTGGATTGGGGAGAACTCGATTTTTTAGTTATAGATATGCCGCCGGGAACAGGTGATATCCAGCTTACTGTGGCGCAAGAGCTACCTATAACTGCCGGCGTTTTGGTAACAACCCCCCAAATGGTAGCATCAGATGATGTAAGCAGAGCCATAATGATGTTTAAAGATATAGGAACAAAAATAGGTGGATTGATTGAAAATATGAGCTACTTTATAGCTCCCGATACCGGAAAAAGATATGATATATTTGGTAAAGGAGGAGGAGAAGCTCTAGCAAAAAGATACCAGATACCTTTTTTAGGCAAAATTCCTCTTGATATGCAAATAAGAGAGTTTAGTGATTCTGGTACTCCTCCGGTAGCTTTAGGAGATAAAAGACAAAAAGGATATTATAAAAATATCGTAGAAAAACTTTTCAAAACGGTTGATTTTAATATATAATTTAATTCTCAATAGGGAGCGTTATAAATTCCGTGTCAGTTGGATAGTTAGATAAAATAAAGAGAAAGGACTGACATGGAAGAATTTGATTTTAACAAAGCAGTAAAAGATTTGCTTGCAGGGAAGAAGATAAGTGG
>JALWIX010000013.1 GCA_027082175.1 Campylobacterales bacterium
CAAAAAACTTGCTAATTGGCTCGTCGATTACAATACCAAAATACCCCACTATTCACTTAATTTTAAATCTCCGGTAAAATACCTTCTTGAATATCATAATGAGTGCCATATGTTATGGACTTATACACTCTATTGACAAATTCTTAAAAAATGATAATATAGTGACAACCATAATCTAAATATAAGTAAATTTTTAGTATGATGAAGGCTTGATTTGAGTGAGGTAAAAGCAAAAAAGCGGTTTGGGCAAAACTTTTTAAAAGATAGTTCTGTCTTGGATAAAATCATCCAATCGATGCCCCATAGCGACAATATTGTTGTCGAGATAGGGCCTGGATTAGGTGATTTAACAAAAAGGCTACTTCACAAGAAGGATGTGATAGCTTTTGAGATCGATAAAGATCTTTGCGACATCCTCCAAAAAAAGTTTAAAAAAGAGATAGAAGAGAAAAAACTCCTATTAAACTGTGGGGATGTTCTTGGATTTTGGGAGAATAGTTTAGTTGACAAACCGTATGATCTAGTGGCGAATTTGCCCTACTATGTAGCGACCAATATTATTTTAAAAGCACTGAGAGATAAGAACTGCAAAAATATTTTGGTTATGTTGCAAAAGGAGGTGGCGCAAAAATTTGCCGCTAAAAGCGGTGATAAAGAGTTTTCATCCTTAGCTGTTTTAGCAAGCAGTGCCGGAAATGTAAAAAAACTTTTTGATGTTAATCCTAGTTCGTTCGAACCGCCTCCAAAAGTTACTTCCTCAGTGCTGCTTATTAAAAAAAGCACATATTTGGATGAAATGGGGTTCGAAGATTTTTTGAAAATGGCTTTTT
Source organism: Campylobacterales bacterium (assembly GCA_027082175.1). GTDB lineage: Bacteria > Campylobacterota > Campylobacteria > Campylobacterales > Nitratiruptoraceae > Nitrosophilus_A. The sequence goes on from JALWIX010000013.1 coordinate 831, forward strand.
TTGCCCCTAGGAAAACTCTGTTAAAAAATTTAAGCAAAAAATATGATAAAAAAGAGCTTGAAAAAATATTTGCTCAACTAAACCTTCTTCCAAATATCAGACCTCATCAAGCTACCACATCCATCTATCACCGGCTATACGAAATATTAGAAAAAAGGAAGGTAGATGGAGAAAAACCAGAACCACAATCAAAACCTACAGCAAAAGAGTAAAAATCCTCAGCAAAAAAGCAAAAAACATGTAGGATGGTACAGAGATATTAAAAAAGCGATAGAAGCTAACGAAAAGGTTCAAAAACTAAGACTCAATCCAGATACAAAAATAAATCTCCAATCAAAAGGAAAAGTAAAAATCACTCCTTTGGGAGGATTAGGAGAGATAGGCGGAAATATAACCGTTATAGAGACAGACAAAAGCGCAATAATTATAGACGTAGGTATGAGTTTTCCCACTGAAGATATGCATGGAGTAGATATTTTAGTGCCTGATTTTACATATCTTAGACAGATAAAAGACAAAATAGACGGTATTGTAATAACACACGCTCATGAAGATCATATTGGAGCCGTACCTTATCTTTTTAAAGAGATGCAATTTCCTATTTACGGAACTCCTCTTCCTCTTGGAATGATTGCCAACAAATTTGACGAACATAACATGAGAAGCTATAAAAGCTATTTTAGATTTGTAGAGAAGAGAAGACCTATAAAAATAGGCGATTTTGAAGTGGAATGGATTCACATAACCCATTCTATTATAGATGCTTCAGCCTTAGCTATAACATGTGATGCGGGTACAATCTTTCATACTGGAGACTTTAAGATAGATCACACTCCTATAGACGGTTATCCGGCAGATCTTCAAAGAATAGCTTATTACGGGGAAAAAGGAGTTTTGGCGCTGTTAAGTGATTCAACAAACTCACATAACCCTGGTATCACCAAATCGGAAGCTAGCGTTGGTCCAACTTTTGATCTACTCTTCTCAAAAGCTAAAGGAAGAGTTATAATGAGTACCTTCTCTTCAAATATTCACAGAGTATATCAAGCTATAGAGCATGCTCTCAAATATAACAGAAAAGTTTGCGTTATAGGTCGCTCTATGGAGAGAAACTTAGAAACCGCTATGCAACTTGGATACGTTAAACTTCCTCAATCAATATTTATAGAGGCGCATGAACTTAACAAATATAGCGACAACGAAATATTGATAGTCACAACGGGAAGCCAAGGTGAAACAATGAGTGCGCTATATAGAATGGCAACCAATGAGCATAGACATGTAAAGATAAAACCTAGCGACACTATTATTATATCCGCAAAAGCAATCCCAGGCAATGAAAGAAGCGTATCAAGCGTTATAAATATGCTTCAAAAATGCGGAGCGACTGTTGCTTATCAAGACTTTAGCGAGATACATGTTTCAGGGCATGCCGCTCAAGAGGAGCAAAAGCTGATGATTAGATTGACTAAACCTAAATTTTTTCTTCCCGTTCACGGAGAATATAACCATCTAATGAAACATAAAGAGACAGCTATAAAATGTGGTGTTCCCGAAAAAAACATATACTTGATGAGCGATGGAGAACAGATAGAAATTACACCTAAATATCTCAAAAAAGTTAAAACGGTTAGGACGGGAAAATCTTACATAGATAATCAACTAAACGAAGAGATTGAGAGCGATGTGGTCATAGATAGACAAAGAATGGCTACTGAAGGTATTGTAATGGTTGTAGCCCAGATCTCGGCAACAGATAAAAAACTTATAAATAAACCGAAAGTCTCAAGTTTCGGACTTGTAGCGGATAAAAATGACAAAATGTTTGCTCAAGAGATAGAAGGCGTTATAGAAAATTATCTATCTAACCTAAAAAGCGAAATAATAAACGCTCCTAAAAGAATTGAGAATGAATTAAGACAGGCTATAAGAAAACATATATTTAGAAAGCTTAAAAAATATCCAACAATTGTTCCAACCGTATTTATAATGTAAAAAAAAGTGAGTGAATATGGATTTTATAAAAGTAGCAAAAGAGGTATTGGATATTGAAGCAAAAGCGTTAATAGACTCAAAAAACAGAATAGGTGAAAATATAAACAAAGCTGTAGAGACTATTTATAGTTTGAAAGGGAAACTGATAATAACAGGCGTAGGAAAAAGCGGTCTTGTTGGCGCAAAGATAGCGGCAACTTTCGCAAGCACGGGAACACCCAGTTTTTTTATCCACCCTACGGAAGCTCTTCATGGAGACCTTGGAATGATAGGAAAGGATGACGGCGTTTTAGCCATTAGTTATTCCGGGGAGAGCGAAGAGCTTATAAAAATACTGCCCCATATCAAAAGATTCGATATCCCGCTAATTGGAATGAGTGGAAAAAAGGAGTCGACTTTAGGAAGATATAGCGATATTTTCATCTCCATAGCAGTTGAAAAAGAGGCTTGCCCTTTGCAAGTCGCACCTACTGCTTCCACAACTTTAACTATGGCTTTGGGAGACGCTTTAGCTGTATGTTTGATGAAAAAAAGAGATTTTAAAAAAGAGGATTTTGCATCTTTTCATCCCGGCGGCTCTTTGGGAAAAAGGCTTTTTATAAAGATAAAAGATATAATGAGAAAAAAGAATCTTCCAATCATAGAAGAAAATACTCCTCTTAAAGAGGCTATAGTCGTAATGAGCCAAGGAAAACTTGGAAATGTTCTTATAGCTGACAAAGAAGGAAAGTTAAAAGCTGTACTTAGCGACGGAGATCTAAGACGAGCTTTGATGAAAAAGGAATTTTCCCTCGATAAAAGAGCCATAGATTTTGCCAGCAAAACACCTAAAACTTGCAAAGATATGAATATATTAGCAAGCGACGCGCTAAAGATGATTGAAGATTATAAAATACAGTTATTGGTTATAACAGATAAAAATGATAAAATAGTAGGCGTATTACATATACACGATTTAGTAGAAGCAGGAATAAAATAAAAGTCGAGTGTTTAAGTAGTGATTTGTTAGATTAGACTTTACTACTTAATAACTTAACTAAGAAAGAGATAATGAGACTTAACAAATATATATCGCACAACACAACATACTCTAGACGAGAAGCGGACAGACTTATACAAGAGGGATTTGTAAAAGTTAATAAAAAAGTGGTGAAAGAGCCCTTTTATGAAGTCCAAAAAGGGGACAAAATATATCTTAAAGGAAAACTTGTCAAAGAGAAAAAAGAGCTTACTGTTGTAGTTTATCATAAGCCTAAAGGGGAACTTGTAACAAAAAAGGATGATAGAGGAAGAAAAACTATTTATGACTCTTTGCCTGCTAAGTTTAGACACTTTATCCCGGTTGGTAGACTTGATTTTGCAACCGAAGGACTTTTGCTTCTTACAGATTCGCCAAAAGTTGCTCAAGCTCTAATGGAAAGCGATCTTGAGAGGATTTATAAAGTTAAAATCAAAGGCTCCATAACTCCTCAAATGGAAAAAGCTATGCAAGAGGGAATAGAACTTGAAGATGCGACAAAAGGAGCTCATGAAAAAACTGAGATAAAATCTATGGTTTTTGCTCCCTTTTACGCCTATCAGATTATTAAAAACGATCCTAAATACTCTAAACTTAAAATCGCTCTTACGGAAGGAAAAAATAGAGAGATAAGAAGATTTTTTGCGCATTTTAATAGAGAAGTAGTTGACCTAAAAAGGCTAGAATTTGGCGGAGTGGCTCTAAACGCTTTGCCTGTTGGAAAAACTAGATTTCTAACAAAAAAAGAGTATGAAGATTTAAGAGAGTTTTTGAAAGAGTGGGAAAAAAGTAAAAATAAAAAATCATAGTGAGGTAGAGCATGGAAGTTATAAACATACAAACAAATCATAAATCTGAGATGATAGATATAACAGAAATAGTAAAAGAAGCGGTTATTAAGTCCGGGATAAAAACCGGAATATGCAACGTCTTCACACCCCATACCACTTCAGGTGTGATTTTGTTTGAAAATGTGGACCCAAATCTTCAAAGAGACTATTTGGGACAACTTCACAAGCTAGTTCCTTCAAACGCCTCTTATGCGCATGGCGGCAACGCAGACGCCCATATAAAATCCGGAATTGTAGGCAGTTCGGTAATGATTCCGGTAGAAGACGCAAAACTAAGGCTCGGAGAGTGGCAAGGGGTGTTTTATTGCGAATTTGACGGTCCGAGAGAAAGGATGATATATATAAAAGTGATAAATGAATAATCTAGCAAATATTTTACGACCTAAAAGATTAGAAGATTTCGTTGGGCAAAAACATCTTCTATCAAAAAACGCGCCTTTTTATAAGCTGATCCTTTCAAAAAATATCCCCCACTCCTTCTTTTGGGGGCCTCCAGGCACTGGAAAAACTTCCCTAGCAAAGATTATCTCAAATCTTTTGGACTCACCTTTTTACTCTCTAGATGCGACTAACCTAAAAATAGAAGAGATACGGAAAATTGTTTTAAGATATAGAAACTCGCTGTTTAAGCCTCTCATTTTCATAGATGAGGTTCACAGACTCTCAAAAACTCAGCAAGAAGTTTTGCTTTCGGTTATGGAAAATAATGAAGCTCTTGTTATGGGAGCAAGCACCGAAAATCCTTATTTTGCTTTAACAAATGCGATAAGATCAAGAAGTTTTGTTTTTGAGTTTATGCCTTTAACAAAAAAAGAGATGGAAATGATTTTAAAAAAAGCTGAACAAGAGATTGAGTTTCATATAAGTGATGATGCTAAAGAGTATCTTATAAGATCAAGCGTTAATGACGCAAGAAGTATGCTCAATCTTTTAGAGACTGCTCTAAATATAACACAAGACATAGACCTTGATACTCTTAAATCTTTAAGACCTGTCTCCGCTATAAAAGGCACTTCATCCAAAGAGGAACATTACTCTTTGATAAGCGCTCTTATAAAAAGCGTTAGAGGAAGCGATATCGATGCGGCTATATATTATCTTGCCCGTTTGGTGAGCGAAGGAGAACCTCCAGAGTTTATAGCCAGAAGACTTGTTATACTTGCCAGCGAAGATATAGGAAACGCGAATCCAAATGCGCTTACTATAGCTGTTAGTACTTTAACCGCCGTTAGAAACATAGGGTATCCCGAAGCAAAGATAATCTTGTCTCAATGTATTATATATCTTGCTTCAAGCCCAAAATCAAATGCAGCCTACGAAGCAATAAAAAAAGCCACTAAAGCTGTGGCAAACGGAGAGATTCTTGAAATTCCTTCACACTTAAAATCGCCCTCTCCTAAAAGTTATCTTTATCCTCACGATTTTGGAGGATATGTAAAACAAATCTATTTAACAAAACCGCTTAAATTCTATAAATCAAACGGTATAGGTTTTGAAAAAACTTTAAACGAATGGATAAAAAAAATAAAAAAATAGTTTCTAAACTCTACTCCACCCATGAAGTTTTTTACCTATAAAAACCACTCTTTTCTCCTCGAGCGAAGTATCGTTAACGGCTACATAGTTGCATCTCTCCAAAAGAGTTTTAATCTCGTCTCTTTTTTCAACGTCTACAGGCAAAACAATATTCGCCGCATTTTTCATAATTCTGTAAGTTTTCCTTAGGAACTCTTCAATATTGTTTAAAGAGTCAATATCAAGATTTACAAAGACAGTATCGTACATGATTGAACGAAGATTATATTTATCTCTATTTTCAGTTATATATCTTACTTTTATATCTTCATCCTCTAGACTTTTTAGTTTTTCAAAAAGCTTCTCTTCAAATGTCACTATTTGTAGTTCAAACTCTCTTGCCTTAGCAAAATCGGCCAATCTTTTAGCGCTTTCATAATTGTCGCTAAACTGATACACCCTAACGCCCGGTAATTTTGGAATAATCTCAAAAAACTCTTCTATCTTCATCTCTCCTCCCTCCATATGACTCCTACAAACCTACCGGTTTGTTTTTCTCTTCTATATGAGAAATATTTTTGGCTGCAGCATGTGCAAATAGCGCTTATCGCTATATTTTCTTCCCTCAATCCCAATCTAATCAACGAATCTCTATTTATAGAAGAAATATCAAGATATCTTTTATCTTTTAAATATTTCTCTCCATATTTTTTCAAAACGATATCAACAATCTCATCGCCAACCTCATAACAGCAACTTTTGATCGAAGGTCCAAAAATAGCTTTAATGTTTTGGACATTACAACCGAAAGTTTGAACCATTTTATCAGCACATTTTTTAGCTATATCTAAAAAAGTACCTTTTCTACCGCTATGAATGGCGGCAATGACACCTTTTTTCTCATCAAACATCAAAATAGGGATACAATCAGCCACCATTACGCATAAAGCTATATCCTCTCTATCGGTTACAAGGGCATCGCATATATATCTTTTTTTATCATACTCTACTATCTCTATTTTATCGGAGTGAATCTGCTCCATAAATATTAGCTCTTTTCCCCCTACTCTTTTTCTTAGAATCTCTCTGTTTTTCAAAACATCATTTTTATTGTCTCCAACATGCAAAGCAAGATTGAAACTCTCATAAAATTCTTTGCTAACTCCTCCGTATCTATCGGTAAAAAGATAGTTTGCTTTCAAATTAATCCTTTAATTTATATAATTTTGATATTAGATATATTTTGGATATAGTAAACAAGTATGTTGGTATATTTGTGTATCGGTTTTTCTATCTTTTCCCCAATACGCTAATATACCCACCTCCTTACTTCAAAAATCTACTAAATCTATAAAATTTTCGAATCGACTATAAAAGTTACAGGTCCGTCATTAACTATTTCAACCTCCATCATAGCGCCAAAAACCCCTTTTTTTACCTCCGCCTCTTTTCCAATCTCATCACAAAATCTCTCATAAAGTTTTTCAGCGTCATCTGGAGCCATAGCGGAATCAAAACTAGGTCTTCTTCCTTTTTTTACGCTTCCTGCTAAAGTAAACTGAGAAACCACTAAAACTTCTGCGCCAATATCCTTTAAACTCAAATTCATTTTACCTTTTTCGTCGGCAAAGATTCTTAGATTTAAAACTTTTTTTGCAAGCTTTTCTATATCTTTCTCACTATCATCTTTAAAAACTCCAAGAAGTATGTTCAACCCCCGCCCTATTTCACTTATCAATTTTCCATCAACTTTTACACTACTTCGTTTAACTCTTTGGATCAACGCAATCATAGCTCTCCTTGACATAGAAGATTAATTTAACTATATTATATCTAAGCTTGCTTTAAGGAGGCAAAATGGTTTTTAGAGACAGATTTGAGGCAGCCGAACTTCTTGCCGAGAAACTAAAAGATTACATAGACGAAAAAAGCGTAGTTGTGGCTCTTCCACGAGGAGGAGTTCCATTGGCTTTTGTTATTTCCAAAAAGTATCAAATCCCTATGGATATATATTTTGTTAAAAAGATTCCTAGTCCCTACAACCCGGAAGCGGCAATAGGAGCTATTAGCGAAGATGGAGATATCTTCACAGACGAAAAAGCTAAACTTATGCTAAATGTTGCGGATCAATATATAGATGAGCTTGCACAAAAGAAAAAAGAGGAGATGAGAGCAAAAAGAAAGCTCTATAAAAAAGAGAAAACAGATTTAAAAGGTAAAAATGTTATTTTGGTAGATGACGGTATAGCTACTGGAGCAAGTATGTTTGTAGCGGCAAAATCGATAAAAAATATGGGAGCGGAAAGAGTCATCATAGCATCTGCGGTAGCGCCTCCAGAAGTTGTCACAAAACTGAAAAAGGTTGCCGATGAGGTAGTTTTGCTTCAAACGCCACCAGATTTTATAGCGGTAGGGCAATTTTATCAAGATTTTCATCAATTGAGCGATGACGAGGTAATTGAACTTTTAAGCTTATAGCCGTATTAAAAGGCTTAAAATCCCGAAATACTCATGCAGCGCCAAATAGGAGTTTTTAAAATTTTTCATCTTAGGGAAAAAAGACCAAAAATCTATCTGCATTTTTGAGCTCTTATAATCTGTTTTAGAAGCGGTGACTTTAAAACCAAAATATTTAAAAAGCATATACGCCCGCGGCATATGGTATGCGGAAGTTACAAGATAGATAGAGACTCTTTTGTTTCTCTTTTTGAAAAGATTATATACATATTTTGCATTTTGATATGTATCTTTACTCAAAGCTTCTATATAGTAGGTTTTCGGCGTAAAATCTTTTGAATAACGATATCCAAGCCCAAATCCTTCGTTTATCTCTTCGATAACTCTTTTTGCTCTATCGCTCTCTATTCCGCTATAAATTAGTGGGAGATTTTTACGATTTGAAAGCATTAAGCCCCAAAGCACTCTCTTCGTTCCATCGCTGCTTAAAGGGAGATTTTTTGCTCCTTTTACCTCCCCTCCTCCCAAAACAACAACCGCAACTGGATCGGAAGCTTTTGGAAAACTTTTATACTCAAGAGGCTTTAAAAGTAGATTAGGCGCAAAATCGGTAGATAAAAACCAAAAAAATGAAGCTAAAACAAAAAGCGTTTTTTTAAATTTTTTTGCAAAAAAAGAGGCGGCAAATAGTGCCGCTATAAATATTCCAGGAGGTAGTATCAGATATGTAAATAGTTTTGAGATAAAATATATCATTCTATGATATAGACGCCCTTTTCACCCTCTATCAATTCGCCTAAAATATACCCGTCCGTCTCTTTTAAAACATCATCTACCTTTTCAGACGAAACCACTAGTATCATACCAATACCCATATTGAAGGTTCTAAACATCTCCTCTTCATCTACATATTTTGAGATAAACTCAAAAATCTCCAAAGGCTCTATTTGGCTCTTTCTAATAACGGCTTTAACGTTATTTGGAAGGACTCTTGGCAAGTTTTCTACTATACCGCCGCCAGTTATATGCGCTAACGCTTTTACTTTATCTTTTACTTTTTTAAAAGTTTTGACATATATTTTTGTTGGTTCTAAAAGTACTTCTATCAAAGGTTTTCCGTTAAAATCATGCGAATAGCTCCACTTTAACTCTTCAAAAAAGAGTTTTCTAACCAAAGAAAAACCGTTTGAGTGAATACCGCTCGATTTAAGAGCTATCAAAACATCGCCCGCTCTTACTCCCCTATTTTTTTGAAGTTCCTCTTTTTCTGCTATTCCTACGGCAAATCCTGCCAGATCAAAATCATCCTTTTGATACATTCCCGGCATCTCGGCAGTTTCACCGCCTATTAGAGCGCACTCACTCTCTTTGCATCCTTTTGCTATCCCTTTGATCACCTCTTTTGCCGCATCTACGTCAAGCTTCCCTGTTGCGTAATAATCCAAAAAGAAAATAGGCTCTGCAAAAGAGCAGATAAGATCGTTTACGCACATAGCAACAAGATCAATACCTACCGTATCGTAGATTTTAGACTCGATAGCAAGCTTTAGTTTTGTTCCTACACCGTCCGTTGCTCCAAGTAATACTGGATTTTTATATCCTGCAGGCAGAGCAAACGCTCCGGCAAAACCTCCAAGTCCGCCTATCACGTTTTCGTTAAAAGTCTCTTTCACAAAAGGCTTTATCTCTTCAACCAATCTACTTCCGGCGTCAATATCAACGCCGCTATCTTTATAACTTATCTTCATCAATTTTCCTTAACTTTTAACTATCAACTCTCATTATCTTCTTTTTTCTTATCCCAATCGCACTTTCCAAAAACTTTGTTAAAAAACCAAAGACTAGGACAAAAGTTTGTAAAGGCAAATATTATAATCATAACTATTATAAACGTCTGTAACGCGAATCCAATTTTCACAGTCTCAGGATTTGCCAATAACCCCATAGATATTCCCAACATTATGGCCATTAATATTCTTTGCGCTTTATCTCCGCACATCGTTTCTCCTTTTATCAAAATTGCTTCAGTGAGAAAATAGATAAAGAATGAGGAATCTTAAAGTTTTTCTGATTCTAACTAAAAAGTTAAACTTGATTTTACATCTACTTGCAACTCAAAATAGTTATGCCATCCCTCTTTCTTAACCTAAATTATATCATCTAAGGGCTTAACTTTTTGTTTATTTAATAATCTTGTGATAAAATCAGACAAAAATTATCTAAAATAAACTATATGGGAGAAGAAATGTGGTTTGAAGAGATTCATAACAACTTTTTTAAACAGGGTATAAAAGTAGAGAAGAAACTTTTTGAAACAGTAAGCAAATATCAAAAGATAGAGGTTTACGACTCAAAAGAGTTCGGAAAGATTTTGGTCATAGATGGACACGGTATGCTCTGCGAAAAAGATGAGTTTATATATCATGAAATGATGGCTCATGTAGCAATCTGCACACATAAAGAGCCTAAAAAAGTTTTAATTATTGGAGGAGGCGACGGAGGAGTTGCAAAAGAGGTCTTAAGACATCCTGGTATAGAAGTGGATATGGTTGAGATTGATGAAGAGGTAGTAAAGATTTCAAAAGAGTTTTTTCCAAACATCGGAGACTGGGATAACGATAGACTAAATCTTATCATAGGCGACGGGATAGAGTTTGTAAGAGAAGCGAAAGATAAAAGCTACGATATCGTTTTAGTCGACTCTACCGATCCAGAAGGCCCGGCCGAGGGGCTTTTTAATAAAACCTTCTACGCACACATTAATAGAATCTTAAAAGATGACGGACTTGTTGTGGCTCAAGGGGAGAGTTGGTGGATAGATATGCCTTTGCATAAAGAGATTATGGGAGTAATCGGCGAGTTTTTTAAGATAGTTATGCCATATAGATTTGAGATGTATATGTATCCTGGCTGTAACTGGAACTTTATTTTAGGAAGCAAATTTTATCATCCTACCGCAGATTTTATTTTGCAAAGAGCAGACCTTATCGATGGTCTTAGATATTACAACTCTGATATCCATAAAGCCTCTTTTATCTTGCCAAATTACGTAAAAAAAGAGCTCGGAGAACTTTATAAATGGTAAAAATTTAGTATATTGTGTATTGGCTTTTATATTTTTTCTAATATATACCAATACACAAATACGCCAATATACAAAAATATAATTTAAGGTATTTTAATGGAAGCAAAACTTAAGCCTTTTGAGAATGCCATTGCTTTAACCGGCGGTATCGCAACAGGCAAAAGTACCGTTTGTAATATTTTAAAACTTTACGGTTTTTCCATAATAGACGCCGATAAAATTGCGCATCAGGTCTTGGAAGAACAAAAGGAAAAAATTGCCGAAATTTTCGGTAAAGAGTATATAAAAAACGGGAAAGTTGATAGAAAGGCGCTAGGAAACCTTATATTTAACGAGCCAAAAGCAAAAAAGAGTTTAGAGGAGCTTCTGCATCCTCTTATAAAACAGAAAATCGAAACAGAGTCTTTAAAGCTTGAAAAGTATAAGGTGCCTTATATAGTCGATATTCCTCTATTTTTTGAAACAAAAAACTATCCAATCAAAAAAGTCGCAGTAGTTTACGCTCCAAAAGAGATTCAGCTAAAAAGAGTCATAGAAAGGGAAGGATTTAGCGAAGATGAAGCGAAAAAGAGATTAAAGGCTCAGATGGATATAGAAAAGAAAAAAGAGTTGGCAACCTATGTTATAGACAATTCAAAAGATATTAAACATCTACAAAAAGAGATAGAAGAATTCGTAGAAAAGGTAAAAAATGAATTTAGCCAAATATAGCGCAAGCGGGAACGATTTTATTCTTTTTCATTCCTTTGTGGAAAAAGATAGGAGCAACCTTGCCGTAAAACTTTGCGATAGATTTAGAGGAGTAGGGGCGGACGGATTGATAGTTTTACTTCCATCTAACGAATTTGATTTTAAATGGCAGTTTTACAACTCTGACGGTAGTGAAGCTAGTATGTGCGGAAATGGGAGTAGAGCCGCTGCCCTATACGCATACGATTACGGATTAGCGCAGGAAAAGATGCGTTTTTTAACGAAAGCAGGCGTTATTGGCGCTACCGTTGAAGGAAGAGTGGTAGAGAGTAAATTAACCGATCCTATTATCAAAGAAAAAGATATTAACAAATTTGGGAAAATATGGTGGCTTATAGATACGGGAGTACCACATCTTATAGCTTTTAGCGATAATTTAGAGGAGTTCAAGATAGATAAAACAAGAGAACTAAGAAAAATTTACAACGCAAACGTAAATTTGGCACAAGTTAAAGATGGTATAATATATATAAGAACATATGAAAGAGGCGTCGAAGATGAGACGCTAGCCTGCGGAACGGGTATGGCCGCGGCATTTTACAGAGCCTTCCTAGAAAATATGGTTTCAAACGAAACAAAAGTTATTCCAAAGAGCAAAGAAGAACTTACGCTAAGCTTCAAAGATAATTCACTCTTTTTAAAAGGCGCTGTAAAAAAAGTTTTTGAAACTTTTATAGAGGAGGTTTATTGAAAAAGTTAGTTTTAGGCATAACCGGACTATTTATAACAGCTTCCATTTATGCGAACGAGTTTAAAAGCATTCCGAATTGGTATTATAAGATCAAAAATATTTCGGTACAAAAAGAGAAGTTTTTTGAGATTTTAAGACCGCTCGTAAAAAAAGAGAATCAAAAAATCGTAAAAGAGAGGGAGTTTGTTGAAAATTTTTTCAACGACTATTTCAAAATGCCTATTTTAGATAAAGAGAGACTAAAAAAATTGGTCTCTTTAGCTAAAAAATATAGAATAAAAAATATTTACGATAAAAAAGAGTATATGAAAAAAATAGATACAATCCCTGAATCTTTGGTGTTGGCTCAAGCGGCATTGGAGAGTGGATGGGGAAAAAGCAGATTTGCAAGAGAAGCAAATAACCTCTTTGGAGAGTGGACGTTTGGCAAAAGAGGCTTAATCCCTCAAAATAGAGAAGAAGGGAAAAAACATAAAATCAAAATATTTAACTCAATCTCAGACTCAATCGCCTCTTATATGTTAAATCTAAACAGACATGCGGCATACAAAGAGTTCAGAACCGCAAGATATCAAGCAAAAATTAATAACGTTCCCTTTACAGGATTAAAAGCCGCTATGACTATGCAAAGATATTCCGAAATAGGTAAAAAATATAACTTTTTGGTATCATCAATAATAAAAAGAAACAGATTGCATCTTCACGATCTATAATCTATAAATTATGAAAAAAATAATCGTCGTTGGAGGAGGTTACGGAGGGTTAAGAGCCGTAGAAAAACTCTCCTCTTCCAACGCTTATGAGATTCTTTTGATAGATAAAAATAGATTTCATTATCTTCAAACGGAAACTTATAAGTTTCTTTCCGGAAGATTAAATGTCTGCGATATTACTTTTGATCTTGAAAGTTTTTGCGAATCTTTCAAAAATGTTAAATTTATCAACGATGAAGCTATCGACGTAGATAATAAAAAGAGTCTTTTAATATGCAAAAACGGGTTATATAGATATGACTATCTTATAATCTCCGCAGGCGCGAAAGACTCTTTTCCAAAAAGCATAAAAAATCTAGAAAAATACTCCGTATCCATAAAAGATCTCCACAGCGCTTTTAGATTTAAGCAAAGATTTTTACAAAATCTATTTGATGAAGTTACCTCTTCGAAAAAGTTAGATATAGTAATCGGCGGGGCCGGACTTAGCGGAGTGGAACTTGCAGCCGATTTTAAAAGCATATCAAAAGAGTGCGGCAGGGAAGTGGGCCAAAAAACTTTGATGAACGTCACATTGATTGAGGCTTCAGAGACTATTCTTCCGGGAAACGACGAGTATATTATCAAAGAGACGTACGATAGATTAAAAAAGTTAGGAATAAATATCCTGCTTAACGCTCCCATATTGGAAGTTACGGAAAATCAGATAATACTCAAAGACAAAAGAGTAGATTACGACAGCTTCATCTTTACCGGCGGTATAGAAGCGAGCGATTTTGTGAAAAACCTAAATTTTCCCAAAAACTCTAAAAACCAGCTAATAGTAAATAATCGTCTTCAAATAGACGAAAACATTTTCGCCATAGGCGATTGCGCCCAGATAATAAATAAAGAGGGCAATATCTTACCCCCTACCGCCCAAATCGCCGAACAAAGCGCAGAATATGTAGCCAAAGTTATCAACGAAGAGACTACAAAAAGTTTTGAGGGCAGAATTTACGGTATGTTTATCGCATTGGGAAAAGATTATGCAGTAGGACACATCGCAAATAAGATATTTTTAAAAGGAAGGTTGGCATATCTGGTCAAAATGGTTATTACCAAAATATATTTATGGGGAATCAAGATAAAAGTTAACAGCGGTTACTTGAAAAGAAAAGATTATAAACCGGCCTCTTCTATCTTTAAAGCTTGATAGTGAGCTATCAAAGGCTCTATTATCTGATCTAAATCTCCATTTTGCATAATCTCTTCAAGTTTATAAAGAGTAAGCCCGATTCTGTGATCCGTTATACGATTTTGCGGATAGTTGTAAGTTCTAATCCTTTCGCTTCTATCCCCGCTTCCGACTTGCGCTTTTCTTTCGCTGCTAAGAGCCTCTTGCTGCTCTCTCATCTTCTGCTCATAGATTCTGGCTTTAAGTATTTTTAGAGCCTTCTCTTTGTTTTTATGCTGACTCTTTTCATCCTGCATAGCCACAACTATCCCGGTTGGTATGTGAGTGATTCTAACTGCACTATCGGTTGTGTTTACCGACTGTCCGCCACATCCGCTAGAGCGGTAAACGTCTATCTTCAAATCGTTCGGATTTATCTCAACATCGACATCGTCAACTTCTGGCATTATAGCTACAGTAACGGCCGAAGTATGTATTCTCCCTTGAGATTCAGTAGCAGGAACTCTTTGAACTCTATGAGTTCCTGCTTCATATTTTAATCTGCTATAAACTCCCTGCCCTTTGATTTTGGCTATTAACTCTTTATATCCGCCGGTATCACTCTCGCTGGAGCTTACAATCTCTACTTTCCATCCCTTAGAGTCGGCATATCTTGCATACGCTTTGAAAATATCCGCAGCAAATAGCGCAGCCTCTTCTCCTCCGGTTCCAGCACGTATCTCAAGATAGATATCTTTATCGTCATTTGGATCTTTAGGGATGAGTAGTATTTTAATCTCTTCTTCTAGTTTCTCTTTCAGGGGCTCTAACTCTTTTAGTTCCTCTTTGGCAAGCTCTCCCAGCTCTTCATCTTCCAAAAGTGTTTTATTCTCTTCTATAGATTCAGTAACTTTAAAGTACTCTTTTGCTTTCTCTACAATAGGCTCAAGTTCAGACTGCTCTTTTGAGAGCTCAGTCATCTTTTTTATATCGCTAGTAATATCTGGAGAGCTTAAAAGAGCATTAATCTCTTCGTATCTTTTTATAAAGGGTTGGAGTTTCTCTTTTAGCATATTTTTATTTTAATTTTAGGTTTTTTAATAGCGAGCAGAAGCTTATGCAGCTTCTGTCATAGAATTTACGAGTTTATGAAGTCTTGAAACTTTTCTTGCAGCGGTATTTTTCTTTAAAACGCCTTTACTTACATATTTGTGAAATTCTCTATTGGCTATTTTCAAAGCTTCTAAAGCTTTTTCTTTGTCGCCTGCAGCCACGGCTTCTCTTACAGCTTTTGTAATATTTTTAATTCTTGTTCTGTAAAATCTGTTTCTTTGAGTTCTTTTAGCTGTTTGGCGAATTCTTTTTAAAGCGGATTTATGATGTGCCATATTTTTTAATCCTTTTCATTTATTTTAGGTTAGAATGTTACTCAAATATAGTTTAATTTTAGCTTAATTTAAATCTTTTTTAAGCTAGTTTCCATTAGATACGACTCTATATTTATTATGTTTTTGTCATTTTATAGTAAAATACATACCTTGATATTGTACAAAAAACAAGGACGTTTATATGAGACTTTTTGGAACGGACGGAGTAAGAGGAGAAGCAGGTAATTTTTTAACGGCTGAACTTGTTATGAAGCTTGCAATGAGCGCGGGAATATATTTTAGAAAAAACTCAATAACAAATAAAATTTTAGTAGGAAAAGATACAAGAAGAAGCGGTTATATGATAGAAAACGCTATTGTTAGCGGTTTAACCGCCGTTGGGTATAACGTTATACAAATAGGCCCGATGCCCACACCCGCCGTTGCCTTTTTGACAGAAGATATGAGATGTGATGCGGGTATTATGATAAGCGCTAGTCACAATCCATACTATGATAACGGTATAAAATTTTTTGACCATCTTGGAAATAAACTTCAAGAGAGCGACGAGAGGGCAATAGAGGAGATATTTGCGAACAAAGAGATAATAGAAGAGAATCAAAAAACCAAAAAAGAGATCGGCTCTTCGAAAAGAATAGACGACGTAATAGGAAGATATATCGTTCATATAAAAAACTCCTTTCCTAAAGAGCTTACTTTAAACGGGATGAGAATAGTCGTAGATACGGCAAACGGTGCCGCGTATAAAGTAGCTCCGACTATATTTAACGAACTTGGAGCAGAGACTATTGTTATAAACGATGAGCCAAATGGTTTTAATATAAACTATAAATGCGGAGCCATACATCCTGAAGATTTGGCAAACGTTGTTAGAAAGTATAGAGCGGACATAGGCTTTGCCCTTGATGGAGACGCAGATAGACTTGTCGTTGTTGACGAAAGAGGAGATATCATAGACGGAGACAAAATTCTAGGCGCATTAGCTATATATTTAAAAGATCGGGAACAACTTAAAAATAGCGCTATTGTAGCAACAGTTATGAGCAATAAAGCTTTAGAGGATTTTTTGGAGTCTCACGGTATAAAACTTTTCCGATCATCAGTGGGAGACAAGTATGTTTTTGATGAGATAAAAAAACATAATTTAAATTTTGGAGGAGAAAATAGCGGACATATTATTCTTACGGATTACGGAAAAACGGGAGACGGTTTAGTCAGCGCGCTTCAAATATTGGCTTACATGCTAAAAAGCGGTAAAAAAGCAAGCGAAGTTTTAAATCCATTTGAGCTATATCCGCAAATTTTGAAAAATATAAACGTAAAAAGTAAAATTCCGCTCGAAAATATAGCAGGTTTTAAAGAAAAAATTCAAGATATAGAGAAAAAAGGCATCAGAACGCTTATACGTTATTCCGGGACAGAGAATAAACTAAGAGTTTTACTTGAAGGAAAAGAACAAAAAGTTTTAGATAAGGAGATGGAAAAACTACTAGAGTTTTTAAAAAAAGAGCTTGATAGATGATACGAATCTATTTAATCTTTTTTCTTGCTGCAATCGGTATATTTTTAATAGACAAGAGTTTAAAAGACCTTTTTGTAAACGGGCTATATATAGAAAATAGATGTTTAACTTTCGGTTATACTCTAAACAAGGGAGTGGCGTTTTCGCTTTTCTCCTTTTTAGGACCCTATCTAAAATGGATTTTAACCTCTCTTATAGCTATAGCGTTTATTTATATAAACATTAAAAGATATATCTTAAAATATCCTTTTCCTCTTGGGATACTTTTTGGAGCGGCTTTAGGAAATCTTTACGATAGGTTTGTTTACGGCGGGGTAGTGGATTATGTTTATTGGCATTGTGGGTTTGATTTTGCTGTTTTTAATTTTGCAGATGTGATGATAGATATCTCAATTTTATGGTTATTATTTCTTAGTTTTAAGAAAAAATAATATTTTTTTTGATAAAATCCCTTACTGCCAATCTTCAACAAATGGTCGCGTAGCTCAGGGGTAGAGCACTACGTTGACATCGTAGTGGTCAGAGGTTCGAATCCTCTCGCGACCACCATATGGAATTTTTTTGACAACTGCTTGTCAAAAAAATTGCTAACACACTTTGAAGCTTTTTTCGTTTATGCAAAGCGTAGCAAGAAGCAGTTAATGAGGATTTAGGAATTAGGAATTAGGAATTGGGAATTGATAAGAAGATTTTAATTAACAAATTCCCAATTCCTAATTCCCAATTCCATTTTTTAAAAGGACTTTATTGGAACCAATTGCAATAAAACAAGATAATGAGATAGTTGATCTACAAACGGCAAAGGCAAAAGATATAGATATTGAATCCGCAAAAAAAATCTATCCTGAAAATACTCAAGAAGCTCTTGAAGTTATCAGGCACTCAACCGCGCATCTTATGGCTCAAGCCATAAAAGAACTATATCCAGACGCAAAATTTTTTGTAGGTCCCGTAGTAGACGAAGGGTTTTATTACGATTTTAGAGTAGGGGAGAAGATAAGCGAAGATGATCTTCCCAAAATTGAAAAAAAGATGGCCGAAATCGCAAAAAGAAAATTAGATATTGAAAGATACGAGCTTCCAAAGAATGAGGCGATAGAAAAATTCAAAGATGACGATTTAAAGCAAGAAGTTTTGAAAAATATCCCTAGCGATACTGTATCCATATATAAGCAGGGAGATTTTGAAGACCTTTGTCGAGGACCTCACGTTCCAAATACCAAATATCTAAAACATTTCAAACTAACCCGTGTTGCCGGAGCCTATCTTGGAGGCGACGAATCAAAAGAGATGCTAACTAGAATCTACGGTATAGCTTTCGCAGATAAAAAGTCCCTTAAAGATTATATCACAATGATTGAAGAAGCCAAAAAGAGAGATCATAGAAAATTGGGAAGCGAGCTTGAACTTTTTATCTTTAACGAAGAGGTCGGAGCGGGTCTTCCTATCTGGCTTCCAAAAGGGGCAAGACTTAGAAGCAAATTAGAATCGCTTCTTTTTAAAGCGCATAGAAAAAGAGGTTATCAGCCTGTTAGAGGACCTGAACTTTTAAAAAGTGATCTTTGGAAAAAGAGCGGACATTATGCTAATTATGGCGAAAATATGTATTTTACCGAGATAGAAGGACAAGAGTACGGAATAAAACCTATGAACTGTCTCGGGCATATTATGGTTTATAAATCTAAAAAGAGAAGCTATAAAGAGCTACCGCTGAAACTCTTTGAATATGGAGTAGTTCATAGACACGAAAAAAGCGGCGTACTACACGGACTACTCAGAGTTAGAGAGTTTACTCAAGACGATGCGCATATTTTCTGCACGCCGGATCAGATAAAAGAGAATGTATTAGAGGTTTTGAGTTTTGTTGATGAGATTATGAAGAGTTTTGACTTTAAATATGAAATGGAAATCTCTACAAAACCACAAAAATTTATAGGAAGTGACGAGATATGGGAAAAAGCCACTATTGCCTTAAAAGAGGCTTTAGATGAAAACGGGCATAAATATGGCATAGATGAGGGTGGCGGAGCATTTTATGGTCCAAAAATAGATATAAAAATAACAGATGCAATAGGAAGAAAATGGCAGTGCGGAACGATACAAGTAGATTTTAATCTGCCTGAAAGATTCGAGTTAACCTTTATCAGTGATAGTAACGAAGAAACGCGTCCTGTTATGATTCACAGAGCTATTCTTGGCTCTTTTGAAAGATTTATTGGGATTATGACAGAGCACTATGCCGGAGAATTTCCTTTTTTTATAGCCCCGACTCAAGTTATTTTTATCCCAATAGCAGACTCTCACAAAAACTACGCATACGAATTAAGCGAAAAATTGCTAAATATAGAAGTGGACAGCGAAGTTTTCTATAAAAATGAAAGCTTAAACAAAAGAATTAGAACGGCCGAAAAACAGAAAGTTCCTATGATAGTAGTTATAGGCGACAAAGAAGTTGAAGAAAAAAGTGTATCTATAAGGGACAGAAGAGAAAGAATACAGTATAATATATCTGAAAAAGAGTTTTTAGATAAAATTAAGGAGAAATTAAGTGAGGTACGCTTTTGAGTAAGAAAAATGTTGAAGTGCTCTTAAATGAAGATATAAGAGCCGAAAAGGTTAGGTGTATAGGTGAGGACGGAACTCAGTATGGTATCATCTCTAGAGACGAGGCGTTGGATATAGCGGAAGAAAAAGGTCTTGATCTCGTTTTAATAGCACCTAATGCCAATCCTCCTGTATGTAAAATTATGGATTTTGGCAAATTTAAGTATCAGCAGGAAAAAAAGAAAAAAGAGGCCAAGAAAAAACAGGCTAAGATAGAAGTAAAAGAGATAAAGCTTTCAGTAAAGATAGCTCAAAACGATATAGATTACAAAGTAAAACATGCAAGAGAGTTTTTGGAAAAAGGAAAACATGTAAAATTTAGAGTTTTCCTAAAAGGTAGAGAGATGGCTCATCCCGAAGCTGGGGTAGAGGTATTAGAAAAGATAATACCTATGATAGAAGATATTGGAACCGTAGAGAAAAAGCCTCATGTTGAGGGAAGATACGTCAATATGATGGTAATTCCGAAGAAAGAGGATAAGAAAAAATAACTTTTATAATTAGGAATTGGGAATTAGGAATTAGCTTATTTAAAAAACACAAATTCCCAATTCCAAATTACCAATTACCTCTTTATTTTAATCTCCCATTTATAAACTTTCGATATAATATGCACCTTAAATTCTGCAAAGGAGAAAAGATGCCTAAGATGAAAACACATCGCGGCGCTGCCAAGAGATTTAAAAAAACGAAAAATAAAATCAAAAGAGGAAGCGCTTTTAGAAGTCACATATTGACCAAAAAGTCGCCTAAAACTAAAAGAGGATTAAAAGCGCCACACTACGTAAGTAGCGTCGATCAACCGAGAATTATAGAGTTAATAGCTACATACTAATAGCGTAACTCCGCCCAAAAGGGCCAAGTCCTCATTTGAGGCACCTAAAAAATAAAAAAGGTAAAGGGAGAAAAAATGAGAGTAAAGACAGGTACGGTAAGAAGAAGAAGACATAAAAAGATATTAAAACTTGCAAAAGGTTTCTACAGCGGTAGAAGAAAACATTTTAGAAAAGCTAAAGAGCAGTTAGAGAGATCTTTAGTTTACGCTTACAGAGACAGAAGACAGAAAAAAAGAGATTTTAGAAAGCTTTGGATTATAAGAATAAACGCAGCTTGTAGGTTAAACGATATAAGCTATTCAAGATTTATTCACGGTCTAAAAAAAGCCGGCATCGAACTTGATAGAAAAATCTTGGCAGATTTAGCGATGAATGAACCTGAAAACTTTGCTAAAATAGTGGAAAAAGCAAAAGCGGCTCTTTAATAAGCCGCTTTTCGGGGTGTAGCGCAGCCTGGTTAGCGCACTACCTTGGGGTGGTAGAGGTCGCGGGTTCAAATCCCGCCACTCCGACCATCTTTTCCTCCATTTTTTCAGTTATCTTCTAAGCAAAACTAAAATATATAATTTACTAACTTTTAACTGAAGCACTTGCTTTCAAAAAGCCACTAAATCTCAAGCAAAATATTATCGAAATACGCTTTGGTGAAAATTTATAGATTGTTTTTGATAAAAATTTTTCAATCTCCTATTTAAATGCGACTAAAGTTGCTGTAAGATATAAAAAGATATACTAAACTTATATCAACCAAAAAATTTAAGGAGGTTGATATGAAAAAACTTATTGTTTCTGCGGCTGTTGCGATTACGCTTTTGTCTGTAAATGCTGCTTTCGCTAGCGAAGCTTCACAAGTTGTTTCAAATAAAGCTGTAAATAAAGCAAAAATAGAGGCTAAAAAACAGCAAAATCAGGTTAAAATTATCAAAGAGGCGGTTCAAGCGGTTACGTTAACGCAAGAAGTATTGAAGTCGCTTGAAAAGGGTGATAAAAACGAGGCTTTAAAGAAACTTGAAAAAGCAATAGGAAAGCTAGAAATTGTTTTAGAAGCTCCAAATGCTCCAGCATTAATACCTATAGATAGTTCTGTGGAGGTTGTTGAATATCCCGGCACTGTTAAGGATATTGAGATTGCGCTTATAACCGTAAAGGCACTCTTAAAAGAGAACAAAGTTCAAGAGGCTAGAAGAGTGCTTAACACATTAAGAAGCGAGATCGTTTTGAAAACAGTTAATTTACCTTTAGCCTCCTATCCGGCAGCTTTAAAACTTGCCGCAAAATTTTTGCACGAGGATAGGGTGGAAGAGGCTAAGAGAGTTTTAAATCAGGCTTTATTGACTTTTGTAGAAGCAGATATTATAACTCCTATACCTCTCTTGAAAGCTCAACTCCTTGTGGAAGAGGCTAAGAAAATAGCTAAAACAGATAGAAAGAGAGCTTTAGACTATCTCAAAGAAGCGAAATATAGCCTTAAAAAAGCTGAGGCTTTAGGATATACTAGCGACTCTGATACAACTTATAAAAACTTAGAAGAGTCAATTGAAAAGATAGAGAAAGAGGTTAAAGGAAAAAATAGTGCAGAAAAACTTTTTGAAGAACTTATTGAAAAGATAAAAGATTTTAAAGAAAAAGCGATTAAATCAATTTCTAAATAAGGTTAAAAAATGATAGGTTATCCAAATCAAAAAGAGTTATTAAAACAGTTTAGTAAAAATTCTAAAATTGCCGGCGTGATCTTTTTAATAATTGGTCTTGCGGGGATGTTCTTTCCCGCATTTTTATCCATAGCTACCGCGTATTTTGTAGCTTGGATGCTTATATTAAGCGCTTTAATGGCGGGCTATCACACATATAAAATTGATAAAAAAGATTGGCTTGGTTGGCTAAAAGCCTTTGTTTTCGGTCTAACAGGCATTTTAATAGCTCTTAATCCTCTTCCTGGAGTTGCCGCGCTTGGGATAATTTTAGCTATATTTTTCTTTTTTGACGGATTTAGCTCTTTTGCGTTAGCATTTGAGCTTAAACCTCAAAAGTGGTGGTGGCTGTCCTTATTAAATGGAGTGCTTTCTGTGATATTGGCCATTATTATATTGGTTGGATGGCCGTTCAGTTCACTTTGGATAGTAGGATTTTTCGTAGGTATCAGTCTTTTCTTCGATGGTTTAGTACTTCTTAGCCTTAGCAGTTACGCAAAAAAAATGGATGAAGAGAATAATTGATCTCTTCATCCAATATCTCTTTTGCTACTAAAGTTGCTGACAAGTTATAGGCGTTAAACTAAAATTTTATTAGCAAAACAGATATAACCAATTTTTTGAAGGAGGCAAATATGGGGTGGAAAGAGGAGCTCAAAAAGAGAATAGAAGATATTGTAGATAGTCAAAAGGATGTGGCTAAAAAGATTGCCTCTTTGATAGAAGAACAGTATGAAGAGCTGACAAAAAAAGCGAAAGAGGAGAAAAAGGAGCTTGAAGAAATAGTTGGAGAGATCGTTGATATAGTTACAAAAAAAATAAAAAAAGAGGAGCAGAGGATGTCTATGCCGCTGTTGGGAGATAAGTTTCCGACTTTAGAAGTACAAACGACACACGGAAAAATGGTTTTGCCTGATGATTTAAGAGGAAAATGGACAGTTCTTTTCAGCCACCCAGCAGATTTTACTCCTGTTTGTACAACCGAGTTTGTATCTTTTCAAAAACATAAAAAAGAGTTTGATGAGATCAACACGCAACTAATCGGTCTTTCAATAGATCAAGTGTTTTCACATATAAAATGGGTGGAATGGATTAAAGAAAAACTAGAGGTAGAGATAGAGTTTCCGATAATTGCGGCAACAGATACTATTGCGGCAAAAATAGGTATGGTCCATCCAGGTAAAGGAACAAATACTGTAAGAGCCGTATTTATTTTAGACCCTGAAGGAGTTGTAAGAACTATCCTATACTATCCTCAGGAGATAGGAAGAAATATCTCAGAAATTGTTAGAGCTGTAAAAGCTTTGCAAAAAAGTGACGCTGATGGTGTTGCTACTCCAGCAAATTGGCCGGAAAACGAGCTTATCAAAGATAGAGTCATTATTCCGCCTGCTACTGATTGCGAGAGTGCGGCCAAAAGAACAAAAGAGTATGAATGTTTTGACTGGTGGTTCTGTCACAAAGAAGCGTAAGCCTAAGGCTTGCGCAATTTTGCTTTGAATAAGTATATAGACAATATATTTATTTAAAGCAAAATAGGAGGAGAAAAGATGGTTATTAAAAAAGAGGCCGCAAAAATTTTGATCGCACTATATAGAAGTGATGATAAAACTATTAATGTGGATAAACTCAACAGTGAAGCTATTATGGAGTTGAATCTTGCAGGTATTGTTAGATTTCCTATGCCATCTAAAATAGAGCTGACATATGGCGGAAAATTAGTTGCTGAGGTTTTAGAGAGGGTTAAAGATAAAATCCAAAATTTAGATGGTTGGAAAGAAAATTTCAAATGGATCAGCAGTGAAGTTATAGCTATGATAGATGCTGCTGTAAAAAGCAAAGAAAAAACGACAAAAATATCTCAAGATGAACTTTTAAAAAGAGGTTTTGCTGATGAAAACGGTAACTTAACCAAAGAGGGAAAAGATATATATGAAGCTTACAAAATAATAAAACCAGAGCTTGTTATAGACGCTAAACTTGCCGACTATATAAGAAAATCGCCTATGGGTCCTACAGATGCGCACTATCTGCCAATAGTTGGAAATAGCAAAGATCTGCTTGAGGCTATGAGGCTTATAGCATACTCAATGCCTATTGGTGAATACTTTACCTTCACAGGTTTAGGACAAGTTGTAAAAGAGACACTTACTTTAGGCGGATGGGCAAATGAAGGAAGTGTTTTAGATATCTCTATTTTAGAGGATATTGCAAAAGTAGCTGACGGAGAAGAGTTAGAACTTGAAGCGTTGACAAATCTTGAAAGTTTAGGATATATTGAAGATACAGACAGATTGACAATGGCCGGAGAAAAAGCTTTAGAGGTTTATAGAATATACAAAGATTTAGAAGATAAGCCATTCAAATCTTTTGCTATCGAAAAAGAAGAGGTTGAAACATTAAAAACAATACAAAAAATCTGGGATGAAAAAACTGCTAACAATCCTGAAGAACTTCCAACTTTTGAAGAGATAAAAAAAGAACTTGTAGATAGAAAAGTCGCCGAATATAAAAAAATAGTTGAAAAATATGGCAGAAGATTAGATGAAATGCCAAAGAAAAAACAAGAGATCGCCAAAAAATATAGCGAAGCAAAAGATATGGTGAAATGGTTTGAAGAGAATTTTGATCTAAGAGAGTATCTATACTCCTTGGAGGCTTTTGGACTTATTAGAGAAGGAGTAGATAAATCCGGAAGAGAGGTGTATTTTGTTACAGAAGATGGAAAAAAAGTAATAGAAGATCAAACTGACGAAAGAAGTATACACTCTTGGAGTGTTAAGACTCTAACAATTTCAAACAAAATTTTCAGCTCTCCTAACAAAGAGTGGGTAGAAGAAGCAAGAGGAGAGAGAATTCTTGGCACATACGAGCCTAGCAAATCTGGACTTTTATACGAAGAACTAGCAATAAAACCTAAACTTCCATTTATGACAAAATATGAGATGGAGATATTTAAAACGATTCCGGACTCTGGAATTGCTTGTGATGAACTACTTGAAAATAAAAATGAAAAAGAAAAAACGAGAATTCTTGAGAGTTTAGATAAATTGGAAGCAAAAGGTTTTATAGAGATACTTCCTGATGGACATATCATAGAAACCAAATATGGAAAACTTATGGATGAAGCGATGAGCGGAGTTCCCGAAGGATTTGGCGCGCCTGTTAACCCTACAATCTACAGAGTTGTAAAAGCGATTGCCCAAACCGGAAGTATGTATGTTAAAGAGAAAAAGGTAAGAATACTTCCTAAAAATATAAAGGAAGCCATAAAAAGAAGCGGACTTAGCAAAGAGGTTTTCGATAAAGCTTATATAGCCGCAAGAGAGGCTAAGTATCTAGGTAAAAATAGCGTAAATGAAGCGGGACTGAAAATGCTTGAAGCGGTAGAGGCTCTAAACTCTTAAAGCTTTCTCCCGCTTTATAGCATTCCTAGATGAAGCTTTGCTTCATCACTCATTTTAGATTTATCCCAAGGAAGATCGTTATAAATTCCGTGTCAGTTGGATAGTTAGATAAAATAAAGAGAAAGGACTGACATGGAAGAATTTGATTTTAACAAAGCAGTAAAAGATTTGCTTGCAGGGAAGAAGATAAGTGGTAAAGATGGCGTATTAGCTCCATTGGTAAAACAATTAGTAGAGGCTGCCCTTGAAGCTGAGATTGAGTCTCATATAGCCGATGAAGTCTTAAAGGGCAAAAAGAATCGTAGAAACGGTTACAACAGGAAAAAGATAAAAAGCAGTGACGGGGAGTTTGAGTTAGCTACTCCAAGAGATAGAGAGTGTTCATTTGAGCCTCAAATCATTAAAAAACACCTTCTGCTTGCAGTGATGTGAGCGTAAGCGAAACGAAAACAACCATTAGCGATGAGATAGAGGAAAAAATCTTATCGATGTATGCTCTTGGGATGAGCTACACCGATATTTCAAAGCATATCGAAGAGATTTATCACATATCTTTATCTACTGCTACAATTAGCAATATCACCGATAAAATTATTACAAAAGTCAAAGAGTGGCAACAAAGGCCATTAGAGGCTATATATCCTTTTATCTGGTTTGATGCAATTCACTATAAAATTAAGGATAATGGCAAATATGTTAGTAAAGCCGTCTATACGATATTGGGTGTGAATCTTCAAGGCAGAAAAGAGATATTGGGACTTTACCTCAGTGAGAGTGAAGGAGCAAATTTCTGGCTGCAAGTTTTAACAGATTTAAACAATCGAGGAGTTCAGGATATTCTAATAGCTTCAGTTGATGGGCTTAAAGGTTTTCCAGAAGCTATTAATACGATATTTCCAAAAACAGAGGTACAATTATGTATAGTGCATCAGATAAGAAACTCTTTAAAATATGTAGCATCTAAGAACCAAAAAGAGTTTATGAAAGATCTCAAGCTTGTATATCAAGCTATATCCAAAGAAGTAGCAGAAGAAAAGTTAGATAAGCTTGAAGAAAAATGGGGTAAAAAGTATCCCATAGTAATTAACTCTTGGAAAAACAAGTGGGAGAATCTATCAAACTATTTCAAATATCCTGAACCTATTAGAAAAATCATCTATACTACCAATATCATTGAATCTGTACATAGACAATTTAGAAAACTAACAAAAACTAAAGGAGCGTTCCCAAATGAAAACTCACTTTTAAAACTGCTATATATGGGCATTCTTCTGCTTACAGTGATGTTGAACGAAGTGAAACGAAAAATGTCCAGAAAAAATGGACAATGCCAATTAAAAATTGGAATCTGACACTTTCTCAATTGGCTATTTTCTTTGAAGGCAGGCTTGATAAAGCCCTGGTTATCTAGTTTATAGTATAATTTGAAGGTGACACGGAATTGTGAATATTCTTCTTTAGCCCCGCTGCTACATAGGGGGAGGGGCACTTTTGTGCCTCATTTTACTATTATAATCTCCTCTTCAAGCGCTATTTTATACTTCTCATATACCATTTTTTTTGCTAACTCTATTAGATTTAATGCTTCTTCAAAGGTACCGGCTCCTAAATTTACTAAAAAATTTGCGTGGATTTTGCTAAAAGCCATATCTCCTACTCTATATCCCTTCAACCCCACATCTTCTATCAATTTTCCGGCAAAGTTTCCGGGGGGATTTTTAAAAACGCTTCCAGCGCTTGGCTCTTTTGGTTGGTTTTTTCTAAGAGACAGAAGTTTTTGCCGTAAAATTTCATTGTAGCCCTCTTTTAACTCAAATCCCGCCTCATAAACAATATTTTTGATATCTGTTTTTCTATATCCTAGGTTTAGGTTTTCTTTGTATATTTTGCCTTTATAGGTTTTAATCCATTTTAAAACATTTTTTATCTCATACTCTTTGACTCCCGCATTCATCTTTACAGCGCCGCCTATGGTTCCAGGAAGTCCGCTTAAAAATTCAAATCCCGCAATATTATTTTTTTTACAAAAAGAGACAACTTTACCCGTTGGCGTCGCCCCTCCTATAATAAGCTCGCCCTCTTCTATCTTGATATAATCGAATTTTTTTGAGAGCTTTGCAAGAGGAAGAGGGTTGGGAGACACTAAAATATTGTTGGCTCCGCCTATTAAAAAATAGTCTTCATTTTTTTTATCTATCTCTGTGATAATCTCCACATCTACTACGGGGCCTATTTTTATAGATGAGTATTTTTTAAGATTTATCTTTTCTTTCATTTAGCTAAATCTTACGTTTTTGTATTCGGAAGGTATAAGATACTCTTTCGTTTTTATAGGCGCGTCGTAAAAACTGTGCTCAAAACCTATCTCAAAGAGTCTATCTAGCGCTTCGTAATGCTCTTCATTCATTAAAGAAGAGTCTTCGTTCGCATACATATTTAGATATATTTTTAGTTTTTCGTCATCTATTCTAACAAGGTTTCTCTCAATAAGCATTTTTGATAAAACATCTTTATGTTTATTTGCCACTTGGACTGCTTTTATTAACATATTTTCAGACTCTATAGCTTTTAAAAGAGGGATAGAGCGTCTAAGAGCCATTCCGCCAAGAGGCAAAGGAAGCTCCTTTTTCGCTAATTCTATCCATATATCCCATATCTCTTTTTCAACTTCCAAAGATTCGTCAAAATCTAAAATGGATTCATGAATCAAAACCCCCGCATCTACTTTTTCTTCAATTACGGCTTTTTCTATCTCCAAAAAGTTCATATATACAACTCTTGCATGAGGGTAGGCTATACGAAACAGCATTGCGTTTGTCGTATATTTGCCGCTTAATGCCACTTTGAAGTTTTTTTTAAGCTTTTTGCCTCTCTTTTTGATAAGTTTTGGACCATACCCTTTTCCGAAACTAACCGCGGTTTTTAATAGCGCGTAATCGTTTTTTATGTAAGGATATAGCGCGAAACTTATTGCAGATATATCGTAATAGTTTTGTAAGGCTTTTTCGTTTAGAGTTTCGATATCTAGAGCGATATTTTCAAATTTTATATCTTTGGAACTAATCCACCCAAATTTAATAGCGTAAAACATAAAAATATCGTCGGCGTCCGGAGAGTGGGCAACGGTATATGTTGACATCTGTTTCCTTTTGGAATTGGGAATTAGGAATGGGGAATTTGCGAAAAGTTAATGTGTACTAGTTCCAAATTCCCAATTCCTAACTACTAATATTTATGGATATTTTACTTAAAAAAAGATAAAATATTATTAATTTCTATGATGAGAGGTTTTGAATGGATTCAAATAAAGCAAAAGCGCTGGAACTCGCTATAAAACAGATTGATAAAGCTTTTGGGAAAGGAGCTTTGGTAAAGCTTGGCGAAAAGGAGATCGAGCCTATTGCAGCTATAAGCACAGGTTCTTTAGGACTTGATCTAGCCCTTGGAATAGGAGGAGTTCCAAAGGGAAGAATTATAGAGATTTATGGACCTGAGAGTTCGGGAAAAACCACTTTGGCTCTTCAAATAATAGCTGAAGCGCAAAAAGAGGGAGGAGTTTGCGCTTTTATAGATGCAGAACACGCTTTAGATGTTTTATACGCCAAAAATTTAGGCGTAGATGTAGAAAATTTACTTGTTTCACAGCCAGATTTTGGCGAGCAGGCTTTGGATATTGTTGAAACTATCGCTAGAAGCGGCGCAGTTGATGTTATAGTTATAGACTCTGTCGCCGCGCTTACTCCAAAGGCCGAGATAGAAGGAGAGATGGGCGATAGTCACATGGGACTTCAAGCAAGGCTTATGAGTCAAGCCCTGAGAAAGTTAACCGGTGTTCTACATAAAATGAACACCACCGTAATTTTTATAAACCAAATTCGTATGAAAATAGGCGCAATGGGTTACGGCACGCCTGAAACTACAACAGGCGGGAACGCTTTGAAATTTTACGCTTCGGTTAGAATAGACGTAAGAAGAATTGCCACTTTAAAACAGGGTGAAAATCAGATAGGAAACAGAGTTAGGGCAAAAGTTGTAAAAAACAAAGTGGCTCCACCTTTTAGACAAGCGGAATTTGATATTATGTTTGGCGAAGGAATCAGCAAAGAGGGAGAGATTATAGATTACGGAGTAAAACTTGACATTGTCGATAAAAGCGGCAGCTGGTTTAGTTATAAAGATATTAAACTTGGACAAGGAAGAGAAAACGCCAAAGCGTATCTAAAAGAGCATCCTGAAGTTGCGGCTGAGATTGAAAACGAGATAAAAAACGCTATGGGCATAAACGATAGCGTTATGATGGTACCCGATGAAGAAATGAGCGAAGATTAAAGAGACAGTTTTTATTTGATATATTAGATAATATTTGATTAAACAAGGAGATTTGATGGTATATATAGATAATGTTTTTGCCCAGGAGGTTTTAGATAGCAGAGGAAATCCCACGGTAAAAGCTACTGTGGTTTTAAGTGATGCAACTGTAGCAAGCGCTATAGTGCCAAGCGGCGCTAGTACTGGAAAAAGAGAGGCTTTGGAACTTAGAGACGGCGATGAGAGATTTTTGGGTAAAGGCGTTTTAAAAGCTTGTGAAAATGTTGATGTTGCTATTGCGGACGAACTTGTAGGTTTAAGTCCATATAATCAGACAGAGATTGACGCTATAATGAAAGAGCTTGACGGTACGGAAAATTACTCAAAACTTGGCGCAAATGCGGTTTTGGGAGTATCAATGGCCGTGGCAAGAGCGGCAGCTAAGAGTCTTAATCTACCTCTTTACAGATATCTTGGAGGAGCTAACGGGGTAATTTTACCGACTCCAATGTTAAATATCATCAATGGCGGAGCACATGCGGATAACAGTGTGGATTTTCAAGAGTATATGATAATGCCAACGGGGTTTGATGACTTTAAAGAGGCTCTAAGAGCTAGCAGCGAAATATATCATACTCTTAAAAAACTGATTAACAACGACGGTCACTCTACGGCTTTGGGTGACGAGGGAGGTTTTGCCCCAAATCTGAAAAATAATGCCGAGCCTATAGAGTATATTTTAAGAGCTATAGAAAAAGCTGGCTATAAACCTGGAGAGGAGATTACGATAGCTTTGGATGTGGCAAGTAGCGAGCTTTATGAAGATGGAAAATATAATCTTAAAGGCGAAAATAGAGTTTTAAGCGCCGAAGAGTTGGCGGACTATTATGTCGAGCTTGTAGGTAAATTTCCTATAGTCTCAATAGAGGACGGAATGGCTGAAGATGATTGGGAAGGATGGAAGGTTCTTACCGATAAACTTGGAGATAAAATTCAGCTTGTAGGGGATGACCTTTTTGTTACAAATAAAAAGATTTTGAAAGAGGGTATCGAAAAAAACATAGCAAACGCAATTTTAATAAAGCCTAATCAGATAGGAACCGTAAGTGAGACTATGCAGACGGTAAGACTAGCTCAAAGAAACGGTTACAATTGCGTTATGAGTCACAGAAGCGGCGAGAGCGAAGACGCTTTTATAGCCGATTTTGCCGTTGCGCTAAATACCGCTCAGATAAAAACCGGCGCGCCGGCCAGAGGTGAAAGAACTGCCAAATACAATAGACTTATAGAGATAGAAAGAGACCTTGTGTATGGCGAATATATTGGCAAAGAGCTTTTCTAAGTGAAAATTTATGAGAGAGATTATCGATGATCTCATAGGTTTAGGAGCCGGTAAAAAATATTTGGTTTTATATGCGGTCAAAGTTTTGGCCGCACTTCTTTTGATAATAGCAATAGGCGTCTATATAGGGAATCTTCTTTTTGGAAAAGATTCAGTTGAGGTTTTGATAGAGATTCAAAACAAAGAGAGAGCTTTAAAAAGAGAAGTTCAAAGATTGAAAGAGGAAAATGCCAGATTGCAAAAAGAGTATTTTGAACTAAAACAGTTGGAGCCGGAGTGAGATATATAGTTTTTTTAATTGTAGCTTTCAGTATAATTGTCGCTAGAGAGAATCCTTTTGAGCCTGTAAAAACGAAGACTTTAAAGACTTTGTCCCATAAAAGCCCACTAAAAGAAGCATCGCTTAAAAAAGAGGAAAAAGAGGTTAAAAAACTTTTTAGATGGATAAGTCTAAGTGTTGCAAAAGAGCATATTTTTTTAAAAACCAAAGATGGACTCATTAAAAATTTTACTATTGAGAATCCGAAAAAGATTGTTTTGGATTTTAAATCAAACAGAAGCTTTAAAACAAAAAGAGCAAAACTTAAGAATAATCAATGTATAGATGAAATAGCGCTAGGAGCGCATAAGGGCTATTACAGAATCGCCCTGACGTTTAAAAAAGAGTGCGATTATAAACTTTCTAAAGAGAAAGGCGGCTATAAACTCACTTTTAAACCCCATTAGTTTGTTTTAGCTTCATTATGATTTTGATAGATGTCATAACAATCAACACTTCAAATAGACTCGCTAGAATAAATGCGAGATAGTAAAAATTATCGATACTTTTTGCGTGATAAGCCAGCGTGGCTATAGCTACCAAAAGCGTTAACGGCATAGAGTGAGAAAGTCCCAATAACAAAGAGTTTTTAAATCCTAAAATTTTTATGAATACAAAAGAGGAGACAACTCTAATAAATATCATTAAAAAGGTTATCATTAAAGCTTTTTGCACCAAACCTTCCATTAGTAAAGCGCTAAGTTTAAAAGAGCTTCCTGTATATATAAAAAATATCGGAACGAAAAAACCGAAACCGAACGAGGAAAGCTTATGAGGCAGCGCCTTTTTGTGTTCAAAAAAGGTAGCGATGAAAATCCCGGCTATAAAAGCTCCAAACGCCACTTCAAGCTTTAGATATACCATAATGGCTATGAAAATAAAAAATATAGCCATAGAGAGCCTTATATCTTGCTCCTCTTTATCGATCCTAGGCATTAGGGTGGTTTTGATTTCCGGATACCACCAAAAAAGGATTTGTAAAAATTTGAAAATACCTAAAATAAGAAGTAAAAATATGGATAGATAGAAAATCGTTTCATAAAATTTGCCCCCATATCCAAATTCGAAACCGGCGCTTATTATAGTTAGAATCGCTATGGATACCACTTCTCCTAAAGAACCGATAGTCATAGATAGTTCTAACCATTTTACATTTTTACCGAACTCTTTTATTAAAGCGGCTATAAGGCCTACCGATATAAGAGGTAAAATAGCTATAAAAATATTGCTTAAATCGAGATATTTTACGGTTATAAAGGAGAGTATATAAAGATTTAGTATGTAAAACATTCCTCTTTTTAAAATCTTTTTATCAGTATTGATAACTTTTTTTAAATCTACTTCAAGGCCGGCTAAAAACATTAGATACAAAAACCCGAATTCAGCTACTAGTTCAAAAAGTTCTATATGGTGTAAAAGTCCTACTGTCCCGGCTATAGAGCCAAATATTATCTCTAGAACGCTTGTAGGAAGTCGAGTAATTTTTGCCAAAAAAGGCGTAGCGAAAATCAAGAGAGAAAGGGTGACGATAATAACTAATTCGTTACTCATGACAACTTTGGGCTATCTCATATCCCAATTTCGTTAATATTTCTATATCTTTAGAGGCTTCTTCGCCTTTTGTCGTAAGATAGTCTCCAACTACAATAGAGTTTGCTCCGGCTTTTAAGACAAGCGGCCACTCCTCTTTAAAGACTAATTCTCTTCCGCCGGCAACCATTATCATAGCACTGCTCATAAGCTCTCTCGCTTTTTTTATAACCTCTAAAGCTTCACTCTTTTTCATAACGCGTTTTGGAAGAGGAAGAGCTGGATTAGGATGAAAAAAGTTTATAGGCACGCTCATAGGATTTAGTGAGGCTATCTGTTTTAAAAGCTCTTCCCTTTGCTCTTTACTTTCTCCAAGACCAAAAATTCCGCCTGTACAGAGATTGAGCCCGGCCTCTTTAGCATTAAGGCAAGTTTGGTATCTCTCTTCCCAGGTATGAGTAGTGCAGATGTTTTTGTAAAAACTTTTGGCGCTCTCGAGATTATGGTTGTAGTTTTCTACGCCCGCTTTTTTTAACTCTTTTAGCTGCTCTACGCTTGCGGTTCCGTTGCAGCCAATCAACGATATATCTGGAACCTCTTTTTTTACCGCCAAAGCGGCTTCGCATACAAAGTCTAGTATCTTGTCATCTATACCTTTTCCCGCGGTAACGAGACAAAAGCCGATAGCTTTTGAAGATTTGGCTTTTTTAGCCTCTTGAACTATTTTTTTTATCGATTTATATTTGTATCTCTCTATATCGGCTTTATATTTAGTACTTTGAGTGCAAAAAGCGCAATCCTCGGCACATACGCCGCTTGAGATATTTGATATGGCGCAAAGATATACTTTCATACACAACCTTCCGCAAAATAGTTGGAGATTATAAACTTTAGCACTTTTTTACTACTTCCCAACTATTAGTTCTTAATTTCTTAAAACAGTAATAAACGTTTAAATCCTCCATATCTAGAATCGCGCACTCGTTTAACGGTTTTTCCCTAGCGCATACTTCTCCGGGATTAATATATAGGCTCTTTTTTTTATCGCATTCAAACTTATGTAGATGTCCGTAGATTATAACATCAGTATCCGGTGTTAAATAGTAAGGATGATGCATTAATTTAAAACTTTTATTTTCGATTTTGAAATAGTAAGGCTCTTTGTATATTGGTATTTTGTCGTATTGATCTATTGGTATATTAGTATCGGTATTGCCTAAAACCGCAATAAAGTTTAGATTTTCTTTTATTAAAAAATCCAGCACATCTTTTCCGATATCTCCGGCGTGAAGCAGATATTTGATATCTCGCGATTTAAGAAACTCTACGGCTTCTTTTGTATACTCTACTTTATTGTGAGTATCAGAGATTATTCCTATTTTCATTTTCTCTCCAATTATTTATGACTAATCTCCTCTTTATGTTTACATTTTATGCACTCTAACACCTCTTTGTTTCTGTATGTTCTTTTAGCCGTTATATATCCGCATTTAGGACATTTTGACGTAGTTGGTTCAAATTTGGATATAAAAGTACATTTTGGATAGTTGGCGCATCCAAAAAATTTGCCTCTTTTTGAATATCTCTCGACTATTTCTCCTCCGCATTCGGGACATTTTACGTCAAGCTTTTTAGGCTGATTTAGAGGTTTTGTGTTTTTACATTTTGGATATGCGCTACAAGCTAAAAATTTTCCTCTAGGACCGCTTTTAATAACCATAGGTGAGCCGCATTTATCGCATATCTCTTCGCTTTTTTCTTCATTTTTTTCTTCGCTTGTTTTCTCTTCATCAATCTGTTCGGTATATTTGCATTTCGGAAAAGCGCTACAAGCTATAAACTCCCCGAATCTCCCGCTTCTTTTTATAAGTTCCGCTCCGCATTCCGGGCAATTTCTGCCTACCGGTATAGCTATTTTTTGACTTTTTATCTCTCTTTTTCCTTTTTCTATCTGAGCTATGAACGGCTCGTAAAATTCGGCTAAAACTTTTTGCCAATCTTTTTTGGCTTCGGCGATTTCGTCCAGCTCTTCTTCCATTTTTGCGGTAAATGAGCTATCGACTATATTTGGAAAATGCTCTTCTAAAATCTCAATAACTTTAAATGCAATATCCGTTGGTTTGAGCTGTTTTTTTTCTATCTCTATATAGTTTCTGGCTTGAAGTAGAGCAATAGTCGGAGCGTAAGTGCTTGGTCTTCCTATGCCAAGCGATTCTAGTTTTTTAATAAGGCTAGCTTCGGAGTATCTGCTTGGAGGCTCCGTAAAATGCTGAATAGCCTCTAATTTTGTTAAACTTACTTTTTCACCCTCTTTTAGCTCAGGTAAAAGTTTCTCTTTTTCCGCTCCTCCCAAAATTTTATAAAAACCGTCAAAAACAAGCTTTCTGCCGCTTGCTTTGAAAACTCCGTCGTCTGAAGCAAAGTATATTGTTTGAGTTTCAAAGATAGCGTCTTTTGCCTGAGAGGCAAGAAATCTGTTATAGATTAGAGTATATAGTTTTAATTCATCTTTATTAAGAAAC
Source organism: Campylobacterales bacterium (assembly GCA_027082175.1). GTDB lineage: Bacteria > Campylobacterota > Campylobacteria > Campylobacterales > Nitratiruptoraceae > Nitrosophilus_A. Next base: position 36,531 of record JALWIX010000013.1, read on the forward strand.
TGTGCGGCAATCTGGGGGGTAAAATCTATCATTGTAGGTCTAATGGCTTCATGCGCCTCTTGCGCACCTTTGTTTTTTGTTGTATAGATTTTGGGTTTTTCCGGCAAATACTCTTTCGAAAAACTTTTTTCTATCTTTTCTCTTGCGGCCTCTACCGCCTCTTTTGCAATATTTAGGCTATCGGTTCTCATGTATGTGATAATACCGGTAATTCCTTTGTCGGTTTGAACTCCCTCATAAAGTTTTTGGGCGATCATCATTGTCTTTTTAGGACTAAAGCCAAGTTGTGTGGAGGCGCTCTGCTGCAAAGTGGATGTCATAAAAGGAGGAGGCGATTTGGTAATTCTCTGTTTTTTTTCTATTTTCGCGACTCTGAACTCTTCATCTTTTAGGATTTCAACAATCTTTTGCGCCTCTTCTTGTTTTTTGATGGAGAGTTTTTCTATCTTTTCTCCTTGAAACTTTATAAGTTGACTCTCAATACTTTCGTTAAAAACTGCTTCAATACTCCAGTACTCTTCAGGAACGAAAGCTTTTATCTCCCTTTCTCTATCTACTACCAGTTTTAGCGCGGCACTTTGGACTCTACCGGCGCTTAACCCCCTTTGGATTTTAGAAGATAAAAGAGGAGATAGTTTATAACCCACTATTCTATCGAGAAGTCTTCTAGCTTGCTGTGCGTTAACTCTATCCATATCGATAGTTCTAGGGTTTTCCAAAGCTTTTTTTATAGCGTTTTTTGTGATTTCGTGAAAGACGATTCTAGGAAGTTTTTCGGGCTCTTTTCCTATGGCTTTTGCTATATGGTATCCGATAGCCTCTCCTTCTCTATCCTCATCTGTGGCTATATAGACTGTAGAGCTCTTTTTTGCAAGGTCTTTTATCTCTTTTACGATCTTTGAATGCTCTTTGTCAACTCTATATTGAGGCTCAAAACGCCCCTGTTCTATTTTGATTCCGAAACTGCTTTTTGGGAGGTCTCTTATGTGACCTTTTGAAGCTATAACTTCATAATCTTTACCCAAAAAATTTTTTATAGTTCTCGCTTTCGCTGGTGATTCTACTATGATTAGACTCTTTTGGTTAGCCACTTTTTTGCCTTTTAAATTTGTTTGCCTCTAAATTATCAACACTTTTGGTTGCAATTCTAACATATTTGATTATTTTTGTATAATTTTCCAAAAGAGTATAGGAGTAATTTTGAAAGCGCAGATTGAAAACTATTTGGAAAGAGAGTGTGCTTTTATTATGAATTCGCAACTTGCTTTTTTGGCACTCTTAAAGGTTATGGATATAAAAAAAATCTCTATACCGGCTAACGCTCCATTTTGGTTCGCAACTATACCTAAATTTTTAGGAATAGATATTGAGTTAAAAGATATCAATCTGGATTTTTCTTCAAAAAGCGATATCCAAAATCTCTTCTTTGAGAGTTTTGAACCAAAAGAGGGAATGATCGGATATCAAAATTTTGGCGAGATTTTGGGGAAGTTTAAAGTCTCTTTGCTGGAAGCCGAAAATTTTTGCGCAGTTGTAAGCAATGAGGAGGTTTTAATAAAAGAGTTGAAGAAATTTATTGATAGCGGCGTTAAAAAAGGAAGGCTTTGGAATTTTGATATAGAGACAATAGGAGTTGATATAAAGGCTAAAAATTTAGTTATGCCCGATATTAAAAAAATAGAGGAACAAAAAGAGATAGTGGATTTTTTTGAGAAAGCTTTTAATAAAAGCAGATATCTAGATATTTTGAAGATATCATCAAAAACAATTAAAACTCACTATCCGATTCTTTTGAAACCCGAACTTTACTGTCCTAAAGAAGATATAATATCGGCTTTGATTAAAAGAGGATTTGATTTGAGGGTTCACTTTAAACCCATATATCGACTCTCCGTTATGAGAGGAGATTTTTTGCCGATCAGCGAAGAGGTATATAAAGCCCAGATATCTTTGCCATACACAAAAGAAGTTTTAGAGCCTTTTTTGGAAATTTTGGAAAAATACAGCTATAGAGGCTGCAGTTTTTAAAGGAGCGCAATGTATGTGTTTGCAGATAGACTCTACCGAAAGGGAGAAGAGGATATTGAGCTTGTTAAAAATGAAAAACAGATAGTTTTTAGCTCAGCAAAAAATAGAAAAATAATAGAGTGGCTTTTGAAAAACGGTTTTCACGAAACATTTATTGAGGATATCCAAAGTGAAGACCAAAGTGTCGCTTATGAGGAGAATGAAGGATTTAAACTTATAATTTTGAAATATTTCAGTCCTTCAAAAGAGAATGAACTGTTGTTTGAAGATAACAATATAGTTATGATTATTACTAAAGATAAACTTCTTTTTCTTTCCGATTTTGAAGATGTTATAAAAAAGATGGTTTCTAAGTTTTACAAAAGATACAAGCCTGATGACTCCATTGAGTATTTGACATATACTATATTGGATATCTTGATAGACAACACTATGAACATAGTGGATTTGATAGACGATAAGTTGGAAGAGATTGAGGATATTATCTTTAAAAAGGAGCTTGATGAAGAGGAGATACAAAAAAATCTCTATTTTGCAAGAAGAAGTTTAAATAGAATTGCAAAACAGAGTGTTTTTGAAAATGACGTTATTAATAAACTATATAATCATTATCCTACGCAGATAAGGAAAAAACTGAAGTTTGAATTTATAGATTTAAAGGAGCATCTAAACTTTTTGATAAACGAATCAAAAACATATCTGGATAGAACAGGATATCTTCAAAATCTTTTGATGGGGTTTATATCAAACAGAATGAATCAAGCTATGCAAAGATTGGCCGCTATATCTATTATATTTTTACCCCTTACTTTTATAGTTGGAAATTACGGGATGAATTTTAGATATATGCCCGAACTTAACTGGGAGTACGGATACGTTTTTGTCTGGATATTAAATCTGGGGCTTGGATTTGTTATATATAGATGGTTAAAAAAGAAGCAGTGGATTTAGATGTGCGCTATATTTGGAATTGTAGGAGAGTATGAGCTAAAAGAGGCCCAAAAGGCTCTTTTGTTAATGAGTCACAGGGGACCAGATTTTAGCTCTTATATAGCCGGTAAAAACTTTTTCTTAGGACATAATAGACTAAGTGTCATAGATCTGAACGATGAAGCAAATCAACCTATGGTTTATGAAGATATAGCCGTTTCGTTTAACGGCGAAATCTATAATTATAAAGAGCTTCAAAAACTCCCTTTCCCTTTTAAAACCGATAGCGATACAGAAACTATTATAGCGGCTTTTAAGATTTATGGATTGGATTTTGTAAAATATCTTAGAGGAATGTTTGCTATAGCTTTAAAAAAGGGCGAGACTTACTATCTTTTTAGGGATAGATTCGGCAAAAAACCTCTTTTTTATTATAAAGATGAGAAAAGGTTTATATTTTCCTCTGAGATAAAGGCAATACTCCCCTTTGTAAAGAAGGAGCCAAATTTTGACACCCTCTCTTGTTATCTATCTTTTGGCGCTTCAATATCCTCTGATACTTTTTACAAAAATATAAAAAAATTGCCTGCCGGACACTTTTTAATATATAAAGACTCTAAAATGGAGATAAAAAAATATTACGATTTTTTAAAAGAGCCATCAATTTTCGATGAGGATGAGGCCGTAAAAAAGATAGAAGAGACTATTTTGAAATCGGTTATGTATAGGATGATTGCGGATGTTGAGATAGCCTCTTTGCTCAGCGGCGGAGTTGATAGCTCTTTAGTGAGCGCCATAGCCTCCAAAAGAGGAAAAATCAAGACTTTTTCTATAGGATATAAAGATTTTCCCAAATACAGCGAGTTAAAATATGCAAAAGAGGCGGCAAAACATATAAAAAGCGAGCATTTTGAAATATTTATGGATAAAAAAGCGTTTTTAGATACTTTGGATAAGAGTTTTTATGCTCTTGAAGAACCTCTTGGAGACCCAGCGTCAATTCCTTTGACATATCTTTTTAAAAATATAAAAGCCAAAGGTATAAAGGCGGTTTTAAGCGGTGAGGGGGGTGATGAGCTTTTTATGGGTTATAGACAATATTTTGAGTTTTTGGATATTGAAAAAGCGAAAGACTTAAAATATAAAAGTTGGCTAAAAAACTATTTTCGCTCGAATTTTTCATTAAATAAAGAGTGGGAGTGGTATAAAAGAGTTTTTGAAGAGACTCCTCTTTTTAGAACAACAGGAGAAGTTTTTACCGATCTGCAAAAGAATATCTTTTTAAAACGAAACATAAAAGATAACGACTCTTTGGAGTGCATAAAAAATTATCTCTACTATGAATCTTTGTCCCTTCACCCATTAATATGGTATAGTTACATCGATATCAAGGTTCATTTAGGAGAACTTTTCTTTACGAAACTTGATCGTTCTTCTATGATAAATTCGGTTGAGGCAAGAACTCCTCTGATTGATCAAGAACTTGTTGAACTCTCGTTTAGAATTGATCCAAATCTGAAAATTAAAGAGCAAGAGAGCAAATATCTGCTTAAAAAAGTTGCTTTAAAGTATCTTCCAAAAGAGATTGTTTATAGGAAGAAAAAAGGGTTTTCATACCCTTTTATAGAGTGGCTTATTGAATCGAAAGAGATAGATAAAATCAAAAAAATAAATAAAAAAACCGATATTTTTAAAAGCGAAGAGGTAGACTTTTTACTCTCAAAAATAAAAAAAGGCAAGTTTTCTCGTCACGGATGGCTTATTTACGCTTTTAGCGTATGGATGGAGAGAGAGTTTTTATAAGAGCATTGTTTAAATCCGGGTTAAAATTATTTCGGTGCGATTTATTGATTGTTGTTAAAACTTAAGTTTTTGGATATTATAAAATTTTAGATGAAACTATTCGTAAAATCTTACAAACTCATTTAGAGATATCCTATCTGTTCTAAAGCTATTTATTGGAGCCTCTTTATCTTCATATCCTAGCGCAATACCGCAAAGTAAAATTTTATCTTTGTCAATATTTAGCTCCTCTTTTACAATGGATGGATATTCTGCCAAAGAAGCCATTGGACAGCTGCCGAGTCCAACTTGCGTAGCCGTAAGCATAATTGATTGTAAAAACATTCCGTAATCTAAAAATGAGCCTTTTCCCAACGAAGAATCCATAAAAAAATATAAAACCACAGGAGCTCCAAACGCTCTATAGTTTTCTTTCCACTGCTCTTTTTGTTTGACTTTATCATCTTTTTTTATTCCTAAAGCGTTGTATAACAAAAACCCAACCTCTTTTCTCCTGCTTTTATATGGTTCTATCCACTTACGAGGATAGTATTGATAATCCATACTCTCTTTTTGGTTACTCTCAAATTTTTCAATCACTCTTTTTTCAATCTGCTGTTTCTTTTTACCGCTAACTACACATACCATCCACGGCTGCATATTAACGCCAGATGGAGCATATTTGGCATTTTCTAAAATCTGTTCAATTTTCTCTTTTTCCACAGGCTTATCTAAAAAGGCTCTTACAGATTTTCTTTTTCTGAGAGATTCGATAACGGTCATCGCTTTTTTCCATATCAAATTTATGACAATATCTTAGGCAGGGTTATGCCCGTTTGTTTTTGATATTTGCCTCTTTTATCTTTATAGCTTACGCTGCACTCTTCATCTCCCTCAAAAAACAGAACCTGGGCTATGCCTTCGTTTGCGTATATTTTGGCTGGAAGTGGAGTAGTGTTTGATATCTCTATTGTAATATGCCCTTCAAATTCCGGCTCAAAGGGAGTAACGTTTACTATAATTCCGCATCTTGCATAAGTGCTTTTTCCTAGACATATCGCCAAAACGTTTCTAGGGATTCTAAAATATTCCACGGTTCTAGCAAGTGCAAAAGAGTTTGGTGGAACTATACATACATCTCCTTTGAAATCAACCACGTTTCTCTCGTCAAAATGTTTCGGGTCTACAACTTCCGCGTTTACGTTGGTAAATATCTTAAACTCATCACTTACTCTTATATCGTATCCATAGCTACTAAGACCGTAGCTTACGACCCCTTTTCCTATTTGTTCTTCGCAAAAAGGTTCTATCATTTTTTCTTTTAACGATTTTTCTCTTATCCATTTATCAGATTTTAACCCCATTAAAAGCCTTTTACAGGTAAATTAATCTTTATAAAATTTATGATATTATAGCACATTAAATATTATAGGAATTGGGAATTTGGAGTTTGGAAATAGTGTTTTTTTCTAAATTCCCAGTTCCAAATTCCTAATTCCAAATAGCAAGGATTAAGAATGGATTTTAAAGAGATAAAAGAGCTTCTTAAAATTTTTGACAAAAGCGGACTTAGTAAACTTAAAATAAAAGATGAAGATTTTGAGATTTCGTTACAAAAAGGTTTTGATACTCAAACCACGCCAGCTCAGCCTCAGACTCAAGTTGTTCAACCTCAGATAGCTCCTGCTAATGCAATTTCGGCAGAGACTAAAGAAGAGAAGATAGAGAGTGAAAAGAAAAAAGGAGAATATATAACGTCCCCTATGGTTGGAACATTTTACAAAGCTCCAAGCCCAGATAGCCCTCCATTTGTGAAAGTTGGAGACGTTGTTTCAAAAGGACAGACGATAGGAATTATTGAAGCTATGAAAATTTTCAATGAGATAGAGGCGGAGTATGATTGTAAAATTTTGGAAATCTTAGTAGAAGACGGTCAGCCTGTAGAGTATGATATGCCACTATTTTTGGTAGAGAGGCTATAGATGGGAAAAATAAACAAGATACTTATAGCAAACAGAGGCGAAATAGCCTTAAGAGCCATTAGAACCATTAAAGAGATGGGTAAAGAGGCTATCGCTATATATTCTAGTGCCGATAAGGACGCTCACTATCTAAATCTGGCCGATGCGGCTATCTGTATAGGTTCTGAGAAGAGTTCGGATAGTTATCTAAACATACCGGCAATCATTAGCGCGGCTGAGATCAGCGAATGCGACGCGGTTTTTCCCGGTTATGGATTTTTAAGTGAAAATCAGCAGTTTGTAGAGATTTGCAATCTTCACAATATAAAGTTTATCGGCCCCTCTTTAGATGTTATGGTTATGATGAGCGATAAATCGAAAGCCAAAGAGGTGATGAGAGAGGCTGGAGTTCCGGTTATTCCAGGCAGCGAAGGAGCAATAAAAGATGTTGAAGACGCAAAACAGAGGGCTAAAGAGATAGGGTATCCCGTGATTTTAAAAGCGGCCGCAGGCGGCGGCGGAAAAGGGATGAGGGTTGTAGAGGACGAGAGTTATATTGAAAACGCTTTTTTAGCCGCTGAATCGGAAGCGATAAGCTCTTTTGGGGATGGCACTATCTACATGGAAAAATTTATAAAAAATCCTAGGCACATAGAAGTTCAGATATTAGCGGACTCTCATGGAAACGTTGTTCATTTGGGCGAGAGAGATTGCTCTTTACAAAGAAGACACCAAAAGATGTTAGAAGAGTCTCCCGCTATTCTTCTTGATGAGGAAACAAGAGAGAAACTTTTAGATACTGCCGTAAAAGCCGCTAAATATATAAATTATGAAGGGGCGGGAACAATAGAGTTTTTGGTTGATAGCGATAAAAACTTTTACTTTATGGAGATGAACACAAGACTTCAGGTAGAACACCCAGTTAGCGAAATGGTAAGCGGAATAGACATTATAGAGTGGATGATAAGAGTAGCCGAAGGAGAAAAACTCTTTTCTCAAGACGAGGTTGAGCTAAAAGGGCATGCAATAGAGTGTAGAATCAACGCGGAAGACCCTCAAAAGTTTATCCCGAGTCCAGGAAAGATAAAAACCTGGATACAGCCGGGAGGTAAAGATGTTAGAATGGATACTCACGCGTATGCCGGATATATTGTTCCGCCATATTACGACTCTATGATTGCCAAACTGATAGTTTGGGGAGAAAATAGAGAAAAAGCTATAGCCAAAATGAGAAGGGCGTTGGAAGAGTTTGAGGTTACGGGCATAAAGACTACTATAGACTTTCATAAAAAGATGATGGAAAATCCGGATTTTATATCCAACAATTACGATACGAAATATATAGACGAGAAGTTTTTGAAGTGAGTAATGAGCGATAAGTGAGGAATAAGGAGTTATAACTCCTCACTTATCTTATATGACTTATAACTTTAATGCAACTCTTCGTTTAATTTAACTTCTTTGTTGCTTCTAAATACTTTCATCTGTCCCGTAGTGCTATCTTGTCTAAAGTGCAACCCGTTTAAGCCCGATAATTCTCTTCCTTTAAAGAACTCTTTGTACTCGCTATTCCACTCTGGATTGGCTTCTTTGATTTTATCAAAATCTTTTTGACTCATATAAAATTTAGTTCCTTCCAAAACCGCGATACCCGCATCAACAATACATCCATCGCCTAAAGGGATTCCTGTTACCGAGTTTGCGCCTAGAAGGCAGTTTTCCCCAATACTTATAGGATTTCCGCTAGTTCCGCTAAGCACCCCTAAAATACTAGCTCCTCCGCCTATATCGCTACCTTTCCCAACAACTGCGCTGGAGCTGATTCTACCTTCTACCATAACCGGTCCCAAAGTTCCAGCATTGAAGTTGATATAACTAGCGCCCGGCATTACTGTCGTTCCAGCCGCTAGTTGAGCTCCAAACCTAACTTTAGAGCTATCTAAGATTCTAGTGTTGTCAGCGGGGATGATGTGTTGCAAAAATCTAGGAAATTTATCAACGCTATCTATTACGGGATATTCGCCTGAAAGTTTGAGTTCAAGCTCGTTTTCTCTTAGCCATTCAAGCTCAATCGGAGTATTTCCGCTCCAGGCCACATTTTTGAGTATTCCAAACGCTCCATTTAGGTTTACGCCTCTTAATGGAGCTTTTCCTAAAGATAGGGCATAAAGTTTTAGATATACGCTCTCTACGCTTTTTGGCGCGTCATCTTCAAATAAAAAAACGATTTTGTAACTATCTTGCTCAACATCGATAACAGTATCTAAATATTTGATTATTTGAACATTTTTGTGCGCGTCTGCTTTAGCTTCTGTGAGATAAGGAGCAAAAGCGTTTAGACAGTTGTCTACAAATTCCCTTGTTACGTCAAAAACCGCTTCACTGCAATTTTTATCAAACTCTAGATTGCACTCATAAAGCGCTTTTAAAAAAACCGCTGCGCTTGCAAAGTTTTCTTTCCAGTTTACTAAGGGAAAAGTGGCTTGAAGGATAGTCTCTCTGTTTTTTTGTCCTCTATCTACCCTACATATACCAAAACCTAAAGGCTCTTTGTATATATCGCTCTTTTTTATCTCTTCTGCAAATTTTGCAAAATCTTCTTTGTTCCCAATTGTGGCTATCATAAATCTCCTTTTTTATATTGTAATGCGTGATACGTAACGCGTGATAAGTAATTATACTTTGATAAAAAGCGCATCACGTGTCACGCCTTACGGTAGTCTTAAGACTTTTATTTTTGCGTTAACTTTCAGTTTCGCTAAATAATCTTTTATGGCCTCTTTTTTTCTTTCATCCATTATTTTGGCTAAAACTGCATTTTTTACATTTTCAAACTCCATTGGAGTTTCTTTTATCTTCTTTTTGACGTATATAAGCAAAAATTTATCCCCCAAAGGAATGATGGGAGTGAAGGAGGCTTCTTTGGTATTTTGAAGTAAAAACGCTAATTCCGGGTTTACTTTAGATACGTCAACTCTCTCTTCGCCTATTTGAACCCCGGGAATCGAAGCCATAGGATTTTTTATAACTGCGTTAAGAGCCGCTTTGCTGTTTGATATGTATTTTACTATATCGACAAATTTCGGAACGGAAAACTCTTTTATATGGTCTTTATAATATTTTAAAAGTTCCTCTTCATCAGGTTGAGAGATTTTTGTCGAGGCGATTTTTTGGTAAAGTTTCTTTTTTAAAAGCTGTTTTTTGAAATTTGTCTTATACTCTTCCCAGCTAATTCCTTTTTGCTTAATTAGCTCTTTTAGTTCGTTTAGAGTTAATCCGCGATCTTTTGCAAATTTTTCCAACGCATCTTCAAGTTCGAACTCATCTACGTTAATTCCTAATCTTTTTATTTCGGACTCTTCAAGTTTTTGTTCTATTAAAAGTTCAGTAGCCTCTTTTTTGTTTACATTTAGCATTTTTGACGTGTTTAATATATCTAACATTGTTATGGGCTCGTTGTTTACTATGATGGCTATAGCGTCAATTAAACCCGCAAATATATAACCCGTAAACGTGAAAATTAAAAAAAGTTTTTTCATAAATTCCCTTATATTGGTTACTTAAATACTTAATTTATAGAGGCTCATTTTACCAGCTTTTAACTAAGATTTCATTAAAATAGGGCAAATTATAGTTTTTTACAAAAGGATTTAAATGGTTGTTACAAGATTTGCTCCTAGTCCTACCGGATATTTGCATATAGGGGGGCTTAGAACAGCTCTTTTTAACTGGCTTTGGGCTAGAAAAAATGGTGGCAAATTTATATTAAGAATTGAAGATACCGATCTTAGTAGAAATTCCGAAGAGGCTACTAGAGCCATTATAGAAAGCTTTGATTGGGTTGGCTTAGATTATGACGGAGAAGTGGCTTATCAGTCAAAAAGGTTTGATATCTATAAAAGATATATCCAAAAGCTTTTAGATGAGGGGAAAGCCTATTACTGTTATATGAGTAAAGAGGAGTTGGACGCTTTAAGAGAAGAGCAGCAAAAAAGGGGAGAGAGACCAAGATATGATAGAAGATATAGAGATTTTAAAGGAATCCCTCCTAAAGGAGTGGAACCAGTCGTAAGGATAAAGGCCCCGCTTCATGGTGATATCATTTTTGAAGATGGGATAAAGGGCACTATAGTTATCAGGGCTGAAGAGTTGGACGATTTTATAATAGCAAGAAGCGACAAAACACCTACGTACAACTTTGTAGTGGCAATAGATGACGCTTTAATGGGGGTAACCGATGTCATAAGAGGAGACGATCATCTATACAACACTCCAAAGCAGTTAATAGTTTATGAGGCGTTAGGGTTTAAGGTGCCTAAATTTTACCATGTGCCTATGATTTTGAACGAGCAGGGTAAGAAGCTTTCAAAAAGAGACGGGGCTATGGATGTGATGGAGTATAAAAGGATGGGATATCTTCCCGAAGCTCTTCTAAACTTTTTAGTGAGACTTGGTTGGAGTTATGGGGATCAAGAGATTTTTACGATTGAAGAGATGAAAGAGCTTTTCGATCCTAAAGATATAAACAAGTCCGCTTCCGCATACAATCTAAGTAAACTAGAATGGTTAAACGCGCACTACATCAAAAACTCTTCCAATGAAAGATTGGTAAATCTTTTAAAAGATTTTAATATCTATTTGGAAAGTCACGATAAAAAAGAGATTTTGCTCGACGCTTTAAAAGATAGGGCAAAAACGATAAAAGAGATGGCCGAACTTGCAAAAGAGATTTTAGAAGAGCCGGAAAATTACGATGAAAAAGCTCTTAAGAAGGCTTTAAAAGGGGATTGGAGAGAGATTTTAACTCTGTTTTTGGAAAAATTGAAAGCTAGCGAACCGCATCTTCCAGTAGATTTTCATAAAATCATAGAGGATGTTGTGAAAGAAAAAGAGATAGGTTTTGGCAAGATAGGTCAGCCTTTAAGAGTCGCTCTTCTTGGAAAACTTTCTGGCCCTGGACTTGATGAGGTTATGGCTATAATAGGCAAAGAAGAGAGTATAAAAAGAGTAGAGAAATTTTTAAGGGAATTTAAGTGATTAAAGATTTAAAACAAAAAGCGTTAAATTATCATAGAGACGGAAGAGCGGGTAAATTTCAAATATGTATTACCAAACCGTTTAAGACGCAAGGCGATCTCTCGTTAGCATATACTCCAGGAGTTGCGGAAGTTTGCAAAGAGATTGCTAAAGAGCCCGATTTAGCTTACGAATACACAGCTAAAAAAAATCTTGTGGCGGTCATATCAAACGGAACGGCTGTTTTAGGTTTAGGAGATATAGGGGCATTAGCTAGCAAACCTGTTATGGAAGGCAAAGCGATACTTTTTAAAAAATTTGCCGATATAGATGCTTTTGACATAGAGATTAACGAAAAGGACCCTAAAAAGTTTATAGAGATTGTAAAGGCTATAGCGCCGACTTTTGGGGGGATAAATCTTGAAGATATAAAGGCTCCCGAATGTTTTGAAATCGAAGAGACTCTAAAAAAGATTGTCGATATTCCAGTATTGCATGACGATCAACACGGCACAGCCATAGTTACTACGGCGGGAATGATAAATGCGTGTTATTTAACGGACAGAAAAATCGAAGATTTGAAAGTAGTTATAGTGGGCTCCGGCGCCGCCGCGATAGCAAGTGCAAGAATGTATAAGTATATAGGGGTTAAAGATATAATTTTAATCGATTCAAAAGGGATTGTTCATCAAGAAAGAGATGATTTAAATAGATATAAAAGAGAGTTTGCGTATCCGAAATATTTATCAAGGGAAGAGGCTTTTGATAATGCCGATATGGTATTGGGACTATCTAGACCCGGAGCCGTTACCAAAAAAGATATTTCACTGATGAGAGAGGAGCCTTTTATTTTTGTATGCTCCAATCCTACACCCGAGATTATGCCCGAAATTGTTAAAGAGATTAGACCGAAAGCTATCATAGCTACCGGAAGAAGCGACTATCCGAATCAGGTAAATAATGTTTTAGGTTTCCCTTTTTTGTTTAGGGGAGCATTGGATGTTAGAAGTAAAGCAATCAATTATAAAATGATGTTAGCCGCTGCATTTGCGCTTGCTGAGCTAGCTAGAAAAGATGTGCCTGATGAATTGAAAGAGATATATAAAAAAGAGTTGAAATTCTCAAAAGATTACATAATACCTGTTCCTTTTGATAAAAGGCTCGTTGGCGAGGTGTCTTCTGCGGTAGCTAAAGCCGCAATAGAGTCGAATTTAGCGAAAATAGTCGATTTAGATATCGACCAATATAAAAAAACTCTTTTAAAAAGATTTAAACAATAGAGATAACTAACAAGTTTACTATATGTGTAAGGGCGGTAAGATCATGATTTTTCAAGTTACAGAACATATCTACCTCCCTTAATACGTTTTGCGAATTTTTATATTCGTTTTTTAAAAAGTTTTTAAAACGCTCCTCTATATCTTCATCTGTTCTTGTAAACTTTAATATTTTTTGAGCTAGTTTCGTAACGAAAAACTCTATAAGTTGTTCCAGCTCTTTTTTAACTTTATATTCGTTTTCAAAAAGAGGTCTATAGCTATCTAGCGCGTCTAATATTTCGTTTATTTTAAATCTATCGATAATATGAAAAAAAAGTTTGGCCACACTAGAAAAATCTAAAGGAGTTTCTTGCTTTAAATATATAGCTGCCGCGGTAAATTTTAGATAATCTTGCAAGGAAAAAAATGCGTTAATCTTTTCATTTGAGGTAATCTCTTTTGTTTTTAGTTTAATTTGAGCCTTTTTGAGAAGTTCGCTTAACTCCTGTTTGTAGCTTAGTATAAAGAGAGGATCGATTTTCGCATCCTTTTTTATCATCCAGTTAACACTGAAGTTTATTGTTTCTTCAAGGGCAAAAAGAAGCTGATACTGCTGTTTTACGGGTAATGTAAAATCGCTTCTATAGATTTCGTATCTTATATCGTTAGCGTTTAATAGCCTATTTATAATCAAATAGGACTCTATCTTTTGAATAAATCCGCTATCGCCTAGCGATTCATAGTCAACTATAAAACTGCATCCGGTATTATTGATGATTTTGTTTGCTATAACAGTAGCGGCTATTTCTCTTTTTAAAGGGTGAGAGTCCACCTCTTTTTCATAAAGCGAGACTAAAGATTTAGGAAAATATTTATAAAGATAGTGTTGAACGAAAGGAGTATCTAAAAACGAACTTTTTAAAAGCATCTGTTTTACGAATATTTTAGAGTATGAGAGCAATATTCCTAGCACAGGACGCACGATAGTCTTCTCTTTTGTGAGTACTGTTTCAAAGTCCGAAGGTTTAGGTACATGGAAATCTCTTCTTTTAAAAATTTTAACATTCTTTTCTAAAATCTCGACACTTTTTATAAATTTACCTAAATTTTTGGAAGACCTAATCTCATCCAAAGTTATTGCGAGAGATTGCAGATAGTTGTTCCAAAATACCGAATTTAAAACTTTATCAGTAAGATTTTTAAGGGTTTGAATCCTCTCCTCTTCGTTTATGATATTTTTGTTTTTTAAAGAGTTAAGAACGATTTTGATATTTACCTCATGATCGGAAGTATCTACGCCGGCGGAGTTGTCGATGCTGTCAAGATTTATCTTTCCGCCGTTGCGCGCGTATTCAATCCTGGCTTTTTGCGTAAAACCAAGATTGCCTCCTTCGCATACGGCGTAGCATTTTAGATCGCTTGCGTTTATTCTAACTCCCTCGTTTTCTTTATCGCTAAGATATATATTTAGCTCTTCGCTAGATTTAACGTAAGTTCCGACTCCTCCATTATATAGTAAATCTACTTTTAATGTTAAGATTTTTTTGGCAAGCTCCTCTCCGCTAAGGGAACTTTTTTTTGTTTTTAACAGTTTTTGAATTTGAGGCGAAAGTTTTATGCTTTTTTCGTTTCTTTTAAATACCCCGCCTCCTTCGCTTATTTTATTTTTGTCATATTCGCTCCAATGGGCGCCTTTTTTAAAAAGTCTTAATCTCTCTTCGTAGGCAATTTTTGGATCGGGATTTGGATCGATAAATATTTCGTTATGACTAACGGCGCCTATAAGTAAAATATTTGGATTAATAAGCATGCCATTACCAAATACGTCGCCTCTCATAGAGCCTATGCCCACGACGGTAATTTGATCTTTATATATATCGATGCCTTTTTCTATAAAAAATCTTGAAACGCTTTTCCAAGCTCCTTTCGCGGTAACTCCAAGCTCTTTGTGACTATAACCCGTGCTACCTCCGCTCGCAAAAGCGTCACCTAACCAAAAACCTCTTTTTATGGCTATTTCGTTTGCTACGTCGCTCATTGAGGCCGTACCTTTATCCGCGGCTACAACGAAGTAAAAATCCTCTTTGTCGTATGCTATGATATTTCTGTTTTTTACAACTTTGTCTTTTACTTTGTTATCTATCAAATCTAGGAGAGAATCGATAAAAAAAGAGTAGTAGGTTTTAAATTCTTCATAACTCAACTCTTTTTTATCCTTATAGATAACAAAACCACCCTTGGCGCCGGAAGGTACGATAATGGCGTTTTTGGCTTCTTGCGTACTCATAAGAGATTTTATCTCTTCTCTAAAGTCCTCGTGTCTGTCGCTCCATCTAAGACCTCCGCGGCTAACCTTTGACATTCTTAGATGAACGCCGTTGAATCGATCGTGATAGACGAAAATCTCTATGGATGGCTGAATTCCTAAAAGATACTCTTCCAAAGATTTTGTATCTATTTTTATACTTATAGTCTCTTTCTGTAAAAAGTAGTTTGTCCTAAGGGAACAGTCTATGATTTTATATAAAATTCTTATAATTTTATCTTCGTTTATATTCTCTATATTTTTTAAAAGAGTCTCTATCTCTCGTTTTTTCTCTTCTAACTCTCTTTTTCTGTTTTTTATTTTTGGTTCAAATTTTATTTTAAAAAAGTCTATAAGTGTTTTTATTATATGATGATATTTTAAGAAAGTTTTTGTTATCGCGACCTCGTTAAACTCTAATACTATCTGATTTTCATATGCGACAAGAGCTCTTAAGAGCCTTATCTCGTCAATACCTAGATTCTCTTTTAAAGTTAGCGAGTATAGTTTGCATCTAGACAATATCTCTTTAGTTAGAGCTTTTTCAATTACATTTTTAATATTTTCCTGCGAAGTTTGAAGATTGTGTTTATCTTTTATATCTAAAAGAAATCTAATAACTTCAATCTTTTCTTTTCCTACAGGTAGGCTAAAAGTTGTCTCTTCTATTACTTTTAAGCCTATATCGTGCAATATGGGTATAATTTCTGATAAAATTAGTCTCTCTTTAGAAAATATTTTTAAAAAACTATTTTGGTCTTTTTCGTAAAAAGTTACGATAAATCTCTTTTTTTCCAATTCGTTTAAAGTGTCTTTTGATATCTCAAGGTCTGCCGCAGAGAGTATATTTTTACAAGCATCTAAAAGTTTTTCTTGCATTTTTCAGCCTTTATAAATGGTGTCGGTTTTGCAAGATAAAAACCTTGCGCATAATCTATATTAAGCTCTTTAATCTTTTCAAGCACCTCTTGTGAGTGAACAAACTCGGCGACGGTTTTTATGTTTGCCTCTTTCGCGAAATTATTTATAGTCTTAACGATCAACTTTGCATGGGTATTTTTATCTATATCTTTTATTAGCGAACCATCGATTTTGATATAGTCTATATTGAGATTTAAGATATGTTCATAATTGGAAAAACCGCTTCCAAAATCGTCTAGCGCTATCTTTGAGCCCATTTTTTTTACCATCGATATAAACTCTCTGACCATATTATAATCTATTATAGCCGTACTTTCTAAAATCTCAAACGTCACTTTTTGCAAGATATGAGGATAAGTGTCAAATAGTTTTTTTACAAATTTTAAAGTATTTGGGTTTGATATATCCTCCATCGAAATATTTAGGGAAAAATGACAATTTTTATCTTTAAAATACTCAAAACTTTTTTCAAAGATAGTTTTTGTCAGTTCCTCGTACATTTTTGTCTCTTTGGCTATTTGCAAGTAAGTAGAGATTGATTCTACTTTGTTTTTGTTTTTTAATCTTGCTAAAACCTCATATTTTACAATTTCATTCGAGTAAGGGTCGCAGATAGGCTGAAAATATGGAAAAACGTTGTCGGTTTCAAGTGCGTTTTTCAATATTTTAGCCCTATTTATGTTATCCTCTATTTTTTTATAAAAGCCAAGATTTGAATTGTATATAAAAAATGATCTCCTTATATCTTTTTTTACATATTTTAACGCCATATCGGCGGTTTCTATAAGAGGTTTTTGAAGTGTGATCCCGATACTAACGGATAAGTGTATATCTATATTGTTATATCTAATAGTATGTGTTTTAAAGTAATCTATGATATCTTTTGCTATTTTTTCAATATCCAAACTATCTTTTTCCATCAAAATTCCAAAATCGTCGCCGCCTATTCTGTAAAATTTTGCTTTTGAGTCTTTTGGAACTATATTTTTGAGAGCTTTTGCCACGTATCTTAAGATAAAGTCACCGGCGTTTATGCCGTAAAAGTCGTTAAAATGTTTAAATCTATCGATATTGATTATAAAAAAGACAGGGTTTTGAAGCTTTTTTTTGTCGCTATCTAAAACTCTTCTATTGAGAAGTTTGGTTAAAGGATCGATCCTTGCCATTTTTTCAAGTTTACTTTGCGCTTTTTTTAACAAAATGTTCTCTTTATCGATAATAAGCATTAAGTAAAGTATCGCTATGATGAAAAGAATATAAAAAATAATTAAAATATTGTATAAAAGAGTTAGAAATTTTAACTCTTTATCGGCTGAAACTATAAACTCTTCTAAAGTTTTTTGGAGTTTCTCTTTAGAGTCGTTATGTAAGATCTCATTTAAATATTTCGTGTAAATTGGGAAATTGGTTATAAAAACTTGTAGATGAGAGAGAAGAACGGAGTGGAAATTTTTTAAGTTTTTTTTATCGAAACTAAATTTTTTTAAATGTTCATAATTTATTTTGATCTCTTCTATAAAATCTTCGTCAAAACTATTTTTGGCTAAAAAAATTGAAGAAATTGTTTTAATTACCAGCTTATTATAATTTTCAAGCTTCAACTTGTCGCTCTTTTCGTTTATTTCCGGAATCTTAGTAATTAGCGTAGATAGGTACATCGTCGAGTTTTTAATAGTTGAGTTTACGCTTTCGAAATCATGTATAATCTCAATTTTTTTATATAGAGTTCTTTTATAATCCATTAACTCTTTGTAAACGGAAGGGTGTTCGTTTTTAAAATGTTTGTCACTTTCGATTTTTTTAAAAATAGTTTCTATATTTTTTTGAGTGGATATAATCGAGTCGAAATTTTTATAAAGAAAGAGCGAGTTTTCTAAAATCTGATAATCTAACTTTGCTTCTAGAGTTTGTAAATCGTGTATTGTATTTAATATACGATTGTTTTGTATAAAATATGTTTTCGTAAAATTTTCAAAAAAAATTAATAGTAAAATTGCCAATGATCCAAATATGGCCGCAAAATATATTTTTTTATTCGTTTTTATCATTTTTCATCATTTAAAATTTTTGGTTTTTTACCGGTTAGCGTTTTTAAAAATGAGACGATAGCTTTTTTCTCCATTTCACTTAAAGTAAATCCTAGATTGTGATACGCCATCTTATCAACCGCTTCTTCCAAGGTATCAACGCTTCCATCGTGAAAATAAGGAGCGGTTAGAGCTATATTTCTAAGAGAGGGGACTTTGTATCGGTATCTATCAAACTCTCTTTTGGTGATCTCGAATCTATCGCCTATAGGCTCTTTGTTGTACGGATTTATAGCGCCAATTTTTTGAAAAGAGTTTCCGCCTATATTTATGCCGTTGTGGCAAGTTATACACCCAAGCTGTTTAAAAAGCAGATAACCCTTTTTTTCTAGGGACGAGAGTTTTACTTCTCCTTTTAGATATCGATCAAATTTTGAATCTGGAGTTATTAAAGCCTTTTCAAACTCCGCTATTGCGTCTAAAACCATCCAAAACTCTACCTTGTCGGTTTTATAAACTTTTTTGAAAAGAGTTTTGTAAAAAGTGTTGGAATTTAATCTTTTTTCTACAAGTTTTTCGTTCATTGCCATTTCGTTGGGAGCGTGAATAGGACATTTTGCTTGATCTTTTAAATCTTTTGCTCTTCCGTTCCAAAACTGTCTAAAGTTAAAATAGGAGTTATAAACCGTAGGAGCGTTAACTTTTCCCTTTTTTCCTTCAACCCCTATTGATACCGGTCGTGGATCGGCGCCTCCATGATTAAAATCGTGACAACTTGCACAACTAGTGCTTTTGTCTTTGGAAAGAATGGGATCGAAAAAAAGGTATTTTCCTAAAATTGCTTTCTCTTTATCATATTTTATACTTTTTGGCAAAGGTGTAATAGGCTCTTTTGCAAATAAAAAGATATATGAAAGTAATAAAATAAAAAAAGCTAAAAAAGCTTTATCCATCGGCAATCCTCTTAGAATTTTTATTTATAGTTATATTATACTATTTTATTCTTTTTTTTGAGAGAAGCATAAATTTTTTTAAAGAGACAGAGGCTTTTCTATCTATTTTATAACTTATCAAAGAGAGATAATAGCGAATCTCTTTTTGAGTTAATCCGCTCCTTTTTGCATATCTTTTTAGTATATAGCTTGGAATTTTTATATGAGAGTTTAAAAATTTTTTTTCAATGTTTTTATATAGTTTTGAGTTTTTTTTGTAACAAAGTCTTGCGAAAACGAAGGGCAGTTTATATCTTTTGTACCACTCATAAGCCAAATCTATGCAATCTTTCCCCTCTTTGTATCTTTTTAAAGCCTTATCTCCTATTAAAATTTCCCCTTTTATATCTAAAATTTTGGCTAGAATGTTTGAAGTGTTTGACTCTATATCCTCTTTCTCTTTGCCAGGACAAACTATAACGCTCAAAATCTCCTTTTTAGCTACGATACCTAAGTTGGTACACTTTCTATTTTTCGAGAATATACTCGATATAAAAGCTGCGTCAATTTTGCCTTTTTTAAAATCCTTATTGATTTTTGAAGGCACTCCTTTTTTATGCTCCAGTACGGCCCTATCAGAAGAACTTTTTAGCTCTCTTTTTAAAAAAATATAAAAAGGCAAAAGATTTATATAATCTATTTTTCCGAAAATCATAAGCGTATTATATCGTAAAAGGAAAATATATATTTTTTTGATCAACGAAATTTTATAATGACTATTTTGCTATAATACTCAAAATCCCAATAATAGGAAAAGTTATGGTTAGAGTGGAGTTTTTAGGCCCTATCGGTAAAGAGCCTATAGAGATAGAGGCTAAAAGCTTAAAAGAGGTGGCTCAAAAACTAAAAAGCGATAAAGAGATGTCAAAATGGCTTAGCGAGTGCGCAGTGGCGGTTAATGACAAATTAGTAGATACTTTAGACGTGAAACTTAAAGAGGGCGATAAGATATCTTTACTGCCACCTGTTTGCGGCGGGTAAAGGATATTTATGTTGGAGCTTTACAGAGGACCTTTGGACGTTGATAGCATCTTCTCTTCTTGGCAAAAATGGGGTAAAGATAAAAACTTTGGGGCTTTTATTACGTTTGTGGGCACCGTTAGAGAAGAGGAAGGTATTGAAGCTTTGAGTTTTGACGTATATGAGCCTATTTTGAAAAAATGGTTTGACGATTGGCAAGAAAGAGCTAACGAAAAGGGGGCGTATTTAAAAATGGCTCACTCTATAGGAGATGTTCCCGTTCATACATCTTCCTATATGGCGGCGGTTTTTTCCCCTAAACGAAGAGTGGCATTAGAACTTATCGAGGATTTTGTAGAAGATTTTAAGGCTAGCGCGCCTATATGGAAGTATGACGTTGTCAATGGCGAAAGAGTTTATGCTAGAGATAGAAGCCAAAAGATTAAAGGAAGCGGACTACTCGATATTTAAAGGATTTTGATGATAAGTTACGAAGAGTCGATGAAAATATTAAATAGTTTAGATTTTGAGCCTGTAGGAGTGGAAAAGCTTTTTTTGACGCAAACGTTGGATAGGGTTTTGGCTCAGGATATAGTGGCTAAAGAGAACAATCCCATGTTTCCTACGTCTGCTATGGACGGGTATGCCATAAGATTTGAAGACCAAAGGATGAAAAGGCTAAAAATAGTCGCAAAAAATCCAGCCGGGAGCGAAGTAGAAGAGGAGGTAAAAAAAGGAGTTTGCATAAAAACGTTTACGGGCTCTTTGATGCCTAAAGGTTCAGATACGCTCATACCTATAGAGAATGTGGAAGTAGAAGGCGACGAAATATTTATAAAAGAGCCCGTTGAGAGAGGTTTTAGCGTTAGACCGATAGGAGAAAACTATAAAAAAGATGAGATTTTGATAAAAAAAGGCTCGATTATCTCTTTTGCAGAAATAGGCGTTATGGGTAGCTTAAACATAGTTATGCCAAAAGTTTATCAAAAACCAAAAGTTGCGATTCTCTCAACAGGAAGCGAAGTTTTAGAAATAGGACAAGAGAGGCAAAATAGCGCACAGATCAGAAGTTCTAACAGCTACACGCTTGAAGCTTTGGTAAGATTGCATGGAGGAGAACCGGTACAGCTTGGCGCCGTTAAAGATGACAAAGAAAGTATTGCAAAAGCTTTAAAGGAGGCTTTAGATAGCGCCGATATGGTTGTAACTACCGGCGGCGTTAGCGTAGGGGATTATGACTATGTAAAAGATATTATAAAAGAGGAGATTGGAGCCGAAGTTGCTTTTAAAGGCGTGATTATAAAACCCGGTCAGCACGTAATGGTTGCGAAAAAAGGCAATAAAGCTATTTTAGGGCTTCCAGGATTTGCGTATTCGAGTACGGTAACATTTTTAACATACGCTCTTCCTATACTTTATAAACTTAAGGGCGCTTGCTATGAGCAAAAGATAGTTAAAGCTACCTTGAAGGAAAATTTTAAAAAAAGAAGCAAAAAAACAGAATTTACCGTTTGCAATCTATATTTGATAGATGGAGAGTATTTTGTAGATTTTAAAGGTAAAAAAGAAGGCACAAGCGCCATTTTGACGAATATGATAGGAGATGTTGGGCTTATCGTAACTTCTGAGAAGGAAGGAGATAAAGAGGTTGGCGAAAAAGTAGATGTTTGGTTGATTAAATAAAAGGAGATAAAAGATGTTAAAAAAGATTTTAGGATTTGCGCTTTTTTTTACTGTTATAGCCGTAGCGGGAGAGGTTAAAAATTTTGCTTTGACTACAATGGAAGGCAGCAAGATACATATAGAGGTAAATGATAACGGAATTAAGGTCAAAGAGTATCCAAATAAGGTAATAATTTTAGATTTTTTTGGCAAAAATTGTCCACCTTGCAAAGCCGAGATGCCTATTTTGGGCAAGATTCAAAAAAAATATAAAGATAAATTGCAAATAATAGGTCTTCATGTTCAAGAGCCATTGGATATAAAAGATTATAGTATGATTAAAAATAGGGGAGTTAATTTTCCCGTTGCAGATTATATGAAAGGGAATCAAGATTTTGTTGAGTATATCTCTTCGTTAACCAGATGGCAAGGTCAGATACCGTATATGCTCTTTTTTGATAGCAACGGCACTTATAAAGGTTATCATTTGGGTATGATGGACGAAACTGTTTTAGAAAGGATAATCGAGCAAAATTATAAAAGATAAATTTTTATAATTAGTTTATTGGTATATTGGTATATTAGTTATTTGTCTTTCTTAATGGAATATCTATTTTTGCTAATACACCAATTACCAATATACCAATAACAGCTTTCAATCATTTTTTTAAAAACTCTTTTATATAATCTTCGTCAAGTTTTTCTTTGTCGTATTTAACCACAATAATCTTTTCCGTCTCATTCACGTAAAAATCGGTAATTCCTTCTACTACTTTTAATCCGGAAAGTTTTTCTTTATCGAAATTGTCAAAATCCAAAAAGAGATTTGCTCTAACTCCCGGATTTCTCATACCTACTATCCAAAAAATCCAAACGATACATAACATCAAAACAAATATAGCAACGCCATTTTCATGGAAATATTGATACAACAGACCGCCTATGGCGCCTCCAAGGAAGATTCCTACGTAGGCAAATGTATTTGCCACGCCTAAAGCCGCGCCTTTTTGGTGAACTTTTGCAAACTTAGAAACAAAGCTTTGCAAAAGAGGCTCAAACATATTAAACCCTATAAAGAAAAATACGGCTCCTACGGCAAATAGCAAAAATGAGTCGGAATAACCCATAAGTAAAAATGAGAGCGCTATAAATATAATAGACGCTATGAAAACTTCTTTTCCTTTATGATACTTTTCGCCTAATATAGCGGCGGGAGCCATCGCGACTATACCGAAAATCACTGCGGGAAGATAGACTTTCCAATAAGTTTCAGGTCCCATTCCAAATTTCTGTTTCATTATTATTGGTATTAAAAAGAAAGCTATTGCCATCGTAGAGGAATGGAATAGAAAAGTTATATACATTCTAACTAAGTCTTTATCTTTGAAAACATGTTTTATTTTAGCCTCTTCTTCAGAGTAATGATGAACAATTTTAGGAGGTTCTCCAACGGCGCTAAAGAGTATGGCTAAAGCAAGAATTGCCAAAATGGCCGTTAGCCAAAAAAGAGCTTTAACGCTGTATAAACCGCCTATAATAGGACCTATAATCATAGCCGCGGCGAAACTAAGCGCTATTACCATACCCATAACCGCCATAGCGTGGGCTCTTTCGTCCTCTCTTACATAATCTGCTATCATAGCCGTAACAACAGAGCCGATAGCGCCGGCGCCTTGCAAAAATCTACCCAATAGCAACATATAAATATTATCCGCTACTGCGCATATTACAGAACCGGCTGCAAACAACAAAAGCCCTAAAAGAATACTCTTTTTCCTTCCTATCTTATCGCTTAAAACGCCAAATGGAACTTGTAGCAAAGCTTGAGTAAAGGCGTACCCGCCAACCGCTACTCCCGCTAAGAAAGCGGTTCCTCCTTTTAACTCGATAGCGTACTGAGAAAGAACCGATAAAACTATAAATAAACCGAAAAATCTTAAAGCTACGATGAGACTTAAAGGAAGAACTTTTTTTGCAATCTCTTTCAATTACTATCCTTTATGATAGAATTTCGTTGTTAAGTCAAAGAGGTTAAAATGGTAAAAAGTGTTTAGTTGTTATAAAATTGTCAAGAAGCAGTATATAGCCACTTGACAATTTAACGATTCGACCGTTTTACTAATTTAACAATTTTGCTATTTTAACAAATACCGATAAATAAAAGGCAAAAAAATGAAAGTTATTTTAGCTACTTCAAATAAGGGAAAGATTAAAGAGATTAGAAAGATTTTAAACTCGCGGGATGTAGTGCCTTTTAAAGATATTATAGGAGAGCTTCATATAGAAGAGAATGGTAAAACATTTAAAGAAAACGCCATTATAAAAGCAAAAACGATTTATGAGAAGGTTAAAGATATCTATCCAAATGCCGTTGTGATCTCTGACGATAGCGGTATAACCGTACCGGCATTAGGCAATATACCTGGGATTTACAGCGCTAGATTTGCGGGTAAAAACGCAAGTGATAAAGATAATCTAAATAAGCTCATAAATGAGTTAAAATCTCAAAATATCAGAAAAACTCCGGCTTACTATACCGCTGCGATTGCCATAGTTTCAAAAGAGGGTGAATTTACGGTACATGGGTGGATGTATGGAGAGGTGATTGATAAAGCAAGAGGGGACAAGGGGTTTGGTTATGATCCGATGTTTATACCCTCTGGTTACGATAAAACTTTGGGTGAATTGGATGATGAGATAAAAAAAGAGATATCTCACAGAACTAAAGCTTTAAAACTTGCGCAATTAGTTTTAAAAGTTATAAAAACAGATTAATATCCAAAGGACATAAACAAAAAGCAAGGAAAAAAATTGAAAGAGAAGTTTTTTAAAGATTTAAAAAGAGTTTATCAGCTTGTAGAGTTTGAGCAAAAGGAGCTTCAAAAATTTTATGATATTTTTAAACCTCACCGCTCATTAGTAGATACGAAACTTATAGACTTGGAAATATTGGTAGATGATTTTTTAGTGCTTTTGAATCTTCCTGTAAATGGCGAATCTAGACTCGCTGCCGTAAATAGGATAGTAAATTTAAGGGAAGATTCTCTTGTTCAGGTAATGAAAGAGGCCGGTTTTGATGAAGAAGATATTATAAAAGCTAAAGAAGAGGCTTATCTTTGGATATCAAAATTTTATATAGAGAGATTTGAGAGGCTTATATCTAAAATAGAGGATGAAAATCTTTTAACGCCATTTTATAGAGAGATTTTAAAAGGCGCCCATAAAGTAGGGGTTGCAATGAGTTCTTGGCAATCTTCTTGGACCGCGCAGATTATAAACGGCGTCAATAGAGAGCTTTATAGACTCTTTAACTCGGATGAGGAGAAGATATATAAACTTTTAAACGAGAAAAATCTTTTTGATCCTGATATTGACGGAGAGCCTGGAGATAGATCATATTCTGTTTTGAGGATAAAGGATGGAAAATTTGAATCGATTCCTTATTCCAAAGCCTTTGAAGAGGAGGTAAAAGAGGTTTGCAGAAGGCTTGAGCGTTTTATTTTGGATTTAAGAGGTTTGAAAGATGAGGTTTTTTTTCTAGAGAATGCGTGGATTTCTTATTTTACTAAAATCAAAGAGGCGTTGTTAGAAGAAAAAATAGAAAATCTTATACCCAAATGGGCTGACGTCGATAGAGCTTGGATGAAGATAACTTCTCCTATTCAGATAGGCCATCCTCTAGAGTATTATGAGGATCATTACAGAAAAGCCGTCGCTTTGGAATGGGATATTAGAATCGTAAATCCGGATTATCAAGATAATAGGACTAAAATAAAAATTGAGAAAGCTTTTAAAAAAATATATCTTGATATTGGTAAAAACAGAGACTCAATCTATGAAAACTCTATTAAAAATTTAAATAGAGTTCAGCTCTATATAGGAAGGCCGCTTAGCTGGTATGGAGCTGAGTTTAACGGACTTTTTAGCGCTCAAGTGGTTCCAAATGACGAAAAAGTATCTAAAGAGGAGGGCAAAAAGATATTTGCTTATGCTGATATGATACTTGAACTACAAAAATCTAAACCTCCTATGAAGATTACAAAAGAGGTTTTTGGAGCCAAACTTGTTAAAAAGTTTAGGAAAGTTTTGGAGACGCCTCAAATTTGGCATAAAGTTTACGATATAACAACTATCGGTCATGAGTATGGCCATATTTTGTGGATGGATGAGAGTAGTGAGTCACTTATGAATAGAACAGGACAGTTTAAAAATGTCGAGGAGTTTAAAGCGACAGTAGGCGGACTTATAGCTTTTTTTACGTTTGAAGAGGAGGAACTTTGGGAATATGTTATGGAAGATACTCTGCAAAGAGCGGTTTCACTAATCTCTTGGATGGAGACTTCGGAGGTTTTACCGTATTATATAGAGGGACTTTTACATTTAAAAGGACTTTTTGACTCAAAAGTTTTAAGATTCGAAAAAAGACTTGAGGTAGATATATCGAAAGATAGTTATGAAAGATTAAAAGAGTGGTATATAAACATTTACAAATCTTTAGTCGCTGATTATTATCTTGAAAAAAGCGATCCAAAAAAGTTTTTGGATAATTATGTTGAAAAAGTAGGAAAACGCTATCTTCCTAAAGATGAAAAGGTAAAAGAGTTTGTATTGTATTATTGGGAGCTATATAAGAAAATTGGTAGAGTTATAGAAGAATAATTTAGTAAAAACGTCTAATAAAACTTGACACAAATAGACTAAACTTGCTATAATTACAGCAAGAAAAAATCTAACGTAAGGAGGTGACTATGTTACCGATGATAGATCCTTTTAAAGAGCTAAGAGAGATAGAAAAGAGAATCTCCAATATGTTAGACCTTGAAAGAGCGGCTGTTCCGGCTACTGCAAAGGAGACAGTATGGGCGCCGGCTGTTAACGAAAAAGAGGATGATAAAGCTTATTATGTTGAGGTTGATCTTCCGGGAGTCAAAAAAGATGATATAAATGTGGAAATAAAAGATAACATTTTGACAATATCTGGAGAAAGAAAATTTAAAAAAGAGGAGAAAGATAAAGGCTATGTCCGCACAGAGAGCTTCTTTGGAAAATTTGAAAGAAGATTTACTCTTCCAAGTGACGCCGACGCCCAAAAAATTGAAGCTAAAGTAGAAGACGGAGTCCTTTATATAACAATACCAAAAATCGAAGAGAAAGAAAATACTAAAAAGATCGAAATCAAGTAAAGGGCAAAAGTCCTTTGCTTGATTTGCCTCTTATTCTACTCATTCTCTGATTTTTCATAAACACAATTTAATCCTTCATTTGATATACTATCTTGCTTTTGTTATATATAGTTATTTTTCGTTTCAAAGGATAAAATATGCTTCTTTTTACTCCCGGACCTACGCCGGTACCTGAAAAAGTTAGAGTAGCTATGGCCGGTGAGACCATACACCATAGAACACCAGAATTTACTAAAATATTTTATGAGACGAGAGAACGTCTTTTTAATCTTTTAAAAACTGATGAAGTAGTTTTGATAGCTTCTACCGGGACCGGAGCTATGGAAGCTTGCGTTACCAATCTTTGCCATAAAAAGGCTTTGACCGTAAACGCAGGCAAATTTGGGCAAAGATTTACTAAAATTTGCGACTCTTTTAATCTTCCTTTTATCGAACTTTCTTACGAATGGGATACTCCTGCAGATGCTGAAGAAATTGTCAAAACTGTAAAAGAAAATCCAGATATTGACGCTCTTTTTATTCAGATTTGCGAAAGCGCTGGAGGTCTTAGACATCCGGTTGAAGAGATTGCTGCAAAAGTAAAAGCTATAAAACCGGATATTATGATTGTGGCTGACGGTATAACCGCAGTCGGAGTGGAGCCTATAGATATTGAGAATATCGACGCTTTAATAACGGGAAGCCAAAAAGCTTTGATGCTTCCTCCAGGTCTCTCCATGATAGGTTTAAGTCAAAAAGCGGTAGAAAAAATAGGCAAAGGAAAAGGATTTTATTTTAATCTTGCGAGCGAAATAAAAAAACAAAGAGAAGGCACTACTGCTTATACCGCAGCCACAACTCTGATAATAGGTTTAAGAGAGATTTTAAGAGAGATTGAAGAAGTAGGGCTTGATACTCTTTATGATTTAACGGACAAAAGAGCTTTGGCTACAAGAGTCGCTTTAGAGGCGATTGGTCTTACTATATATCCTAAAAAACCGGCAAATGCTATGACTGCGATTATAGATGAGGAAGCTGAAAAGATAAGAAAGATTTTAAAAACAAAATATGGGGTAAACGTAGCGGGAGGACAAGATCATCTAAAAGGCAGACTCTTTAGAATAAATCATATGGGTTTGATCGAGCCTTATGAAGCTGCTTGGGCGGTAAACGCAATCGAAAAGGCTCTTGAAGAGCTAGGACGTTTGAAGTATGAGGGAAAAGCGAATAGGGTATTTAACGAAATATACTTTCAGGATTGATTTATGATTTATGAACATGAAATCCCAAAAGGGGCTAGACTCTATTTTGGAAAAAGCGCAAAATTAAAAAGAGATATAGAAGCAAAAGCTAGCGAAATTTTATACAAACATGGTTATGAAGAGATTGTTACGCCACTTTTTTCTTATCATCAACATTTTGGTATAGAAGATAGAAAAGAGCTTATTAGAGTTAGCGATGAACAAAATAGAGATATTACTCTTAGAGCAGATTCCACGATAGATGTTGTTAGAATTATTACAAAGAGGCTAGGACGCAGCACATCCCATAAAAAATGGTTTTATATACAGCCGGTTTTTAGATATCCAACATCCGAGTTTTACCAAATAGGAGCCGAACTTTTGGGAAGTTCCAAAAGCGAAGAGGTGCTTAAAATCGCTTTGGAGATTTTAAAGGAGCTAGATATTAAGCCGCTGCTTCAGATTTCCAATATAAAAATTGCTAATATACTGCATAAAGAGCACAATATACCATTAGAGATATTAAAAAGTGTAAATATAGAGTATCTTTTAGAGTGTGGCAGCGAGTGGATAAAGAGGCTTATTTATTTAAAAAAGCCTTCCCAAATAGATGACTTAATAGGCGAGGTTCCACAAAATATAGAGAATGAGCTAGTAAAGATAAAAGAGCTTAGCGATTCTATAAATTATGACAATCTTATCATAGCGCCTTTATATTATGCGAAAATGAGGTATTATGAGGACCTATTTTTTAGATTTATCGATAAAAATATGACTCTATGCATGGGTGGAGAGTATAGTGCGGATAAATTAGCCGCGGCTGGATTTGCGTTATATACTGACAATTTGATAGAAATTTTAGAAGATAAAGGTTGTTGATGAAAGCGGATTTGATAGTTGGCATTCAATGGGGAGATGAAGGAAAAGGTAAAATTGTTGATCTTCTTGCGCAAAATTATGATGTCGTATGTAGATATCAAGGCGGACACAACGCCGGTCATACCATAGTTGTTGACGGTAAGAAGATCGCGCTACACCTCATACCTTCAGGTATTTTAAATCCAAAAGCTGTAAATATCATAGGTAACGGCGTAGTGGTAAGTCCCGAGGCTCTACTTAAAGAGATGCAACAGTTTGACTCTTTAGAGGGAAGACTTCTTATAAGCGATAAAGCTCATCTGATTTTTAGATATCATGAGTTGATAGACAAGGCAAAAGAGAAGCTTAGAGGCAAAAACGCGATTGGAACAACAGGAAGAGGAATAGGTCCTGCATATAGCGATAAAATAAGCAGAATGGGTCATAGAATAGGCGAATTAAAAGACACAAAAAGACTTCTAGATAAGATTTTAGACTATTTTGAAACAAACAAAGCATATTTTAAAGCTTTAGACATAGAAATACCTTCTAAAGATGAATTAGAAAAAGAGCTTGAACTTTATAGAGAAAAATTATTGCCTTACGTAACCGATGTTACTAACTATCTGTGGGAAATTATGAAGTTAAACAGGAGCAGGATTTTGCTTGAAGGGGCTCAAGGTAGTATGTTAGATATAGATCATGGAACATATCCCTTCGTAACAAGTTCCAATACAATAGCGGCCGGGGCTTGTACGGGGCTAGGGCTCTCCCCTAAAGATATTGGTAAAGTTATAGGTATTGCCAAAGCTTACTGTACTAGAGTGGGAAATGGACCTTTTCCTACAGAAGATTTTGGCGAGGATGGAGAAAGACTTAGAAAACAGGGCGCCGAGTTTGGCACAACTACGGGGCGTCCTAGAAGATGCGGATGGTTCGATGCGGTTGCGGCAAAATACGCATGTAGGCTAAATGGTTGTGACGAGCTTGCGATTATGAAGTTGGATGTATTAGACGGTTTTGAGAAGATTAAAATATGCACTGCATATAGATATGAGGGTGAGATAATAGATTATGTGCCGAGCGATCTGGAAAATGTGCAACCCGTATATCAGGAGATCGATGGTTGGGATAGCGTAGAGGGTATAAAAGAGTATGAAAGATTGCCCGATGAAGCGAAAAAATTTATAAATGTTATAGAAGAACTTACCGGTACGAAAGTAGGGATAATCTCTACTAGCCCGGATAGAGCCGACACAATTATTAGATAAGAGGCAAAATAGTTAAGTTGTTAAACTATTTCTTAATTTTACTATTTTAACTATATAAACAACCCATTTAGATATAGGAGAGTTAATGAGACTAAGACTTCCTCATGCGCCATACGTAGCGAACAAGATAGCGATAGATTTAGCAAAAAGCGGATTTGTTACCTTGACTAAAGGTGTTGAAGCAGTGGCAAAAGTAGCTCAGGAGATAATAGAAGAGGAACTTAAAAAAGAGCTGGCTTTAGAAGATCACGTAAGAGAGATCATAGAAGAAAACGAAGATGAAATCGAGTTTATGCTAGCTGATCCAAAACAGCTTTTTTGGATGATAAAAAAGAGATTGGCGCCTGAATATGACGTAATTTTAAATTTTGAAGATAGATTCAACCATCTTTCGCATAAAATATTGGACTATCTTTATGAAGAGGACCTCATAAGATATACTGTTCCGGAAAATAAAGTAAAAAATATTATTTTCAATGCTATTGAGGATTATATAAAGATGTATGATGAGATTGAGGATAAGGTTTTTGAAAAAATCTCAAACTATAAGCGTAAGCTTGTGCCTGGTTCAGAAGAGTTTGAGCTTGTTTTTCAAAAGATGTATGAAGAGGAACTTAGGAAAAGAGGGATGTTGTGACTATTATTGGAGTATTTAGGCACATTAAGCAAATATATGTTGTGTTTTGAGTGTTGGCGCATAAATTTTTACAAATCTAAAATTATGAGTAACGAATTACGACAAGAAAGGGTTGGAGTTGAAAAAAGTCTGGATATATCTTGAAAACGGAATCTTCTTGGAGGCCAAAAGTTTTGGAAGCGAAGGAACAAAGGTCGGTGAGATAGTATTTAATACTTCTATGAGCGGATATCAAGAGATAATAAGCGATCCTAGTTATGCCGGACAGTTTATAACTTTTACTATGCCTGAAATCGGAAATGTAGGCGTTAATGAGGAGGATATGGAAAGTAGTGGCGCATTTGCTAAGGGTATAATGGTAAGAAACTATCAAAGAAGATATTCTAACTTTAGAGCCGAAGACTCGTTGGAGAATTTTTTAAAAAAATTTGACGTAATGGGCATATGCGATATTGATACAAGATTTTTGACAAAGGTTTTAAGAGAAGAAGGCTCTCAGATGATGATTGCTTCTACGGAAATTAGCGATCAAGAAGAGTTAAAAAAGATTCTAGAAAATTCGCCTAGAATAGAGGAAGTAAATTATATAAAAGAGGTTAGCGCTAAAGAGTCTTATATCCATAAAAGCGCCACTTACGATGCTAGATTGTTTAGATACAAAGAGCCTCCTGAAGCTAAAGCTAAAATAGTTGCTATTGATTTTGGAGTAAAAAGAAATATCTTAAACAATCTAACTGAGGCTGGATTGGAGGTTGAGGTAATTCCACAGGGTTTTTGCGTTGAAGAATTGATTGATAGATTTGAAAAAGGCGACATTGACGGAGTATTTCTTTCTAATGGTCCCGGGGATCCGCTTATTTTAAAAGATATTCATAAAAAGATAAAAAAGCTTATAGAAAAGAAGGTGCCTATGTTTGGAATATGCCTCGGACACCAACTACTTTCCATCTCCCATGGTTATCCGACATATAAGCTCAAATTTGGTCATCACGGCGGTAATCACCCGGTAAGAAACGAAAAAACTAAAAGGGTTGAGATCACCGCGCAAAACCACAATTATAACGTACCTGAAAATATAAAAGAAATAGCCGAAGTAACTCATATAAACCTTTTTGACAATACAATTGAGGGTTTAAAATATAAAAACTCTCCAATTTTTTCAGTTCAGCATCATCCAGAAGCCAGTCCAGGGCCTCATGAGAGCGCATATATATTTAAAGAGTTTGCGGATTTTGTGATAAAACATAAAAGATATACTTACAACTCAAAAAAAGAAAGTGGTCGTTAAAAACGACTGCTTAAAAAAACTCGGTTATTTTTTTGACTATATTTTTTAGCTTTGATTTTGCAATAGACTTCGTCACATTATCACTTTTTATCGGATTATATGGTTAATTATTAAAAAACTTTTGAATTATCTCCTTGTAGAGACTTTTTTAAAAAAAGCTTCTATCGCTTAAACAAAATATTTTTAATTGCTAGACTCTAGTTAGGAGTTAATTTAGGTTTAATATTTATATGTAATAATTTTAATAAATTTTTTTATATTAGGAGTCGGTATGAAAAGAAAAATAGGGCTTTCGCTTATTTTAAGCGGTGCGCTTTTTGCAGGTTCTATAGAGGTGGAAAAAGTTTTTATAGAGGATATGGCGGAAACTTCTAGTAATTTAACTGAGGTTGGCAAAGAGGAGATAAAGTTTACAAGGCAACAGGATTTGGGTGAAATATTGTTTGAAACTTTACCGGAAATTAATCTTGTAAGAGCCAGTGCTATAGGTAACGATATTATTTTGAGAGGTTTTAAAAGAGATGATATAAATGTGCTTATTGATGGAGCTAAAATTTATGGAGCTTGTCCAAACAGAATGGATCCGCCGTCTATGCACGTTTCTTCAGCTCAGATAGAGAAGGTAACGGTTAAAGAGGGACCTTTTGATGTTGAGAATTTTGGAAGTATGGGCGGTATGATAGATGTTAAAACAAAAGACCCTCAAAAGGGGCAGAGTGCGGATATATCTTTCATATACGGTAGCTATGATTATAATAAACTAAGTATTAGCGGGAATGCCGGTAACGATAAACTTAAAATCTTGTTAGGCTACTCTCATGAATCTAGCAACCAGTATGAGGATGGAGACGGCAAAACTTTGGTAGAACAGCAATGGGAACAACTACCTCTTACAGATAAGAATAGATATCAACAGCAGTATAAAGACGCAAAAGCTTATACAAGAAATTCGGTGTGGACTAAAGTGCT
>JALWIX010000014.1 GCA_027082175.1 Campylobacterales bacterium
GAACAAAATTGTACTCGGTTCCTACGGCAACCTTTTGCTCTAACGGCAACGATTTTACGTAATGAAGAAGCTGACTTGTAGAACCGACAAAATCCGCAACTTTGCAAACTTCAGGTTTGCACTCAGGATGAACGGCAATTTTTATGCCCGGATATCTCTTTCTGTAAAACTCTACATCCTCGACTTCAAAAAGCTGATGTACAGAGCAAAAACCGTTAAAACAGATGATATCAGCCTCTTTTGGATCGCACTCTCCCTCGCCTATAACGCAAGATTTAAGTCCCATCATCCAAGCTATATTCTGTCCTAGACACTTATCTGGAACGAAAAGGATTTTTTTACCGGTTTCCAAAGCTTTTTGGATTATCTTTTTGGCACTGCTGCTAGTACATACCATACCGCCCATTTTGCCCACTTTAGCTTTTACTTCCGCGCCAGAGTTTATATAAGTAACGGGTAAAATATCCTCTTTTTTTATCCCATGTTCTATCATATACTCAACCGATTGATCAAAATATGTAGAATCTATCATTCTTGCCATAGCGCAACAGGCTATTCTTGGCATAACGACTCTTTTGTTTGGATCTAGTATTTTAACGCTTTGCCCCATAAAACCTACGCCGCAAAAAAGTATAAATTCGCTCTCGCTCTCTTTGGATCTTTTTGCAAGCTCCAAACTATCCCCTGTAATATCCGCGATTTCAAACACCTCATCTTTTTGATAATAGTGCGCTACTATAGTAACGGAAAGCTCTTCTTTAAGTTGCTTGATCTCCTCTTGCATACTTTTTATATCACTCACATAAATCCTTTATAGTGGTGTTCGCTTTAAGCGTATATTCGCCAACAAGCGCTTTTTTATAATCATAATATTATGTTATTTTAGCTAAAATTATCTGAAATTTTTTAAACTTACATACAAGAAAAAACAAGAGTTTATAAATTTGAAAGGTTAAAAATGGATTTTTTTACGAATATCAACGTCCAATTTTATATATTGGCATATATTGTAGGAGGCATACCCTTTGGCTTGATCTTAGCCAAAATTTTTACAGGCACCAATATCAAAGAAGCGGGCAGCAAAAGCATAGGAGCAACAAACGTATTAAGAGTACTCAAGGAAAAAGATCCAAAATTGGCAAGAAAGTTGGCTATAGCGACAGTTATTTTAGACGCCCTAAAAGGCGTCCTCGTGATTCTTTTAGCAAAAGCGATAGGTCTATCTTACGCAACACAGTGGGCAATAGCCGTATTATCGGTACTTGGACACTGTTTTAGCCCCTTTTTGAAATTTGAAGGCGGAAAAGGAGTTGCCACAGGCGTTGGAGTGCTGCTTATAATGCTTCCTATTGAGACTTTACTGGCGCTTGTAGCTTGGGCAATAACTGCAAAGACAACAAAAATCTCGTCTTTAGCATCACTTAGCGGTCTTTTTGTTTTAATTGTCTCAAGTTTTATAATTCATCCCGAAATACCTCATATCAAATCCCATGCGCCTATATTATTAATAGCTGCGATCGTCATTTATAAACATATGCCAAATATAGTAAGGCTCATAAGAGGGGAAGAGAAAGCCGCAGTATGAAAATAGTGATAGAAAATCTAGAGTTTAAAACCATTATAGGAATTCTTGACTTTGAGAGAGAAAAAGAACAAAAAATCGTTATAGACATAGAGATAGAGTACGACTATAAAGATAAAGAGTTTGTTGATTATACGAAAATTGTAGATTTTACAGTCCAACATATCAAAAAAAACAGATTTTACTTAATTGAAGAAGCTCTTGAAAGCTTAAGTAACAATCTAAAAAAACTATATCCTCAAATAACCGCCATTAAAACTTCACTAAAAAAACCGGATATACTAAAAAACTGCAATGTTGGAATCGTTTTAGAAAAAAATTTCTAAAATCTCTTCCAACATATTGCCTATTTCATAAAAAAGATTAAAAAAAGTTGAAATTTTCTTTAAATTTTTCTAAAATTGTGATATAATCTCGCTTAAATTTAAAATAAAATAAAGGGGTACAATGAGAATCTTAATAGTAGAAGATGAAGTAACGCTTAATAAAACTCTTGCAGAGGGGCTAAAAGAGTTTGGTTATCAAAGTGATGTTGCTGAAAATCTCAAAGATGCGTTATACTATTTAGATATTAGAAATTATGACCTGATTTTAGCTGACTGGATGTTACCGGACGGAAGCGGTTTAGAGCTTGTAACGCAAGTAAAACAGAACAGTCCTAAAACAATTGTTTTGGTGCTCTCTGCTAGAGACGATAAAGAGAGCGAGATCGAAGCTCTTAAAGCGGGAGCGGACGACTATATAAGAAAACCATTCGATTTTGACGTTTTGATAGCTCGAATAGAAGCTAGACTTAGATTTGGCGGAAGCAATATAATCGAGATCGAAGACCTAATAATCAACCCCGAAGAAGAAAAAATAACCTACAAAGACAAAGAGATAGAGCTAAAAGGAAAACCTTTCGAGGTTCTTACACATCTTGCGAGACATAAAGATCAAATCGTATCTAAAGAGCAGCTACTTGACGCTATCTGGGAAGAACCTGAACTAGTAACTCCCAATGTTATAGAAGTTGCGATAAATCAGATAAGGCAAAAACTAGATAAACCTTTAGGAATAACTACAATAGAAACGGTTAGAAGACGAGGTTATAGATTTTGCTTTCCAAGAGGAGCATAAGAGGGAAGTTTATATGGCAATTAGTGTTGGCATCAGCCGCGCTAATAGCCATATTTTCCACCATTTTATACAGCTATATCAGGCACTCTTTATATCAAGAACTAGAAGAAGGGTTAATAAGACAAGCAAAATATATTGTAACAAATATTCCCAATCAACATGCCGGCGACAAAATAGATAGTTTTTATCTCAAAAATACCTTAGATATAAACGTTGAAGTTATATCAAAACCTCCCAATATCAACAATATACATTTTGACGTTTTAAAAAAAAATAGACAAGTTTACGCGATACTTTACTACCCTTACAATTTTAGAGAGCAGACATTTTTAAAAATTACGAAAAATATCACTTCAATGTCTCATCTTTTAAACAAAATTCATAAAATAATAATATTTGCCAATATTTTAGGTTTTGCTTTAATTATCATATACGCTTTCTTAATCTCAAAAATGCTAACTACTTATATAACCAACTTTACGAAAAAACTTGCGGATATGAACGAAAATATGTTAAAACCGATAAAAATCGAAAACCTTCCTATTGAGTTTCAACCTCTTGGACGCTCTATAAATATGCTTATAAACAGAATTCAGACATTCGTAAAATATCAAAAAGAGTTATTTATAGGAGTCGCTCATGAGCTTAAAACTCCCTTAGCGGTAATGAAACTAAAAAACGAAGTAACTCTCATTAAAAAAAGAAGTCCAGAAGAGTATATTGAAACTATAAAACTCAATATAAAGACAATCAACGAAATGAATAAAATGATCGAAAATGTTCTAAAAATTGGAAGACAAGAAGGCGATCATTTCGAACCTCCTGTTGAGATGGACGTGATAAGCTACTTAAAAGAGAAAGCGAACAACTATAAACTTTTAGCGGAGCAAGAAGATAAAGAACTTATAATAAAATTAAAACCGGAAAAATATAAAACAACTATTCAGCCTACGCTTGTTAACCATATTTTACAAAATTTTATACAAAATGCGATAAAGTTTACTCCTGAAGGCGGAAAAATTGTCTTAAAAAGCTCTCCGGTAGAAGATGGATTGAAAATCGAAGTTATCGATGAAGGACCTGGAATAGACGAAAAATTAGACCTTTTTGCGCCCTTTAAAAGAAGCGGTGAAAAAAGCGGCGTAGGGCTAGGGCTTTTCTTAGCAAAAAGCGCTGCGGATGCAATGGGCGCTACTATAATGATCAAAAACAGAGAAGATAAAAAAGGCGCCGTAGCTACACTAATAATTCCTTCTACTCTCGCTTGTCCAATTTGTTAAATCTCACTTTTTGTTCTGTTTTTTTGAATTAATTTTTTATTAAGTTTATTTCAGATATAAATTTGCGATATTTAATTATTTTCTGAGAGGGGGTTTTAATGTCTTTAATGATTACTGATGAATGTATCGCATGTGATGCTTGTAGAGAAGAGTGCCCGACAGAAGCTATAGAAGAAGGCGATCCAATCTATATAATTGACCCGGACAGATGCACGGAATGCGTAGGTTTTTATGATGAGCCGGCTTGTATAGCGGTATGTCCGGTTGAGTGTATCGTGCCCGATCCAGACAACATGGAAACTATAGCCGAACTTAAACTAAAGTATGAACAAATTGTAAAAGAAAAAGAAGATTAATGGCTAAAAGAACCGCAATTATCGACATCGGTTCTAACTCAGCCAGAATGATAGTAATCGAGAGAACTAGTAGATTTGGTTTTTATCTCATTGAAGAAGTAAAAAGTAGAGTAAGAATTAGTGAAGGAGCCTACGAAAACGGCGGCTTACTTCAACCCCTTGCTATGGAAAGGGCTTTTAGCGCCATAAAAGAGTTTTTAAATATCGCAAAGGCTTTAAAGTCAAGAAAAATCTTATGTGTCGCAACTTCTGCGCTTCGCGACGCTCCAAATAAAAATGTTTTTCTTAAGAGAGTTAAAAAAGAGCTTAATCTTAATATAAAAATAATTGACGGAAAAAAAGAGGCCTTTTTAGGAGCCGTCGCCGCTTCCAATCTTTTGCCTATTAGTAGCGGGATAACCGTCGATATAGGCGGCGGCTCAACTGAGCTTGCCTTGATAAAAGACTCAAAAATTATAGAAACAGTCTCATTAAATCTTGGAACTGTTAGGTTAAAAGAACTCTTTTTTGATAAAAATTTAGATTTTAAAGAAGCTATATCTTTTATCCAGGAAGAGCTCAAAAAAGTACCTAAAACGTTTATAGAGAATACTGCGATAGGCATAGGCGGCACTATCAGAGCTATATCTAAATCTATTATGCAAAAAAACGAATATCCTTTGGATAAACTGCACGGTTTTGAATATGACTTTAATAATGAGAAAAAGTATATTGAAAAACTAATATTTGCACCCACGACAAAACTAAAAAAATTTTATATTAAAAAAGATAGATACGACACCGTCAGAGAAGGCGCTTTAATATTTGCCGAAGTATTAAAATATATTAAAGCGCAAAAAATTATCACAAGTGGAGTAGGAGTAAGAGAAGGATATTTCCTATATGATCTTCTTAGAAACTCCAACTATTCTCTGCCTAAAAACTTCAATCCAAGCGTAAGAAGTCTTTTGGATAGATTCTGTTTAAACGAAAGAGCAAGCAAATGTTTTTATAAAAATACAGTAAAAATCTACAATGCTCTCTTTGAAGAGTTTGACAAAAAAAGAGTATACGAAAAGCATCTATTAATAGCCTCTAAACTCTCAAATATTGGAATAAAGATAGATTTTTACGAGCATCACAAACATAGCTCGTATATAATTTTAAACGATCTAGAATATGGAGTCACGCACAAAGACATAGTGCTGATTTCAACATTGGTTAGATTTCATAAAAAAAAGCTTCCTGGAAATAGCTTTATAAAGGATTTTAAAAAACTTCTCCCGCCCTTGCATATATTAAACTGGCTTAGTTTTACGCTAGCGTTGGCCGAGGCTATTAACAAAGATTTAAGTTGCCCAAAATTCGAAATAGAGTATAAAAAAGGAGTGCTCAAAATCAAATCAGACTCTTTGCTATATCTTGCAAAAGAGGAGATTAAAACTCTAGAAAAACCGGAATCTTTTGCAATCATTTTTGAAAAATTGCAAAGTGATAAAACAACAAACTAAAAAGAACTTTCCTCTTCTATCCCTCATTGTTCCATCACTTATTTCATTAACATTTTTTAAAATTTCGTACCCATACTAAACTCAAAACTTGAGGTTCTATCCCCAGGTTTGTCATCAAGCGGCGTCGAAAAAATAAGTTGTATTGGTCCCATAGGAGAGAGCCACTCTATAGCAGCACCAGCGCCGCTTCTTGAAATTTCGCTAATACTCTCTTCTCCTATCATCCCGTAATCGTAAAAAAATGTGAGTCTCATTCTAGCCGAATCAATCAAAGGAATACTAGCTTCTATAGAGTTGGAAAAAGTCTGTTTACCGCCGATAAGTCTACCTTCCGCATCTACAGGCGAAATAGAACCGGAAGAGTATCCTCTAACGCTTCTAATTCCCCCTATATAAAATTTTTCGTTTACAGGTAGATAACCAAAATCGGATATATATCCTGCTCTTGCTTTATACCTTAAGATAAGATCATAGTCAATAATGTCTTCAAGACCGTAAAAATAGGCAAATTTAGCATAACTTTTCAAATATTTATCATCTCCTCCGATTCCCGCGTACTCGACAGAAACAGAAGAGGCGATACCGTGTCTTGGAACATAAAAATCATCGGTATTGTCCCAATAAAACGCTGGCACTATAGCGCTTTTTATATACTTTCCTTCCGGAAAATATATGCTGTCAAAAGTTACGTCGCTCAATTCGTTCTCTTCATACTTGTAGGTAACTGAACCTCTAAGATATCTTGACAGCTGTTTACCTAAACCTACGGAAGCGCCCTTTCTTTTTTGAGTATAATCGTAAGACTGATACGTAGTATTGTAAAAATTAACACTTAAACTATAATCGCTATCAAATATCCTAGGATTATAGATACCAAAATTAAATCTTAACGATTTCGAAGAATAATCAACCGACAAAGAGGTGTTAATACCACTTCCAAATATATTTCTATCGGATATGCTGGCATTTAAAATTACGCCTTCATAAGAGCCGTATCCGCCGCCGACCATTATATTTCCGGTTGGCATCTCTTTAACTTTTACCAAAAGATCGATTTCATTTTCGCTTACGCGTCTCTCCTCGATAGTAACATCTTGGAAAAAGCCCGTTCTTTTAAGAGCATTTTTAGAATCTTTCAAATCTGTCAAACTATAAAGGTCTCCAGGCGCTAGGTATATCTCTCTTCTTATTACCCTATCTAAAGTTCTTTGATTGCCTGAGATTATAACGTCGTGAATGTAAACCTTTTTTCCGGGAATTACGGTATATTCTACAGTAGTCGTATGATTTTTAGGATTCTTTTTGAAATCAGGAATAACCCTAACATAGGCATAACCTAGGTCCGCAATATGCTCTTTGATTTTTTGCATATCACGTCTTAATTTTTCTATGTTAAATATTTTTCCTTTTTTTAACTTCATCTCTTCTAAAAGTTTTTTAGGCTCTATAACCGGTTCGGTTAAAAATATTTTTATATCTTCTACGATATAAGGTTTTCCCTCTTTAACGTGATAAAGAAGTTTAGCGTTATAAGTGTTAAAATCCACTCTTAAAAATGGATTGCTGACTTTAGC
>JALWIX010000015.1 GCA_027082175.1 Campylobacterales bacterium
TATAGGTTCCAAAGGGCATATCGCATATAACAAAACTTTTTTTTGCGCCGTTACATACTGCGTTTGTGTGATATATCATCTGTTCTATAGTTGCGGAAAGCGTATCGGATTTTCCCAAAAAACTCATATTGAGACTGTCGCCGACAAGTATCATATCGGCATACGGTTCTATCAATTTTGCAAAAAGAGCATCGTAAGCCGTAACCATCACAAGAGGCTCTTTACCTTTCGCTTCTTTTATGGATGTTATCGTTTGTTTTTTATTCATCAATTCCTCTAGTATTTAGTCTATTTATAATTCATTTTATCAAAAAAGAGGTATAATTTCGATAAAAATAGAAAAAGGTTACGAGGTATTTTTACTCTTAACCTCTTAATCTCTTTAACAGTTTATTTTTTAATATTAAATCATAAGGATCGCTTTTGAAAAAGCTAGTTGCCTATATAACTTCAGCTCTACCGGATAGAGAGTTTACCGTTGACCTTGCGTTGGCTATGAAAGAAAATGGCGTGGATTCTATTGAGCTTGGGATTCCTTTTTCAGATCCCGTTGCAGACGGACCTATTATAGAAGAGGCTAACGTACGAGCTCTTCAAAATGGATTTAAAATAGCGGATACCTTTTATATCAGCGAAAAGATTGCAAAAACTGTAGATACTTTATGGATGGGATATTTTAACCCTTTTTATCATAAAGGGATGGATTATTTTTTAGATGAGGCTAAGAAGCTTGACGTTAGCGGATTTATTATACCGGACCTTCCTTATGAGGAGGCTTTGAGTTATAGAGCTATGTTTGAAGAAAAAGAGATAGCTCTTATCGATTTTGTAGCGCCAACAGATAGTGAAGATAGAATAAAAACAATAGTAAAAGATTCCAAAAAGTTTATTTATCTTGTCGCTTATGCCGGGATTACGGGCAGTGACAAAAAAGAGGATGTGTCTCCAATAGTTGAAAATATAAAAAAATATACCGATACTCCAGTATATATCGGTTTTGGCGTCAATGAAAAGACGGCAAAAGAGAAGGCGGCTTATTGTGACGGCGTGATTGTCGGAAGCGCTTTTGTTAAGATACTTTTATCAGACTTGACAAGTAAAGAGAAAATTGATAAAATATGCGAGCTTTCAGGAAAGATTAAGGATTTGATAAACTCCTAAGATTGCCTCTATGGTCTTCCCCGATATGGGGGTGACATGGCTTCGACGGGAGCAGCCCTCCATAGGCTGCGTGCCGGCTTGAGGAACGCCGTAAAAATTCCTCAAAAAAATAGACGCAAACAATACAGATTACAGACCAGCTTACGCTGTAGCTGCGTAAGTTTAACTTAACATAATGGTCCCTCGCGCCAAAGTTTGCCCTTCGGCTTTGGATATTGCGGGGTCACACCTAGAAGGGCTAGAGTCTGAGGCTGCCTAACCTCAGACTGACCTTATTTAGGCTGGGTTATCGAAGGTTTCGGGCGCTGAACCTTCGGTAACTAAGATAAATCAGCGCTACTACGCACGTAGAGGCCTATGGTAGGTTGTTTTCGGACTGGGGTTCGATTCCCCACACCTCCACCA
>JALWIX010000016.1 GCA_027082175.1 Campylobacterales bacterium
AAAATAAACCAAACGCTACTTAAAGAAAAAATCAGACATCTAGTTTCTATCATAGCCGTAACGGGGGAAGTATATGATTCGCATTCGGCTGCGGTTATGATAGGATACGGCGCAGCGGCGGTTTATCCGTATCTTTTGTTTGCGACAGTTTACGAGAATTTGAAAAAGAAAAAAGATTTAAGCGCTTATGAGATAAGAAACGAGTTTAAAAACGTATATAAAGCTTTAAACGGCGGCTTACTCAAAATAATGTCCAAAATGGGTATCAGTACGATAGCCTCTTATAGAAGCAGCGCGCTTTTTGATGTTATAGGACTTCATGAGAGCATCGTTGAAGAGTGTTTTAAAGGTTCATACTGTCATCTAAGCGGATTGACGTATGAAGATATCGAAGAGAGACTTGAAACTTATCATAAAAAAGCGTACGAGATAGATTTGACTAGGAGGATTTTCCCGCTAGAGCTCGGAGGCTTTTATAAATATATCGATAAGACCGAGTATCATGACTTTTCGCCAAATACCGTCAATCAGATCCATACCGCTTCCATAACCGGAGACAAAGAGGATTTTAGGAAGTTAAAGAGTATGGTTGACGGACGCGGTTTTAAGATGATTAGAGATTTTTTAGAGTTTAACAGCGATAGAAAACCTATAAGTGTCGATGAAGTTGAACCTGTTCAAAATATTTTTAAAAGATTTGCAAGCGCGGCTATGAGTCTTGGTTCTATTAGTCCAGAAGCTCACGAATGTATAGCGGAAGCTATGAACAAAATCGGCGGTCAAAGCAATTCAGGCGAGGGAGGCGAAGACCCGGCAAGATTTGGAACTATAAAGAACTCCAAAATCAAACAGATAGCTTCAGGTAGATTTGGCGTGACTCCCGCTTATCTTAGAAGCGCCGAAGAGATTCAGATAAAAATTGCGCAAGGCGCAAAGCCGGGTGAGGGCGGTCAGCTTCCAGGACACAAGGTAACGGAGCTCATCGCAAAACTTAGGCACACCATCCCGGGAGTAACCCTCATATCTCCTCCGCCTCATCACGATATTTATTCTATCGAGGATTTGGCACAGTTGATTTTTGATCTAAAACAGATAAATCCAGACGCCCAAATAGCGGTTAAACTCGTCTCAACGGCGGGCGTTGGCACGATAGCTACAGGCGTGGCAAAAGCTTACGCGGATAAGATCATCATCTCCGGAGGTGAAGGCGGAACGGGCGCGGCTCCTCTTAGCTCGATAAAATTTGCGGGCAATCCTTGGGAACTAGGACTAGCTGAAGCGCATAATGCGCTAAAAGCCAACCATTTAAGAGGTTTTGTGCATCTTCAAACGGATGGAGGATTAAAAACAGGTCTCGATATAGTCAAAGCCGCCCTTTTAGGAGCCGAAAGTTACGCTTTTGGAACCGGCGTGCTGACAATACTAGGATGTAAAATCCTTAGAGTATGCCATCTAAACAGATGTACGGTAGGTATAGCGACTCAGCATAAATTTTTAAGAGACCATTATGTGGGAACCGTAGATAGATTAATCAACTATTTTACTCTATTGGCTGAAGACGTTAGGGAGATTTTGGCCTCTTTAGGGTATAGAAGTTTAGATGAGATTATCGGCAGAAGCGATCTTTTAAAAGTCGTGGA
The DNA here is from genome assembly GCA_027082175.1 of Campylobacterales bacterium. Lineage (GTDB taxonomy): Bacteria > Campylobacterota > Campylobacteria > Campylobacterales > Nitratiruptoraceae > Nitrosophilus_A. The sequence continues at coordinate 1,641 of JALWIX010000016.1, forward strand.
TAACGAGTTTGCCAAAAAATTTGACTTTAGCTCGGTATTGCAAAGGCTTGAGGGTCCTGAAACTTGCCAAGTTAAGGCAAACGAGCCTTTTGACAAAAACCAATATGAAAAAGAGATACTAAAAGAGGTTTATCCTGCTATAGAAAATCCAGAGGTAAATGTTAGAGTAAGAAAGAAGATCGAAAATATTAACAGAAGTTTTGGCGCTAGGATTAGCGGCGAGATTGCGAAATATTACGGTGACGCCGGACTTAAAGAGGATGCTATAAAGATTGAACTCGAAGGCGTGGCGGGACAATCTTTGGGAGCCTTCTTAATAAACGGAGTAACGATTCACTTAACCGGCGCTGCTAACGATTATGTCGGAAAAGGTATGAACGGCGGAAAGATAGTGATAACCGGTAAAAAACATAGGGAAAACTTCTCATTAGCCGGAAATACCTGTCTATATGGAGCAACGGGAGGAAAACTTTTCGTAGCTGGAAGCGTAGGAGAGAGGTTTGCCGTAAGAAACTCAGGAGCTTTAGCCGTCGTCGAAGGAACAGGCGATCACGCCTGCGAATATATGACGGGAGGAATAGTCGTAGTTCTTGGAAAAACAGGAATCAATTTTGGCGCGGGTATGACCGGAGGATTAGCTTTTGTTTACGATTTAGAGCACGAGTTTGTGGAAAAAATAAATCAAGAGCTTATAGAAGCAAGAAGAATAGATACCGACGAGTTCGATGAAGCAAGACACTATCTAAAAAGACTTTTAAAAATATATTATGCTGAGACTAAGAGCGAAAAGGCTAGAAAAATACTTGATAATTTTAGAATGGAACTTAGAAATTTCTGGATGGTACGACCTAAAGAGTTGACGAAAGTACCTCTAAACCTTGAGGAAGGGGAATAATATGCAGAGTTTTATTTTTACTGAAAGAGTTGATCCGAAAAAGAGAGCAATAAACGAAAGAATAAAAGATTTCAGCGAAATTTACGAAGTTTACAATCCTAACGAGGCCTCGTTACAGTCTGAGAGATGCGTTCAGTGCGGAGATCCCTACTGTCACAATAGATGTCCTTTGCACAACTTTATACCTCACTGGTTAAAAGCGGTAGCAGAGGGCGATTTGGAGTTGGCTTTTAAACTTTCTAACGACTCTTCACCGTTTCCTGAAGTTATGGGAAGAATCTGTCCGCATGATAGACTTTGCGAAGGTCACTGTACGTTAAATGAAGGTTATGGAGCCGTTACTATAGGACCTGTTGAGACATATATAAGCGAAGAGGGTTTCAAACGTGGTTTAAGGCCGGAGTTTCCTGGAATCACTACGGATAAAAAAGTTGCTATTATAGGTTCGGGACCTGCCGGGCTTTCCGCCGCTACGTTTTTGTTGAGAGCGGGTATAGAGCCTCATGTATATGAAAAAGAGGATCGCGCAGGCGGACTTTTAACGTATGGAATCCCTGGTTTTAAACTTGATAAAAGAGTAATTCAAAGAAGAATAGATTGGATGATAGAAGCGGGGATGAAACTATATCTAAATAGCGAAGTAGGAAAAGATATCACTTTTGATTATCTTTTAGAAAATTATGACGCGGTTTTTATAGGTATAGGCGCTAAAAAATCGAGAATGCCCGGAATAGCCGGAGAAAACGCAAAAGGCGCTATGCCGGCAATGAAATTTTTGGTAAATATTCAAAGAAAGCTTTTCGGCGACGATTACGATACTTCTATAAATGTAAAAGATAAAACTGTTGTTGTTGTCGGCGGCGGCGACACGGCTATGGACTGTGTTAGAACTTCCATAAGAGAGGGGGCTAAAAAGGTTATCTGCGCATATAGAAGAGACGTAAAGAGTATGCCGGGAAGTAGAAAAGAGTATCAAAACGCCGTAGAAGAGGGCGGTGAGTTTATCTTTAACGTAGCTCCTAAAGAGATTTTAACCGACGAAGAGGGTAGGGTTATAGGCCTTAAGATGGTTAAAACTCTTGTTAGCGGCAAAAAATTGGAAGAGATAAAGGGGAGCGAGTTTAGATTGGATGCGGATGTTGTTATTTTTGCTCTCGGATTTTCAAACACTCCTTTGGAATTTCTATCAAAAAACGGAATAGAGACTAATGAATGGGGAGCGATTATCGTAGATGAAAATTATGAAACTACAAAACCGGGAGTGTTTGCCGGCGGCGATTGTTATAGAGGGGCGGATTTAGTAGTTACGGCCGCGTATGATGGCCGTGAAGCGGCTAAAGCGATAATCAAAAAGATTTTAGAGTAGAAAAATTGATAGAAAAATTTTTGAAAGATTGCAAAGAGGCTAGTAAAAAGATATATACTCTTATACAAAACGGTTTAAGCGATTCATATCTTGAATACGCCACTATCGGAGCTGGAGGAGATAGAAGCTTAAAAATAGATCTTTATGCCGAGAAGATATTTTGCGACAATCTAAAAAAGTATGGCAAAATTGTATCTGAAGAGAGTGGAATCTTGGGAGAGGGTGAAAATGAAATCATCCTCGACCCTATTGACGGAAGCGATAATCTTTTTTCCGGTTTTCCTTATTATGGCGCTTCTATAGCTTTAAAAAAAGATGGAAAAACCTTTTTTTCATTTATAGTTAATTTCGCTAACGGAGATTTTTTTATAAAAAGTGAAAATTTTTATAAAAAAGGCTCCTTGCTTTATGAAGGTTTAAAAGATGTTAGGATTGCAAAAAGAGGAAAAATAGGGCTTTTTGAAAAAGCGTACGCCAATCCTGAATTGGTTAAATATTTTAAAGAAGCCAATATCAAGTTTAGAACTCCCGGAGCCGTAGCTCTTTCTTTAGCTTATGCCCATAATGTAGATTTTGTTTTGTTTGCAGGGAAGATAAGAGAGTATGATATAGCGGCCGGTCTTCATCAGTGTGAAGATTTAAATCTGTTTTATAGTAAAGATTATATTTTGGTTAGTAAAAATGTAGAGTTATTTGATGAGATAAAAGGAATACTTTTTAAAGGATGAGAGGTGAAATTTAGCGGTTTCTTTGAAAAGATTAGAAAGTCTCAGCCTACCAAGGCCGAACAGCCTAGTCACTGGATAAAATGTCCAGAGTGTAACGCTTTGATGTATTACAAAGAGGTAATAAACAGGAAACATGTTTGTCCTAAATGCGGTTACCATTTTAGAATAGGCGCCGTTGAGAGAATCGAGATATTATGTGATGAAGGAACTTTCGTAGAACATGACGCAAATCTTGAACCTATGGATCGTTTAAAGTTTGTAGATAAAAAAAGCTATAAAAAAAGAATCGAAGAGAATAAAAAGAAAACAGATAGAAACAGCTCTGCAATAAGCGGAACGTGCAAGATTGAGGGAGTTGAAACGGAACTTGTAGTTTTTGATTTTGCTTTTATGGGAGGAAGTTTAGGTTCCGTTGAAGGCGAAAAGATAGTAAGAGCGGTAAATAGAGCCATAGAGAAAAGAAACCCTCTAGTTATAGTTAGCGCTAGCGGGGGAGCTAGGATGCAAGAGAGTACTTTTAGCCTTATGCAGATGAGTAAAACCAGTGCGGCTCTTGCCAGGTTAGATAATGAAAAACTACCTTTCATCTCAGTTTTAACGGATCCTACTATGGGCGGTGTAAGCGCCTCTTTTGCGATGCTAGGAGATATCATTATGGCTGAGCCGGGCGCTTTGATAGGTTTTGCGGGACAAAGGGTTATAAAACAGACTATTGGCGCGGATTTGCCGGATGGTTTTCAAAGATCAGAGTTTTTGTTGGAACACGGTCTTATAGATATGATCGTAGATAGAAACGATATGAAAAGTACGATTGCCGATCTTTTAAAATATTTTATGGACGCTAAAACAAAAACCGGAGAATTATAACTTTGACAAAAATTTACGGACTTTGCGACAAAGAGCTTTTGGACTATTTTGAAATCTCTTTGGAAGAGTACGTAAAAATTGCACATTTTTACGATGTGGAATGGATTCAATACAGAGATAAAAAATCGGATATAGAGCAAAAGAGAGAAAACTTAAAACTTTTAAAAAAGATTTGGTCTAAGACTTTGATTGTCAATGACCATATAGAGTTAGCACAGTTTGCCGATGGGATACATTTGGGACAAGAAGATCTTTTAAGTTTTTTAGAAAGTTTTGGTTTTAGAAGCAGATATGAAGCCGTAAAGGCGCTAAGAAAGATTGTGGGTAAAAAAGTTATAGGTCTTTCTACTCATAATGAGGAAGAGATAAAAGAGGCAAATATTTTGGATTTGGATTATATAGGACTTGGCGCATATAGACACAGCGGTACGAAACAGGTAGAAAATATTCTAGGCGATAGGGTGAAGGAATTGGTAAAAATCTCCAGACATCCGGTAGCTGTGATAGGAGGAGTTAGAGTATATGACAATATTGGCTCAGCCGCTTTTAAAGTGATCGGCTCAGATCTTTTTAAAAAATGGCTCACTTTTAGTTAAAGGTTTTCCTTGCATAAAATAGATATATATATGATTTCAAAAAAAGATGACAAATGTTATGAAAGTATAAGTAAAGAGTTTTTGAAAATGAGCAAAAAATACGCCTCCATAGAACTTCATACAATCTTTAACAAAAGGATAAACCAAGCACAAAGTAAAACCGAAAAAGAGGCTAAAAAAAGTTATTCGGAAGCTTTAGAACCTTTTTTGAAAAACGGCTACAACATCGCTTTGGATCCTCTAGGAGTAGAGTTTGATAGCATTGAGTTTGCAAAAATGGTGAAAAATTCTCCTAAAATCAACTTTTTCATAGGCGGCGCATACGGTTTTGAGGAGAGATTTTTAAAAATGTGCGATAAAAGTATAAGTCTTAGTAGACTTACTTTTAGCCATAAAATAGCTAAACTAGTTCTTTTGGAACAGATTTATAGAGCTTTTACTATAATAAACTTACATCCATATCATAAATAATTTAATAAAGTTATGGTAAAGTTATAAAAAGATAAATATTTTTTAAGATAGGAGTTAACATGCATTTAAAAAGATATACTTTTTTCTCTTTTTTGCTGATAGGCGCCATAGGGCTTTTTATCTATTCTCAAATAGAAGCCAAATACACTTTTGAAATTTTCGGAATCCCAGTAACATTGCCGATAGCCGCTTGGATTGTTTTGCCGATGTTTTTGTTGTATTTTGCTTCGCTTTTCCATATGGCTTACTACTCTTTTAAAGGTTATTTAAAAGGTAAAAAGTATAAAAAAGATTATGAAACAATTGTTAAGTCCGTTTTTAACGCAATATTAAGAGAGCCGAAACAAAACTACTATAAAACGCAAGAGTTTAGAAATCTAGGGGCCGTAACCGATAGAGCAAATATCTTTTTAAACGAGTATAATTTTGACTGCAAAGAGGATATTTTAAAAAAGGCCGCGCAGTACGTAAAAGATATTGAAAGAGGAGAATATGTTGAGATAAAAGAGTTGACTTTTTCACCAACCAATCCCATCTATCAAAAAAACCTTGAGAACAGAATGGCGGAGGAGCCTACCTATAGCGGCGTGATACTAAGAAAATGTAACGAGTTCGGTATAGATATGTGCAGAAAGGCTTTAAAAGTTTTTATAACTTTTGCCGAAATATCCAAGATTAAAGATTATGCGAAAATTTTCGACAAAGATACGCTTTACGAACTTTTTGAAATCGCTAAAGATGAA
>JALWIX010000017.1 GCA_027082175.1 Campylobacterales bacterium
GGATAGATTTAGAGGCTAATTCGCCTCTAAAGGTCTATTCTTCTATATAATTTTTCAGTTTTTTCCCGACTTTTGGATGTTTTAGCTTTTTTATAGCGCTAGATTCTATCTGTCTTACTCTCTCTCTTGTAACGTTTAACTCTTTTCCTATCTCTTCTAAAGTTCTATCGCTTTCATCAGGCATCAAGCCAAATCTCATTCTAATAACGGCTTTTTCCCTTTCGTTTAATTGATCTAGAACATCTTCTATTTGATGTTTTAAATCCTCTTTAAGAATTGCTTCTAGAGGATTTACGGTGCTTTTATCCTCTATAAAATCACCAAACTTACCGTCCTCGTCACTTCCTATAGGAGCCTCAAGACTTATAGGCTCTTTGGTTATTTTAATAACGTTTTTGACTTTATCTACGCTTAATCCCACCTCTTTAGCTATGGTTTCCACATCAGGCTCTTTTCCGGTCTCTTGAAGATGTTTTCTTATTATTTTGTTAATTCTGTTTATAGTTTCTATCATATGGATAGGTATTCTTATGGTTCTTGCCTGATCCGCAATCGCTCTAGATATCGCTTGTCTTATCCACCAAGTAGCGTAAGTAGAAAATTTATATCCCTTTTTGTATTCAAATTTATCAACGGCTTTCATCAAACCGATATTTCCCTCTTGGATCAGATCCAAAAACGGCAATCCTCTATTGGTATATCTTTTAGCGATGGAAACAACAAGTCTTAAGTTTGATTTTGCCATTCTGGTTTTGGCCTCTTCGCTTATCTTTTTTCCTCTTTTTATCTGTTCTAATATCTCTTGCAGTTTTTCAGGTTCAAGGTTGAACCCTTTTTTACTTGCCTCTTTAGCTAAGAATAGCTTTTTAATATCCATGTATGTGCTCACCATAGTTGCTTCAGGCACGGCTGCGGCAATATCTTCCTTGCTCATATTTGTTATGTTTTCCAAAATCTTTCTGTGGTTTTCTCTTAGATGTTCGTTAAACAGAGGCAATTTATACTCTAATCTTTTTAGCTCTTTTTCAAACCCTTCGTCACTTTTTAGAGCAGTTTCTATAGATTTTACAAGTTCGTTTATAAGTTTACTAGTAGGACCTAGTTCCATCAGCTTTTCTTTTAATATCTTTTTTTTATACGTTAAAAGCAGTTGGTGATGTAGTTTCTCCTCATCGCTTGCATCTTCCGGAACTTCTTTGTCTCTAACTTTTAACCAATCTTTTTTTGCTTTTTCTAAAGCTTTGAAGGCTTCTATAACCTTTTTTTCTCTCTTGGTTCTTTTGCTGCTTTGTTTATCTTCTGCGCTTTCGTCGCTTTCTTCGTTTTCATCTTCCTCTTCAAAACTTTTAAATAGCTCTTTTACTCTTCTTTCTCTGTTGATTAAAGGTTCTTTGTAATCGAGTATAAAATCTATTAGATAAGGGATTGAGCATATAGCGTCTAGTATGATATCTTCACCGATTTCAATCTTTTTTGATAGTTCAATCTCTTCCTCTTTTGTAAGAAGAGGGATCTGTCCCATCTCTCTTAGATACATTCTAACCGGACTATCGCTTCTGCTCCATTCAAGAAGCTCTTTTTCTTTCATAAGATCGAATTCTTCCGCTAGCTCTTCTTCCGATAGACTCTTTTTTGCTTCCTCTTTTTTTTCTTTCTCTTCAATATTTAAAAGTTTCGCCGCTTCAGCAGATGTGATAAGCTTTACGTTATATTTGTCGGTTAAAGACTTAACTTTTTTCGCTTGAGCCAAAGTAGGCTGTTTATCGAAAGCTTCCACAACCTTTTCATACGTTAAATTGGAATTTTTATGCTCTTCAAAAAGCTCTTCAAGTTTTTTATTTAGGTTTTTTGTTTTGGAAGTAGTTGTTTTAGTAGCAGCCATATTGAGTTTGCTCCTTATAAAATTTGTCTAATGCCCAAATCTTGCCCGATTATACACAAAAATATTTAAAAAACAATTAACAATTTTAATTATATCGAACTTGCATAGATGAAAGTTTTATTTTTTTTCAATTTTTGGTAAAATCACTTAAATTTTTTGAGGCTGGAAGGAATTGGATATGAATATCATAACAGGTAAAGTTTGGAAATTTGGCGACAATATAGATACCGATCTTATCATAGCCGCAAGATATCTTACAACATCAGACCCCCATGAACTCGCAAAACATGTTATGGAGGACGCGGACCCTGAGTTTGCGAAAAAAATGAGTCCCGGCGATATTATCGTAGCTGGGGAAAATTTTGGTTGCGGAAGTAGCCGAGAGCATGCTCCAATAGCTTTAAAGGCCGCAGGAGTAGCCGCAGTTGTGGCGAAAAGTTTTGCAAGGATATTTTATAGAAACGCATTTAATATGGGATTGCCGATTTTTGAGTTGAGAGATTCCGATAAGATAAATGAAGGAGATTTGATCTCAATCGATATGGATAAAGGAATCATCAAAGATATCAATAAAAATATAGAGTATAAATTCTCTCCCATACCGCCTTTTATGCAAGAACTTCTCGCTTGCGGCGGTCTTATAAATTACGCAAAAGCGGAGATGTTAAAAAAAGCGAGTAGTTAACTGATTGAGCTGTTTGCTTATTGTCATCGAATAACCTTTTTAACTAAAACTATGGAGGAAAGATGAGAAAATACAAAATAGCCGTTATCAAAGGTGACGGTATAGGTCCCGAGATTGTAGACGAAGCTATAAAAGTACTTGATGCCGTAAGCGTGAAAGAGGGTTTTGAGCTCTCTTACAAAGAGTATCTGATGGGTGGGGCCGCTTACGACGTTTTTGGCGATCCTCTACCGGAAGAGACTGTAGAGGGGGCTAAAAACGCCGATGCAATACTTTTTGGAGCAATCGGCGGTGAAAAATGGGACAATTTGCCTAGAGACAAAAGACCCGAAACCGGGCTTTTGAAACTTAGGAAAGCTCTTGGCGTATATGCAAATTTAAGACCTGTTACCGTATATGACGAACTTATCAACGCAAGTACTTTAAAACCTGAAGTTATAAAAGGTGTGGACCTTTTAGTGGTGAGAGAACTAATAGGCGGCATATATTTTGGTCAGCCAAGAGCGCTTGAGGAGGATAGAGCTTATAACACGATGGTTTATACTAAAGCGGAGATTGAAAGAATCGCAAAGATCGCTTTTGAGATAGCTAAAAAAAGGAGACTCAAGGTTACGTCTGTAGATAAAGCTAATGTGCTAGAAGTGAGTCAGCTTTGGCGAGAGACCGTAGAAGAGGTTGCTAAAGATTATCCTGAAGTTACGCTAGAACATATGTATGTAGATAATGCGGCAATGCAACTAGTTCGCGATCCTAAACAGTTTGACGTTATCTTAACCGGGAATATTTTCGGCGATATTTTAAGCGATGAAGCCAGTATGTTAAGCGGTTCTATCGGTCTTTTGCCTAGCGCTTCGGTCGGCGATAAACACGGACTTTATGAGCCTATTCACGGAAGCGCGCCGGATATAGCCGGGCAGGGTATCGCAAACCCTATAGCTACGATTGCTAGCGCTAGTATGATGTTAAGATATCAAGTTGGAGAAGATAAAGCGGCGGATAGAATAGATAGAGCTATAAAAAGAGTTTTGAAAGAGGGGTACAGAACAAAAGATTTAAGCGGTTTTGACGCTAAAGAGATTGTTACCACAAACGAGATGGGCTCGCTAATAGCTCAATATGCTTCCGAAGATTAAAAACGGGGAGCTTTTCCCCGATTATGAAACATTCCTTCCAAAAAACCTTCAAAAAGAGATCGGTTTTTTAAAAGATTTCTTCAAACCTTATACGGATAGAGTCTATCTTGTAGGCGGCGCCGTTAGAGATATGATAAGAAAAAGATATCATAAAGAAAATATAGAGATTGTTGATCTAGATATTGAGGTATATGGAATTGATAAAACTTTTTTTGAATCTCTTATGCAAAAACTAAATGCCAAAGGGGTCGGCAAGTCGTTTTTCGTATATAAATATAAAGAAAATATCGATATATCTCTTCCTAGGGTTGAAAGTAAAATCGGCAAAGGACATAAAGGTTTCAAAGTGGAGCTTGCTAAAAGCGAGAAAGAGGCTTCTAGGAGGCGCGATTTTAAGATGAACGCTTTGATGTTAAATATATTTGATGGAAAGATTTTGGATTTTTGGGGAGGAATCGAGGATATATTTAAAAAAAGAATATCAATTATCGATGAAGAAAAATTCAAAGAAGATAGTCTAAGAGTCTTAAGAGCTATGCAGTTTAGCGCTAGATTTGGCTATAAGATAGAGAAGAAGTCTTGTGAAATTATGAGAGATATAGAGCTTAATGATCTTAGCAACGAGAGGATTTTTTGGGAATTTGAGAAGATGTTCAAAGCTAAAAATCTCCATTTTGGCCTCTACTATCTTTTAGTTTTAGGCATTTTTAAAAAGATTTTTAATCTAGAACCAAATAGAGATTTTTTTTTCAGAACCGTTTTTGAACTTGCCAAAAATCGACATCTTTTTGAAAAAGAGATTGACAAGTTTTATTTTTTATATATTATTGGAAAAAATCTTCATAAAAACTTTTTCTATTTTTTGGATATTTTAAAAACCCCTAATGAGTATTATAAAATCTTTAAAAGACAAAAATATTTGCCAAGAAGCAGAAGTGATCGTTTTTTGGTTGCACTTTCGATGCTTTATCCTTTAAAAAACTGGTTAGGAAATTATAAAGAAGATGTTAAAATAAGAGCGAAAAAATTAGGTTTTTGGGATAGAAGTTTTGATGGCGGAATATATCCTAAAGAGCTTTTAAAAGAAGGATTTATCGGTAAAGAGCTAGGGATTGAGCTAAAAAGAAGAAGACTTGATATGATAAGAAAAAATTTCAAAGGAAAAGAATGAGAAACTATAGAGTTTTGATAGATTGCAAAGATGAGAAAGGATTAGTTTTTAAAGTTTCTAAAATATTTTTTGAAAATAGTTTAAATATTGAAAAAAATGACGAGTTCGTCGATAAAACAAACGGAAAATTTTTTATGAGAAGCGAAGTAAGCGGCAAAATAGATAAAAAACTTCTTGAAAACTCTTTAAAAGAGGCGCTGCCGGGCGAGGCCAACATAAGGGTAATTGAGCCTAGAAGAAAAAAGATTGTTTTAATGGCGACTAAAGAGTCGCATGTATTAGGAGATATTCTTATCCGCCATTATGATGGGGAATTGGAAGCGGATATCGTTGCTGTTATATCGAACTATGATATTTTAAGACCTCTTGTTGAGAAGTTTGGAATCGACTATTTTCACGTACCCGTAGATACGCTTCAACGAAGCGAGCATGAAGAGAAAATTTTGGCGCTGCTTGAGATGTTTGAGAAGATAGATTATATAGTTTTAGCAAAATATATGAGGATTTTAACGCCCGATTTCGTTCAAAAATATGAAAACAAAATTATCAATATCCACCACTCTTTTTTACCGGCTTTTATAGGAGCCAATCCTTACAAACAAGCGTATGACAGGGGCGTTAAGATTATAGGGGCTACGGCGCATTTTGTAAACAACAATCTTGATGAAGGACCTATTATAGCTCAAGACGTGATACACGTAGATCACACATATTCGTGGCAGGATATGAGAAATGCAGGTAGAGACGTTGAAAAAGTTGTTCTAGCCAAAGCGTTGAAACTTGCTTTGGAAGATAGAATTTTCGTATATGCGAACAAGACGGTAATATTTTAGCGGTTTTGAATCTAAAATGTTCAACATAGTTTTAGTAAATCCTCAAATCCCGCCAAATACCGGAAATATAGGTAGACTTTGTGTTAATACTAACTCAACTTTGCATTTAGTAAAGCCTTTGGGATTTGATATAAGCGAAAAAGCGGTTAAAAGGGCGGGGTTGGACTACTGGGAAAAGCTTGATTTGGTTGTTTGGGAGAGTTTAGAAGAGTTTTATAAAGAGAATGAAAAGTATCTTGATAGATTTTTTTTCGCAACTACCAAATCGAAAAAGCCGTATTTTGAAGTTGCTTTTAAACCCGGGGATTTTTTAATATTTGGCAGCGAAACCAAAGGTCTTCCTATGGAGTTTATGCGAAAAAATTGGCAAAACGCAATAACTATACCAATGTGCGAAAACGGAAGAAGTTTAAATCTTTCTGTTAGTGTTGGAATTATTTTATACGAAGCGATAAAACAAAATTTTAATGATTGGTTGGGATGCTAGTTTATTGGTATATTGGTGTATTAAAAATTAGGAAATGACCTAACTACTCAAATATTTTAACCAATATACTAATATACAAATAGACCAATAACATTTTTTTCTGATGTCCAATAACTAATATTCACTTATCAAAACAAAGGTTTTATATGAAAGAGATTATAGATACTATTGTTGTTATTTTATTTGTTTTATTTATGGTGTGGTTGATAGTTGGTTATCATCACCAAAAAGGACACCATAAAAGAGGAGAGGATGAAGATTGAAATGTATTACAAAATGTGATACAATTTTGAAAAAAGGATATATAATATGCTTTGTATTAGAGTTGATAAAGAGCTTGAACAGAAGATAGAGACTTTTTCTAAAGAGTTTAATATCACAAAATCAAAGCTTGTAAAAGAGGCTATTAAAGAGTATCTATCTAAAAAAACCCCATATGAGCTGGGGAAAAAATATTTTGGAAAGTATGGAAGCGGCGAAAAAGATTTATCAACAACATACAAATCGAAAATAAAAGAAAAAATATATGGAAAAAATCATAATAGATAGCGGCGCGATTATTGCTCTTTTTGATAAAAATGATAAGTTTCATAAAAAAGTTTTGGACTTTTTAAAGGATTTCAAAGGAAAACTCTATTCTACTTGGCCCGTCATTACTGAAGTTTCCCATATTTTAGATTTTAATTTACAAGTGCAGATAGATTTTTTAAAATGGGTTAGCATTGGAGGGATAGAGATCGTCAGTTTAGATAATGAAGATTTAATAAATATTATAAATTACATGGAGAAATATCTTGATGTTCCTATGGATTTGGCAGACTCCTCTTTGATTGTGTTATCAAATAAATTAAATATCGACAAAATTCTAACTATTGATAGAGATTTTTATATTTATAGAAACAGTAAGAAAATTCATCTTGTAAACGTTTTAGATCAATGTAAAGGATAGATATGTTAAAACCGCTTTTAATAGAGATTGGTGTCGAGGAACTTCCTGCACTACCTTTTTTAAAAGAGCTTCCAAATATCGAAAAAAAGTGGGAGAAAATTTTAGAAGAGAACTCTTTAGTTTGCGAATTTGAGTTTTTTTACACCCCAAGAAGGTTGG
>JALWIX010000018.1 GCA_027082175.1 Campylobacterales bacterium
GGCAAAAGCCCTATGTAGATTATCTCAATAGCTGTAAAACTTGCTGCGGCAGCTGATTGGCTTGCGCCATCATTGCCATTCCAGATTGATACAACGTTTGTTGTCTTGTAAATTCCGCCATCTCTTTAGCGAAATCCACATTTCTGATTCGGCTCTCAGCCTCTCTTGTTTGAGTGGCGGCAAAATCGTTGTTATCGATTATAGCTTGAAGATTTTGCTGGATTGAACCTAGCTTGCTTCGCTCTTTGTCCACTTTTTTGATAGCAACATCTATAATCTTCATAGCTAGTTCGGCGCTATCATAACTTGTAACATCAAGAGAAGTTAAGTTTTTAAGCTCAGAATTACCACCGGTGGCAATGTTAAAATTAAACCCTTCTCCAGCTGCCGAAATACCGCTATAAGTTATGGAGTATTGATCAACTCCCAAAATATCAAGAGTGCCCACATCTATCGCAGAACCTGTTGCACCTCCGGCTACCGTTGTCCCGCCAGCTCCCTCTAAAAACATTCCAAGGTCTAAATCACCTGCAGTATTGTTTGTAACTTCTAGGCCTATAGTCTCGCCGTTTTGAGTTTCAAGCACAAGTTTTTCATCTACGGCTTTTGCCGTAATGACAGTGTTGTCGGTAGATTCGTTTATAGCTTTTACCAAGCCGTCAAGCGTTAAAGATTCGCCGGTAGCAAGAGTGATCGTAACGACAGGAGTGCTTGTTGAAGACCCTGCATAAAATTTTATAGTCGTAGTATTTGTAGCCGTAATAGCTTGAAATTTTGTATCGGCAGTACTGCTGTTTTTTGACAGCGCGCTTATGCCGAGTTTTTGTAAATCGGCGTTGTTGTTTATGGAATCTGCTACGCTTGCCGCATCAGTTGCGCCGGATGGTTGCGATACCGCAATACCCGCAATATATAGATAATCGCCGCTAGCAGGTACAAAAGAGAAATTCCCCGTAACTAAAGAGGCATATGTTTTATCACCGATTGCCGTTTGAGAGCCTTGTCCTTGCGTTAAATAAGCACCTAGCTGTTTAGCGGTAGCGCCGCCCACCGATACATCTAAAGATTGATCTGCTCTTGGTCCGTATTGAATCTTTTTATTTGTGAAATCGCCTGTTAAGAGCTTTTGACCGTTGAATTCGCTAGCTTTTGCCATTCTATCGATAGCATCCGTAATCGCCTCTATATCTCTTTGGATAGCCGTTCTAGAGTTTAGATCGTTAGTGTCTGTTGCGGCTTGCGAAGCTTTAGTGTACATGGATGTTAGCTTATCGTAAATCTGACTAAGCGTAGACTCAGCAATTTGAGCCGCACTTATACCATCATTTGCGTTTCTTGAGCCTTGATCCAAAGCTTTAGCAACTAATCCCAACTGGTCCGCTATATATAAACCGGCCGCATCATCTTTAGCGCTATTGATACGTAAACCCGTAGATAGTCGCTCAAGTGATGTGTTCATCTGACTCTCTGTCTTTTTCAAGTTGACATGGGTAAAGTCAGCTTGAAAATTGTATGCTACTCTGAGTGCCATTTTTTCCTCCTTATTTTTTTTACACTATCATTATCGGCACTCAGAAAAATTTTTTTAGCTTTTTAATCGATTAATCATATTTTTTTCTTCTTGAAGCAATGCAAAAAAGTCGTTAAAGTCTTGGTAAAAAGCCTCTTTTTGCTCATTGAAATAATTTTCAAAAAACTTTTCATTGTCTATTAACTTACTCAAAGTAAACAAAAAACTCATTACTAAAACGGTATCGTTTGCCTTTAAAAGAGTTGTTTCCATTTTGAATTGATAAAAAGATTTGATTTTTATAAACTTTTTTAAAAGTTTATAAAACCTTTTCCACTCTATCTTTTTTAAGGAAAAAAGTCGAATCGATTTTTTTATCAAAACTATTAATTCGTTTAACATCTCTTCTTCAATGGTAACATTTTTTATATCCAATGGTAAACCAGGTTTAATCTCAAAATGTTTTAGCAACAATTTATCTAAATCTATCTCTTTTTTAGATTTGGCGTACTGTTCAATAACTCTTTCAAGCTTCATAGGCGTAAACCCTTTAATTTTTAATCCACTTGAAGAGTTAAAAAAATTTATATCTTTTGCTTTATGAATCTCTAAAATGAACTCTGCGGTAGTCTTAGTAAGCAAATAGTCCGTTTTAGTATAAACTTGTTCCCCAAAATTTCCTTCGTACGTATATGGAAGATAGCGATGTTCATAATCCTCCCCATACCCTTGAGCGTAAAATTGTTCCTGTTTTGTCGTTCCCAAATCGACGCCTACTATAGCAATATTTTTAAATCCTAAATATATAGCAAGTTGTAAAGCGTGAACAAAAACCGTCGGAGCTTTTTGATATATTTCACAATCGTTATTTTTTATAAAATGTTCAAAAAAACCTGCCGAAAACATTAAGCCCTTTTTTGATAGAGAAAATAGTTTGCTATCTATTTCCGGCGTTCCAAGCACAATACATTTACTAAGAGTATCCAAATGATTTGAAAATATATCTATTTTTTTACCTATTCCCACACCTAAATCTAAAACAACAACCGCATCCGGCACAATACCGTTTTTTGCCAATATTGTAAAAGTAGAAGTTAACGATATGATGTAAAACTTCTCTCTATGCTTTTTTATTAGAGAAAGCTCAGCTTCCAACGAAGGGCCAGAACCTATTAACAAAACAAGTTTATCAATGTCAATTTTTTTCGATTTGCATAGATATGGCACCGATAGGTTGTTGGGAAAATTTTCAATAGCGTTTTTATAATGGTAGGGAGAGAGAATTATGTAATTCATTAATAAAAACTCATATGCTTTATCTAACAACTCTTTTTGCTTTTGCGACAGATATGAGACATATAACCCAAATATAGCACTTTGCGCGCTAATTTTAGACATAATACGCAATAGACTCTTTTGTAACGATAGATCAGATTGTGGAAGCTCTATGGATATTTGTATACCTTTTTTTTGCGCTTTAAGAATCAATTCTTCCAACGAAACGGTCATTAAAAATGCGTAAAAAATCTCAATATTTTGCTCAATAATTCGGATTTTTTTGAGATTTTTAAAAAATCTAGGATTATCTAATATATAATTTATAATTTTAGGTAGATGGAAAAAAGGTAAAAGCCCTAAAATAACTAATTCTTCCAAAGCGCTAAAATACACCTTTTTTTTATTTTCAATACTTAAATTATCTATATAATCATGAAACTCCTTCCAAATTTTTTCAACTTTGGGATGATGAGGCGAATAAAAAAGTATCTGTAAATCTTCATCAAATCTTTTTAATCGCTCATTTGAATTTGCATATAAAAAATCTACTTTTTCTTCATAATATAAAAAAGAAAAATCGCCTCCTTCAGGCTTTACAAGTATAGGTTTTTCCCATATTTTCTCTTTTACAATCTTTTCATAAATATCTGGAACACTCTTTTGCAAAAATTTAAGATTGATAGATATATTTTCCTTTATTTTATTTAAATTATCCATTTAAACTCCAATTCAATAGTGTAAAAAAACTTTTATTGATTATACTACTTTTTTATTAAGCAAAAAATTTACGTAAAATAGGCAAAAATGTCAAATATTTGTTATAAAACGTAAATAAAGCAGTTTAAAATTCCATTTTTTATACTATAATTATAATGGTTTTAAAAACTCTATTTAATCCTTTATTATGTACAAAGCTATTTCTAAAAAAATTAGGAAAGTTAAATGATTTCATCATTATCTCGTTTCGAAACTCTTAAACTAGCGGCAGAACACTGGACGCAAACTGATTTAACGACCATTCTTATAATAGTTTTTTTTATTTTAGGAGTAATGGTCATACTGGTTGGAGGAATACTTCTTCAAAAAATTATGAGATCAAAAAATATACACAACTACTTCTTTAGTTATGCAAAAGAGAAAGGGTTAAACGATGAAGAGGCTAAACTACTTTGGGACTACTCTTTAAAGATGGGCAGGGATCCTTTGCTTGTATTAGAGTTTAAATCCCCCTTTGAAAAAGTTGTCGATCTATATATCAGAACTGATCCAAACGCGAAAGAGGACTTAGTGCAAGAGATGAGAAAAAAACTGGGATTTAACGTTATACATGACTTTATACCTCTTTCGTTATCAAAAGATATCGAGATGTTTCAAAACGGAAAAATGATTATAGACGGAAAACAGGCCGTAGACGTCGCGCTTTATGACAAAGATGAAAAATTTATGTACTGGCTTTTAATAGACGTTAAAAGTAGAGACGGGCTATCGCCAGGAACTCCGGTTAAAATAACTTTTCTAAGAAAAAACGACGCTATTTACAATTTTGAATCGTCAATATTAGAAGTAATAAATGAAGGAAACAATATAGTCGTTAAACTTCCCCATACCTTTGAAATGACACGAATCCAACGAAGAGAATTTCCTAGAGTAGAAGTAGACTTACCCGCAATGCTTGGAGAAACAAGAGTTATCAACGGTAAAGAAGAGATTATTTGGCATACGGGAAGGATAGTGGACATCAGCGCTATGGGAGCAAAGTTTTGCGTGCCTTTAGAAAATAAAGAGGATATAAAAATCTCGGTAGGAAGCGAAATCAAAATCAAATTTGAACTCAATAACGAAAAATATGATCTAGAAGCAAGCGTGGAAAATAAAGACGAAAGAGAAGTTACTTTATGTTTTGGATTAAAGTTTAAAAATATTAAAGATAAAATAAAAGACAAAATCTTTAATTTTGTACAAAAAGAGCAAAGAAAATTGGCAAAAATAGCAAAAATACAAAAATAAAATGAACAATAAAAATAGTCTTTATATAAAAAAGAAAGATTTTGAAATAAAAAGCTTAAAAAATGAGATAAAAGAGTTGCTTTACGCTATAGAGACTATAGAGAAAAAAATATCTAAAAACCTACAAGTTTATATGGAGAGAGAAAAAGAAAAGTATGAAGAGCCCATTGCGTTAATGGCTAAAGAACTTTTTTTAACTTCTTTATTGCAGCAAAATGACCAGTTGGCAAAAGAGTTGGAAAAACTTTCCGTAAACTTGAAAAATAAACAAGAAGAGTTATCGATACTTTTAGGAGAAAAAAAGGCTTTTGAGTCATATTTAGAGAAAAAAAATAGAGAAAAAGAGTTAAAAGAGAATGAGATTGAAAATAGGCTTGCAAATGAGATTTTTTTACGCAATACTTCTAATAAGTAGCATTAATCTTCCTCATACGCTACTTTTTGCTCAAGCTGAAATAAAAGAGATTAATAAAGAGATAGAAAAGTTAATAAAACTTAAAAAAGAGGTGGAGTCTCAAATAGAAAAAAATAGAGAACTTCTAAAAAAAATTGAAAAAGAACAGGAAAAGCTTAAAAAAGCTCAGGAAAATCTTAAAAAATTAAAAGAAGAGATGAGAAAAGACAAATACAAAAAATTGGCAAAAGCTTTTGAAGGAATGGAACCTGAAATGGCCGGAGAAAAATTATCAAAACTTGACGATCCCGTAAAAGCGGCGTATATCTTATACAACATGAAAGCAAAAGCCGCAGGAGAGGCTTTAAACTTTGTAGAACCAAAGAGAGTAAGTCAGATAGTGAAAATTTTAACAGATTTAAAAAATAGCAAATGAGTAAAAAAAATATTTTAAAAATATTCATATTTTTTTCCATATATACTATTTTTAACTTAATTCTATTTTTCTATTTTCAGCAGGATAAAGAGAATAGAATCAAACTCTATTTCCAACAAAAAGTAGATAAGCTTTTTTCAGAATACAGGGCTACGCAAAACGGATTTAAAATGCTTAGCAACTTTGTTTGCGACAATATAAACAATAGAGAGGATATTTTACAACTTATCTACAAATTAAAAACTTCAGACGATAAAAACCGGTTAAGAAAAAAGCTTTTTGATAAGTTAGAGAAGTATTATACTCTCCTAAAAAAATATAGGTTTTACTATTTGACTTTATATTATCCGGACGGTAGAGTTTTTCTTAGAATGCACCAGCCTTACAAATACGGTGATAACTTATATAAAAAAAACAGCTCTTTGGATTTTATAAAAAACAATCCTTACTTGCTTAACGAAATAGAAACGGGAATTATTTATAACTATCAACTATTTTATAAAGGCAAGCTACTTGCTCTTGTAAAAACATCCATATCTTACGACGTACTAAAACAAGAATTAACAAAACTCTTCAACAGCGATTACGAATATATCTTAAAAAAAGAGTTTATATCTAAAAAAACATTAAAAAGCGGACATAAACTATTTATACAAAGCGATATCAACGACAACTTTTTTTACGAAGAGACATCTATAAAAAGGGATAGGACAAGAGTCGCAAATCAAACCATAAACAAAATAAATCTAATATTAAAAGAGCGGCTAAAAGATAAGTTAAACCTTGATAAAAACTTTGCCGAAGCCGTAAAAGTCGAAAACAAATATTATATAGTTACTTTTTTAACAATCTCTCCTTTTCAACAAAAAAGATATAACATAGGATATCTTATATCTTATGAACAGGATAATACATATGAGATTTTTGATTCGGTATTTTGGTATAACATTATTTTAGGAAACATTATAATTATATTAATTTTAATCTTTGTTTTTTATGTCTTACAAATGAATGAAAAACTAAAACTTATAGCCTCCACAGACAAACTTACCGGCCTCTTTAACAGAAATAAATTTTACGAGATCATATCAAATGAAATAGAAAGAGCAAAAAGATACAACCGTCCCCTATCGCTAATCATATTTGATATAGATCATTTTAAAAAAATCAACGATACATTTGGACACAATATTGGAGATTATGTGTTAAAAACAATCGCTACCATAATCAAAAAAAATATTAGAAAAAACGATACTCCTTTTAGGTGGGGTGGAGAAGAGTTTATAGTGCTTACACCTGAAACCGATATAAACGGCGCCGCAACTTTTGCTGAAAAATTGAGAGAAGCCGTGGAAAACTATAAATTTGATAAAGTCGTAAAAGTAACTATTAGTTTAGGCGTTGCCCAATATGATCCAAAAAAAGATAAAGATATAGATTCGCTGATAAATAGAGCCGATGAAGCGCTTTACAAATCAAAAGAATCCGGAAGAAATCGAGTTACGATTGCCGATTAGAGGATGCATTTTTATATATTTTGGCTAAAATCTTTGCAATAGCCTGATAAAGACTCTCTGGTATCATATCCCCAATCTCACAACTATCATACAAGCTTCTAGCCAAAGTTGGGTT
>JALWIX010000019.1 GCA_027082175.1 Campylobacterales bacterium
TGCAATGTTCGCCTTGTCACGGTATTGACGCTACAGGGATTGAGGGAAAAGCTCAAGATTTAACCAAAAGACTTCTTAAGAAAAGCGTGTTAGCCGTTATTGAAAAAGGTTCGGCGGCGCTTGGAGACGATAAGATGGACGGACAAGGAAAATTTGGTTATCCAATGGGTGAAATGCCTCCGGGCTTAGTTAGCGGAGCAGATGCGGAAGCTGTCGCGGAATATGTTGCAAACGGTTTAAAAGGAAATCAAAAGGGAGCCGAAGTTTACGCAAACGCCTGTGCTAGCTGTCACGGTCCTGACGGAACGGGAATGGACGGAATGTCACCAAATCTAAAAGAGTACGACGATAAAATAATTCAAGCTGTGCTTGAGCACGGTAAGCAATCAGTTATCGGAACTATGCCAAGTTTTAAAGGAATGCTTACATCAGTTCAGCAAAAAGCAGTAGCAACATATATACGCTCACTGAGCGAATAAGGAGAGAGGTATGAATGAAAATAGATCTCTTTGGAGTTTACACGGTTTGACAGGATATTTTATTGCCGTGGCTTTATTGCTTTCTATATTGGCGTTTTTAGTAACAGCCGCTATAAAAACTCAGCAAGCTACGGCTCACCAAAGTTACGAGATCAAAAATCCGCAAGCTATTAAAATGTTCGGTCCTGATCTTGAAAATGAGAAAAATGTTGTTGTACATGGTTCTCCGGTTGGCGGCGACAAAATGCATAAATATCAGTTTGTAGAGAAGTAAGGAGTCCATAATGGTAGATAAATTAGAAACGATAATCGGTTTTTTGTTGTTGATCTCGGCTATAATAACTCTATGGGCAGTATCAACTCCTTTTCATGCATATGTGGGTTAATGTATAAAACTATCCGGAAGGGGCTTCTTGCCCCATTTATTTTCTTCCTATTTTTACACTTAAACGCTTATGCCTCCTACGTTATCGAAAATGATGGAATATTGCCTAAAAAAACTGTTGATAAAATCGAGGAAATGGGAGAAGAGCTTAAAGAAAAGACCGGGGTATCAGTATATATTGCGGCGGTTCAAGATTTAAACGGCAGCGATATACTACATTTTGAAAAAAGTTTAAGCAAAAACTTAAATGAGCCCTTTATTTTACTTACCATAGCTGTAAATGATAAAAAGATTGATATTATTAATTCTAAAGAGTTGGATAATCGCTACGATAAGGAGCAAGTATTAAGCCCATGGCCTTGGAGCGGAACGATTTTGCCGCTATTGACGGCAAAGACAAAAGACCCAAAGGCAAATATCGAAGCTGCTCTTTTGAACGGCTATGCAGATATTGTAGAACAGGTAGCTAACTCTTATAATGTTAAGCTCGATTCCGCATTTGGCAATCAAAACAGAATTGTGTTTGACATACTAAAAATTCTTTTTTACGGGATTATAATTTTATTTATTATTAGATACATATTGGGGAGATTAAAAAAAGATGCAAAAAAGTGAAAAAAATTATTGGCCGCATTTTATAGTCGGCTTAGTGATCTTTGCGGCTATACTTGGAGTATGGACTATTAAAGCTGCTATGGATAATCCGGTGGAACTAGATAATAGCTATATGTTAAACTACCATTCCGTTAACGAGGACATTAATGAAATCTTAAAAAAACAACAGATATTTGATAGAAACTATGAAATCAGTCTCTTATCTCCAAAAATAAGTTACGGAAAAAATGAAATAGTTGTACTTTTAAAAGATAAAGACGGAAATTTGATAAAAGATGGCGAGATAAAAATACTTTTTACAAGGCCAGATACCACCAAATTTGATAAAAAAATTGAGCCTAAATACGAAAAAAATGGATATAAAGCAGATGTAATACTCGACAAAGAAGGAAGATGGAATTTGATAGTAAAAGCAAAAGTAGGCGATGCGGAGGGATTTAAAACTTTTAAACTTTCTACCTTAGAATGAGACTTTACGTTTTTCCGACTTCAAGAGCATTAAGAAAAGAGAGAGAAAAACTGCTTCAAAAAGAATCGCTCCTTCCAAAACTGACTACTATTGACGATTTTGAAAAAAGAGCGATAATAGTGCCTTCAAAAGCGCAAGCAAATGACGATACCAGACTTATTCTTTTAAAAAAAGCCGCCGATTTTAAAGATTTTAAAAAGTTACAAATTGACGTTGAGTTTTTTAGATTTATAAAAAACAGTAGATATTTTTTTAGATTTTTTGAAGAACTAGAAAACGAGCGGGTTAAATTTGAGCTTTTAAAAGAGCATGACGTATACGCAGAGTATACCGAGCATATAGAAATTTTGGAATTTTTGAAAAAAAGATATGAAAAACTGCTAAGCGAACATGGTTATTTTGATAATATAACGCTACCAAACGAATATATGCTCAATAAAAACTTTTTTAAAGATTTAGAATGCGCAACGATAAAATTGGAGGGTTTTTTAACAAATTTTGAGCTGGAGATTTTGGAAAAAGCGTCTAAAATTACGGAGATCATTATAGAGTACAAATCCAATAGATATAACAAAAAAATGACTCAAAGATTTGAAAAGTATGGTTTTAAGTTGGAAGATGGCTATCTATATAAGCTGAATTTTTCACAAAAAAGTTTCAAAAAAGTTGAACAACTCAAAAATAGGTGCAAAGGAAGATATGTATCTTTTCCCAATAGAATATCTCAAGTGGCATATGTTAAAAAAAAGATTGAAGAGTTTATTAATTGCGGAATAGAGCCTGAAAATATCGCGATAATTTTGCCGGATGAATCTTTTAAAGAGTATTTAAATCTTTTTGACACTTTAAACAATTTAAATTTTGCTATGGGATTTGACTTTTCAAAAAGCGAAGTTTTTAAAGCAATGTGCATTTTTGAAGAGTCTTTGAAGATATCTAATATAGAAATAGAGTTTGAGATTAAAAAATTTGGACTTGAGGATATAGTTGAAAAATACAGAGAAAAAAGCAACGACACATTATCTTATGAAGAATTTAAAGTTTTAGTTGAGGATTTTATATCAATTGCAGAAGAAGAAGAGATTAAAATATTAAAGGAGGAGCTGGAGGATTTTTCCTTTTTATATCCATACTTGAATGGTTACTCTCTAAGAAAGATATTGCACATCTTTATAAATAGATTGAGAGAGAGAAAACTAGATGATACAAAAGGCGGAAAGATAACGGTTTTAGGGCTTTTAGAAACTAGGGGAATAGATTTTGAAGCCGTTATAGTGCCGGATTTTAACGAAGGATTAGTTCCAAAACCGAGCGAGAAGGATCTTTTTTTGGATACAGTTTTGAGAAAAAGAGCCTCCTTGCCAACTAAAAAAGATAGAGAAAATCTACAAAAATATTACTATTATGAGTTGTTTAGAAAGGCAAAATATGCGGCCGTCTCCTATGTGGAGAATGAGATCGACTCAAAAAGCAGATTTTTAGAAGAGTTGGATTTTTTTGAAAAAGAGAGATATGAAGGAAAAAGTTTAAACAAGATTTTACTCGATTTTAAAGAAACTAGCTATTTTGAAGAAAAAGATATAGTTATAGATTACGATTTTTCGAAAGAGTTTATCTCCTCTACAAAACTTAAAGACTTTTTGGAATGCCCAAGAAGATTTTACTACAAATATTTAAAAGGTTTAAAAGAGTTTATTATACCTTCAATACTTCCTAAAAATAACGAAGTCGGCAATATTTTGCATGAAAGTCTAAAAAGGGTTTATGACAAGAAAGATAGATATTTTAGCGCGGAAGAGTTAAAAAAAGAATTTAAAAAGAGCGTTTACTCAATTTTAGAACCGAATAATCTTTATCTAAGATTAGATATCGATATATGGATCAAAAAACTTGAACCTTTTTTTGAAAATGAGGTTAAAAGATTTAATGAAGGATACTATGTTTTTGAAAGAGAAAAAAGAAGATATACAGAGTTTGAGGGTTTTAAACTTGAAGGCAAAATAGATAGAGTAGATCATAACGGAAAATATTATCAGGTTATTGATTATAAAAGCTCAAAAGTAGAGTCTCCCACAAAAAAGAGTTTGGAAAATCTAAAGGATTTTCAACTGATATTTTATTATCTGCTTACAAAAGATTTAGGAGAAATCGAGGGACTTTACTATTATGATTTAAATAGCGCAAAAATGGTGAAAGAGCCGTTTTTAGAGGAAAAGATCGAACTTCTAAGAGAAACATTAAATAAGCTCAGAGAAAAAAGAGTAGATTTTAAAAAATGTGAGGATTTGAAATATTGCAGATATTGTCCTTATAAGATTATCTGCAACAGAATGTAGTTTGTAAGGCGGGTTATGGATAGGCTTTTAGCGTATGAGGCAAGCGCAGGGACAGGAAAGACTTTTGCTTTGGTTGTAAGATATCTTAGTCTTCTATTTATGGGAGCTGAGCCAGATAGGATTTTAGCCCTTACATTTACCAATAAAGCCGCTAATGAGATGAGAGTAAGAATCCAAGAAAGACTCAAAAATCTTAAAGACTCTCCTGAACTTGAACTTATATCTCAAAATACGGCTCTTTCATATAAAGAGATTATAGAACGACAGCCTTTAGTTTATAAAAAATTTCTATCTTCTGATATAAAGATAACCACAATTGACAGCTTCTTCGTATCTATTTTGCGCAAATTTGCAATGTATGCAGGTTTGATGCCAGATTTTGTTATCTCTCAAGACGACAAAAAAGAGACTATTTATAGATTTTTATATTTTTCATATTTGCAAAAAAAGAGTGAAAAAGTTGCAACGCTCTCTTTTATGGAAGATAAAAAGTTAAAAGATATCTTTTCTCTTTTTGATACCCTTTACGAAAAATTTATAGATGCGAGTTTTGATTTTGAAAAAGGGGACTTTGTATCTTTGGAAAAAGAGATTATGAGAGTTTTTGAGAAAATCAAAGATTTTATCCAAAGCTGTCCTGAGGCTTCAAAAACGGCTTTAAGCGCAGTTGAGGCGGAAGATATCGATGAGATACTGAAAAAGGGATGGCTCGAAAAAAAGAGCCTTAGAGATTACAGATATTTTAAAAAATGCTATAAAGAGAATTACGACATATTTTTTAATAAGCTTAAAGTAGGGTTAAAAACATATTTAAACGCCAAAGAAGCTATCTTTTTAGATACTCTTTTTGAACTATTTCTTTTATATAAAGAGACTAACATATTGATAAAAAGAGAGACTAATAGATTAAGTTTTAGTGACATTCAAAATTTTACTTACCATATACTAAAAGAGAAAATTGACAATCAATTTTTATATTTTCGGCTAGACTCGAAGATAGAACATCTTTTGATAGATGAATTTCAAGATACTTCTTTAATCCAATATAGACTTTTAGAGCCGATTATAGAAGAGATATGTGCGGGAGAGGGACAAAAAGATGGTAGAACATTTTTTTACGTTGGAGATATAAAACAGTCTATATATAGATTTAGAGGGGGTTATAAAGAGCTTTTTAATTATGTAGCAAATAGATTTGGCGTCAAGATAGTGCCTATGGATACAAATTTTAGAAGCGATAAGATTATTGTAGATTTTATAAATGAGATTTTTGAGCCTTTGTATAAGCAATATTTTGGATATTTTACGAAACAGAACGCTAACAGTGA
This sequence comes from Campylobacterales bacterium, assembly GCA_027082175.1. Classification (GTDB taxonomy): domain Bacteria; phylum Campylobacterota; class Campylobacteria; order Campylobacterales; family Nitratiruptoraceae; genus Nitrosophilus_A. The sequence continues at coordinate 5,613 of JALWIX010000019.1, forward strand.
AAATATGGGATATGTTGAGGTAAAAAGTAGCGATGAACTATTAAAAGAGTGCGCAAACAGCGTTAATATGTTGATACAAAAAGGCATACCTTGCGAAGATATTGCGATTTTGTGTTTTAAAAATGATGAGATATTAGAGATAGAAAGCGCTCTAAAAGAACAGATTAAAGATATCAAAATAGTTACGGAAAGCAGTTCAAAACTAGTAAATCAAAAAGAGATAATTTTATTGATAGAGTTTATGAAATATCTCTATTTTGAAGAGGAGATATTCAAAGCAAATTTTTTATCTGCTATTTCAAAAGATATAGATACAAAAATAGATTTGGAAGTTTACAAGCCTATTATGAATGATTTAGGACTACTTATACAAAAAGTGCTTAAAGATTTTGAGATTGGCACTAAAAATGAAAACGTACTCAAGTTTATCGAAATCTTACGCAATTACAAAACTTTGGGTGAGTTTCTTTTCGATCTTGAAAAAGTAGATGAAAAAGTCACATCAAACGCTAAAGATGGCGTAAAAATTTTAACGGTACATAAATCCAAGGGCTTGGAGTTTAAGCACGTAATTTTATGCGATAGACTCTCGAAAAAACCTTCAACGTTTTCTTCTTTGATCTTCGATATGGATAAGATTGGTTGCAAAAGAGTATATTATAGGAAAAAAGGTAGAGAGTTTGTGGATGAAAACTATAAGGAAGCGTTGGAAAAAGAGAAAAGGCTCTCGCAAGAGGATGAGTTAAACGCAATGTACGTCGCTTTTACAAGAGCTAGAAACTCTTTAATTATTTTGAAAAAAAATCGAAGCAGCTCTTTTGATTTTTTACAGATTAGCGATATAAAAAGAGGTGAGCTAAGTTCTGCGAGAGCTAAGAAAAGTGACATTAAGATTGATGAAATTGATTTTCAAGAGAAATTTTACGGATTGCAAAATATAAAGACAAAAAATGATCAAGAATATTTTTCTGAAGCAATAATCTTTGGAAAAGCCCTTCATTATGCCTTAGAGATGGTAGATTTTAAAGATTTTAAAACTTTAAATAACGCAATGGTATGCGTTAAAAACAGATTTGGATTTTATCTAAAAGAGGAAAAAATAGCGGATATAGAAAAAAGAGTGAGAATGCTTTTAGAAAAAAGTGAGTTTACAAACCTGCTTTTATCAAAAGAGATATATAAGGAACAGCCAATCTCATTTAATCAAGAACTAAAGCAAATCGATCTTTTGCTTATAGGCGAAGACGCAAATATAGTTATAGATTATAAAAGCTCAAAAGAGGGCGGCTATAACCATAGAAAACAGATTATAGAGTATGTTGAAGCGGTTAAAAAGATTACAAACATTGAGACTATAGGTTATATATGTTATCTTTTGGAAGAGAAGATAGAGATGGTAAAAGTTTAAAGGAACCTAAAATTAAGCTATTTTTAATAAAAAAATGAGTATCATCTCACTCACCAAAAAGCTATAAAAGGTTTGGGAAAATGAAATTTACTAAAATTGTTAAGCCTGAAGAGGTTAAGAGAGACTGGAT
>JALWIX010000020.1 GCA_027082175.1 Campylobacterales bacterium
GCATGTAAATCTATAGAGGCATCCGCATATATCGGCTGCGATAACATATATAAAATCTTCGCAAGTTTTGCTCCTTTGATGTCAACTTTTGCAACGTCAGGTTTAAAATCTTTCAAAATTAGTTCATAGTTGGTAATGCTTGAAGCAATGTTGCTTTTGCCCAATATTTCTAAAAGATTTTTATCTCCCTTTAGCGTGCCATTAGTTTTGAACGGACCTTGTATATCAATCTTTGCTATCGGACGAAATAGAGCCAACTCTTTTACGTTTAAGGCATATTTGATATCAAAAGCCAACCTATCAATATCTACTTCTCCTTTAGAGTCTATTTTTGCCAAATTAGACGCTACATCGGCTACATAATCCACTTTTGTCTTATCTAGTTTTGCATCAAGCGAAAACTTTATATCTGTTTTGGGTAAAGCTACGTTAAAATCCTTTTTCATTATCTCTTTATTTATTACCCCATCAAGCATATTTACGCTTACTTTGCCATCAAGAGTTTTTGGGTTTAAGTTAGGTATATCCGCAACTATTTGAATAGTCCCCGCTAAAAATCTTGGCTGATAAACCATATATAAAATATCTTCGACATGTATATCTTTTATATTTGCCTTTAAAGAGGCCGGCTCTAAATCTTTCAATAAAATATTATATTGGCCGTTGCTTCTTGCAATATCTGTTTTTCCTATAATATCTATATGTTTAAGATCGCCTTTGACACTCCCTTTCGTGGCAAATGGACCTCTAAGATTAATGCCTATTAAAGGAGAAATTTTTGAAAGTTCCGTTATTTTAACATCATAATCGATATCAAAAGATTTTGAAAATAACGAGTATTCGCCCGTTGCCTTTATAAAAGACCCTTTTTCTAATTCTATTTCAACCTCTATTTTAGAAGGTGAAAGCTTAAAGGTTTGCAAAACGATTTTTTGAGGAAGTTTTCTGTTTATCTGAGACTCTATAACAGGTTTCAATAATGAATTGCCAAAAGAGGTAAAAAGTACAATCAAACTTAGCCCAATTAACGTAAAAAATCCTAATATAGAACCTATTAAAAATTTTTTCATATTTTTTCTCCATTTTAACTTTACTTATTATATCAAACAAAGTATAAAAAAATGGTAACGTAATAAAGTTTTTGCTTTTATTATCATTATATTTTAGTCAAACTGACTAAACTTTTATAATATTTAAACTATTTTTAAGCTTTATTTATATACAATTTTATCACTCAAAAAGAGTGAGTGCTAATAACTTAAAATAAAAACAAATAACCTGATAAAAGGAGGATCAAATGAATTTTCAACCGCTTGGTAACAGAGTTTTAGTTGAAAGAGTTGAAGAGCCGGCAAAAACACCTTCTGGTATTATCATACCCGATAACGCTAAAGAAAAACCGCTTGAAGGAAATGTTTTAGCAATAGGTCCTGAAGTTGAAGAAGATGGACATATCAAAGTTGGCGATAGAGTTGTATTCGCAAAATATTCCGGAACTGAGATCAATCTAGAAGGCAAAGAGTATTTGATACTTCAAACAGACGATATTTTAGGAATTTTAAAATAAGGAGGCGATAGATGGCTGCAAAAGAGATTCATTTTAGTGATATAGCAAGAAACGAACTATATGAAGGTGTTAGAAAACTTGCTGATGCTGTAAAAGTTACAATGGGACCAAGAGGTAGAAATGTTTTGATCCAAAAAAGTTTTGGAGCTCCTAGCATTACAAAAGACGGCGTAAGTGTCGCAAAAGAGATTGAGCTTCCAAACACTGTTGAAAATATGGGAGCGCAACTTGTAAAAGAGGTTGCAAGCAAAACAGCTGACGAAGCAGGCGATGGAACAACTACTGCTACAGTACTAGCCTACAGCATCTTTAAAGAGGGGCTTAGAAACATTACAGCTGGTGCTAATCCTATCGAAGTAAAAAGAGGTATGGATAAAGCCGCTGAGGCTATAGTAGAAGAGCTAAAAAAGATAGCTAAAGATGTTAAAGATAAAAAAGAGATAGCTCAAGTTGCGACAATCAGCGCTAACAACGATCCTAAAATCGGCGATTTGATCGCTGAAGCTATGGAGAAAGTTGGTAAAGACGGAGTTATAACCGTTGAAGAAGGAAAATCTCTACACGATGAACTTGACGTTGTAGAAGGTATGCAGTTCGATAGAGGTTATCTAAGTCCATATTTCGTTACAGACGCAGACAACATGGAAGCAGTTTTAGAAAATGCGTACATCCTTCTATATGATAAAAAAATCAGCAATATGAAAGATCTGTTGCCTCTTTTAGAAAAAATTGTACAAACAGGAAACAAACCTCTTCTAATAATAGCTGAAGATGTAGAAGGCGAGGCTTTAGCCACTTTAGTAGTTAACAAACTAAGAGGAACGCTAAACGTTGCTGCTGTTAAAGCTCCTGGATTTGGCGATAGAAGAAAAGCTATGTTGCAAGATATCGCTATCCTAACAGGCGGTCAAGTTATCAGCGAAGAGTTAGGTAGAACTTTAGAAAACGCGACTTTGGAAGATCTTGGACAAGCCGATAGAGTTGTAATCGACAAAGAAAACACGACAATTGTTGGAGGTAAAGGCTCTAAAGAGGCGGTAGAAGCTAGAATCAAAGAGATTAAAGCTCAAATCGAAGTTACAACAAGCGAATATGACAAAGAAAAACTTCAAGAAAGATTGGCAAAACTAAGCGGCGGTGTTGCAGTTATCAAAGTAGGCGCTGCTACCGAAACTGAAATGAAAGAGAAAAAAGATAGAGTTGACGACGCGTTAAGCGCTACTAAAGCCGCTGTTGAGGAAGGTATAGTTATAGGCGGAGGTACAGCGCTTGTAAGAGCAGCAAGCAAAGTAAATCTTGAACTTTCAGGCGATGAACAGATAGGTGCCGAAATCATCTTAAGAGCGATTAAAGCTCCATTAAAACAGATTGCTGAAAATGCCGGATACGATCCTGGCGTTGTTGCTAACAACGTTGAGAACGCTGATAATGAAAATATAGGTTTCAACGCTGCAACCGGGGAATATGTAGATATGTTCGAAGCTGGTATAGTTGACCCGGCAAAAGTTGAAAGAGTAGCGCTTCAAAACGCGGTATCAGTCGCTAGCTTGCTTCTAACAACTGAAGCAACAGTTAGTGAGATTAAAGAAGAAAAACCGGCGGCTCCGGCAATGCCTGATATGGGCGGAATGGGTGGAGGAATGGGCTTCTAAGCCCACTCGACCTCTACTCTATAAATTATCTAATAAAAGAATATATCAATACACCTCTTCTCTTCAGTCGAATATATAAAATCAAAATCATTCAATATCAAAGTCTCCCTATAATATCCGTATAAAAAGAGTTATTAACGTTTTATTAACATAATGATTATATAATATAAAGTGAATCCAAAAAAGGAGCGAATATGCAAGTAAATGGAACCGGAATGCAAAATATGTATCAGTACAGATACGGCGCCTCAAGCACAAACGGTAACTCGCAAATGAAAGATATAATGCAGTCTTTATCTCCCGAAGATAGAGAAACTATAAAAAGTCAACTGCAATCTCTTCCAAAAGAGGATAGGCAAAACTATATCTCACAAATTACGCAGTTAGATTATACATCAATGAATAGCTCAGAGTTAACGGCTTCTATAATGGATATACTAGGAGCGAATACCCAGACGACTACAACCTCAACAATTACTGATGGTTCAACTTTTTCTACGTATGCTTAAGAGGGGTTATCCTCTCTTAAATACTTCTTTCTTATAGCTGGATTTGTCATATTTTCGCCTCTATACATCATCTGTAAAAATGTAGAAAAATCGACACAGTTTTTAACTTTTTTTTCATAAGCGCCAAAACCGTAATTCATAGGCGTTATATCCCCTAATCTATAGCAAGCCTTCCTAGCGTCAATATATCTTTTCGTATCGTCGGTATATACCCATAGTTTAATATCTTCTTTGTTTTTCTGTTTTTTAAGCCAAAAAGCCATACAGCCTATATCGTCAAAAAAATACGTTCTTCCGTTTGGAAGAATCGCTTGAGCGGAATGCTCTTTAGTTTCTAACTGCATAGTACACTCTACGCACTGTACCTCTTTTGGTTTAAACTCTAAAGCTTTTTTTTCAGTATTGCCCTCTTTATATACTCCTATTTTTTCACATCCCGTAAAAATTATCGCCAAAACTATCAAAAAATATATCAACTTTTTCAACTCTCTCTCCTTCTTTAGCTACTAAAATAACCATACTCCGTTTTTAAGATAGTAAATAAGAACATATAAAGTTACAATAATTACAAAAATTGTATTAAAAAATATTGAGATTTTGAAATATTGAGACTCTTTTTTAAAAAAAAATTTCTCAAACCAGTTTGCATAAGCGAAAAAAGTACCCAAAAAAAGAGAGCTATATATAAAATATCCTATGTGATAGTACTCTTTTTGCAAAAAACAAAAAGGGCATTTATGAGTAGGAAGCTCATATATATACGGGCTAAAAAAAACTATTATCGCCAATATAGAAAGAAGTATAAAGATAAGATTTGATAAAAAATATAGCAAACATTTTTTTAAAATCCCGCTTGTTAAAGTGAGTAAAAAGACAAGATAAAAGAGCGAAACTACAATCTCTTTTGGAATCTCCAGCAAAAAAGAGACGGCAGAAGTTTTTACAGGATTAAACAAAACTCCGCAACAACTTACTATTTTAGAGATGTCTATAGAATTAAAGTAGAGATACTCCAAAAAAATCTCAATACTAAGGAACATAAACAAAAAGATAAAAAACTTAAACTTAAATTTTGTAAATCTATAATCCTTACTGTTTAAATCCTCTTTATTGGCCAAAAGCCAAAGACCAAAAAGAAATAGATTTAAAAGTTTTACGGCCAAAAGCCAAACTCCATACTCGTTTGCCGTAATCACCCCAGCCGCGCACATAGCGCCTGGTATAATGTTTGATAATTTATCAAGAGTAAATATAAAATAAAAAAAAAGAATAATTTTAAAAAAAAGAGCAAACTCTACTATGACGGAAACAAGATAGGTTCTTCGCTCTAGCGCGTACTGAAAAAAAGTGTCTTTTTGCACGTCAAAATATCTAACAATCTGCACCGATATATAAAAAGCTATTATAAAAAAGATATATATTAAAAAATCTACAAAAATATTTATAAAAACTTCCGGCGTCAAAAACATCACTCAACTCTTTGTATCGCGCTATTTTTTACGATTTTTCCGTCTTGAATATAGACTAGAGCGTCGATAAACTCCAACTTCTCAAATCTCGGATCGTGCGTAGCGACTATTATGGTTTTACCCTCTTTTTTTAATCCTCTTAAAATCTCTATAAAATCAGCGGTCAATTTAGCGTCTAGATTTGCCGTAGGCTCGTCGGCTAAGATTATATTAGGATTGTTTATCAAAGCTCTAGCTATAGCGCATCGCTGCTGTTCGCCGCCCGATAACTTTCTAACTTTTTCATCCTTTTTATGTTCTATAGAAAATTTTCTCATCGCCTCGTACGCTTTTTCTTCAAGAAGTTTTGAAGATATATCGGAAGGAATTAACGGTAATATCACGTTATCAAAAACGCTCAAATCTTCCAAAAGATTAAACTTTTGGAAAATAAACCCTATATTTTCTCTCCTAAAAAGTGCGGCAAATCTATCCGGAAGTTTCGATAAAGGCTCATTTTTTACGATCACTCTTCCTTCTGTAGGCTTTGTTAATGCGGCTATTACGGATAAAAGAGTACTCTTTCCGCTACCGCTTGGTCCCATTAAAATAACAAATTCACCCGATTTTACATTTAAATTTATATCTTTTAAAGCGACTATCTCTTTATTAGTTTCAAAATTGTAAATTTTTGTTACATTCTTTACAAAAATAATCTCACCATTAACTCCTTCATCCTTTTTCAATCTTGCCTCCTCCCTATTTATCACCTTATCTCCTTATCCCCGTCTTTCCACTATCTTATCGCCTCTTCCGGATCTATTACCGAAGCTCTCCAAGATGGTATTATCGTAGCGGCGATATATATAGGAACCGTAGCTAAAAATATCGTTACAAAAAGTCCAGGATCAAAAACTGGCATCAACTCAAACTCTGGTTTTAATACCGAATAACCTGTAAAAATATTTTTTAAAAGAGGAGCATTAAGTATATAGACCCAAAAATAGCTTATCAAAAAACCTACTATAAATGAGCAAAGTGAGAGTAGTGAACTCTCTAAAAATTTTAGTTTCAATATATCTGAAATTTCCCAGCCCACAGCTTTTAATATCCCTATCTCTTTTATCTGCTCCTTGCCAACGGAGCTCGCTTTTTCAAAAACCAGTATAAAAAAAGCGAAAAAAGAGGTGATAAAAAGTGTTAGAAATATACCGCTTTTAAAGTCAAAAACGTTTTGATATGAAGCTTTTATATCATCTTTTGTAATAACCCTGCAGTCGGGATAGAGATTTCTTAGTTTTTGTGCTACCGTTTTCACTTCTAAAGGATTTGGAACCTGTACGACGATATCTGTTATCTCCTCTTCGGTAAGATCAAAAATCTCTCTTGCGATTTCTATCGGAACCAAAATTGTATCGCTGCTCTCAAGAGACGAGTCGGCTTTAAAAACTCCAGCTATTTTTAGATTTAAAAAATCTCCGTCAGGCTTTATAAAGTTAAAAGAGTCGGAATAATAATTTTCTTCCAATACCCTTTTGACTCCCTCCCCTACTACCATAAACTTTTTATCTCTAACGTTGCCAAAGCTCTCAATAGCTTTATTAAAACTTTTTTTAAAACTAGGCAGATCAAAATCCAAACCGACAACGCTAAAATTGACTCCGGCTCTTTGATAATAGTAATAGCCCCATATTCTTGGATATGCGCTTTCGACACCTGCTATATCTTCAACTTCAAAAACTCTCTCTAAACTCATATTTTCCATCTTTCCGGCAACCACTTTTTGAAGATAGATTTCCGGTAGGGAGTCAAGAGTTAAATAGAGCTCCTTTTTAATGGAAAAAGAGATCAAAAATATTGAAAATAGAAGCGATATCAAAAAAGAGAATATCAAAAAGATAGAAAAGTTCTTCCAAAATCTTCTTTTTAATGAGCCGATAGAAAAATTAAGGAGTTTTAGGTTCAATTTTACCTCCGGCATTTAAATAAGAAGGCGGGGCGTAAGTATAATCGGAAGGAAAATATGGCAGCAGCGACGGACCCATTCCAAAAACCTCAAATAGATCCGAAACGCTTCTATGCCTAATAAAGTGCGCTTCGGTAGAAATAGCAAGATCAGGCATCTTTAAAATCGCCACTACCTCTTTTTTAGTTTCAATATCTATTTTTTTAGTATAAATGTAGCTATACTCACCTATCGCTATTATAAAAGATATAATCACAAATATATATAGATATCTCAAATCTCTATTCAAGCTCTTCTATCACCTTTTGGTCAATATCTTTAAATCTCAATATCTTTTTACCTTTATGATCTTTCAAAAACGTTTTAGCGTCTTTTTTATATTTAAAAGGTATAAGCTCGTTTCCCATAGGTCCTAAAACGTCGCTGCCTAAAACGTAATATGCCCTTTTGGCAGGTATTGCCACTTGATAATAATAGTCTATTACCAAAACTTTTTTTACATTTAGATTTTCAAAACCGTACTTTTTAGGTTCTAAAAGAAATTTAAACATATCTTTTACGCCGTCAAAATAGAGCTTTTTATTATCTTTTGTTACAACTTCGGCAGCCCATCTAGGATACTTTGAGACAAACATACCACAAACCGGACATTTGGCTTTTTCAGGAACCGTTATATGCAGTTTAGCCTCTTTTTTCTCATTACCTTTAACTTCCCAGATATAAAGAGCTAAAGCTTGAAGTTTTTTACCTTTTACATTACCGCAAACACCGCTTTTTAATATATAACTTTTCAACTGCGCGATATTTTTAAATTTTGACTTGTCGATATCCTCTTTGCACATCTTTTTATATATCATTTTTCCTTTCGGATACATCATCTTACGTTTTTTGTTTTGCACCATCGCAATATCTTTTTTCAAACTATCTTTTGCCATTTTAAAAGCGGAACTAAAATCGACAATCTCTCCTCCATACTTTTTGACAAACTCTTGAGCATCTTTTTTGGAAGCAAAAGCGATTTTACTTACTCTACTCATTGTCCCCGGAACTTTGCTTCCAACAACGTAAAAAGCCTTTGTAGCCGGTATAAGTTTATCCGTTTTTGCATCGGCAACTAAAATCTCTTTTATCTTATCTTTTATATTCGGATAGTCTACGGCTAAACATCTCATAGAGCAGTACTGTTTTTTTGTGCCGTCTTTTAAAATTACGGCATGAGAAGTTTTGTAAAACATTTTTAAGTTCATCCCACAAATACCGCACCACATCTTCGTATCACCCTCTTGGATCAACTGAGGATTTTGTGACATTTTCGAGAACTTCGCAGCCTGCAAAGACACGCCAAAGACAAACAATAAGGTAAATACGGCGACTATCCTTAAGAAAATCTTCATAATAACTCCTTTAAAGGTTATACCTTTATAATATGATCTTAATATTAACATAACGTTAATTTCTAAGTTTATACTCGATTGGAATCTTTAAAACCACAGTTTTAATAGGCTTTGGAAACTCTAAAGAGGCTTTTTCTATACATTTTTTAGTGCATCTATCTAAAATCTTTCCCGCGCTTTGTAATATTTTTAACTCTTTTATCTCTCCATTGGGGTATAATTTAAACTCAATTACCACAATCCCCTCTTTACGAAGCCTTCTTGCGATTCTTGGATATCTTTTGTGCCTTTCTACCGCCTCTTTTATCTTACTTAAAAAGATATTAAACTCTTTTTGACTCATTGCCGGTTTTGCCACGGAAGTTTTATTAACTACCGCAGTCTCTTCGCAATGCTCAGAGGTATCGGCAACTTTTTGAAATTCCTCTGTATCTTTAGTCTCTTTAATCTCCTCTACGCTCTCTTTAAAAGTGTTCTCTTTTGTAGGTTCAGGATTAGGCTTAGGTTCGGGCTTAGGTTCGAGCTCAGATTCAGGTTTTGGCTTAGGCTTCGGTTTTGGTTTTGGCTTTGGTTCAGGTTTTGGTTTAGGCTTCGGTTTTGGTTTAGGCTTCGGTTTTGGTTTAGGTTTAGGTTTGGGCTTAGGTTTGGGCTTTTGTTCTATCTTCTTTTCAATCTTTTTTACAGGTTCCTTTTTTTTAACCTCTTTTGGCTTAGGCACATTACATCCACAATTGCAAGAGTTGTTTGAAAGAGCAACTTTTTTTAGCTCTAACATAGTTACCGATATTACTTTTTCCCCTTTTTTTGCAATTTCTAGCTCCTCGAAAAGATAAAAAAAGGCGGAAAACAAAATAGTATGAAAAAGTAAAGAGAGAAAAAAACTTTTTTTCATTTTGCCCTTCTATTTTACGGTTACTATAGTTATATTGTCGATATCTCTATTTTTCAAGATATCGATAACCTGTACAAAATATTCAAATTTTGAGTTTTTATCGCTTCTAATCACAATATTATCTTTTTTATTAACTTTTGCAAGTAATCCTTTGAGCTCTTCAATGTTAGTCTCTTTTGAGTTGTAATATATTCTTCCCTCTTTAGTTATAGATATCTCTATCTTTTTTAAAGGAAGCTCTTTTGAGCTCTCACCTTTAGGAAGGTCTAAAGGTATAGCCCCTTTAGCTATAAAAGAAGCGGTTGTCAAAACGATAACCAACAAAACTAACATAATATCTATAAAAGGTATTACGTTTATAGAGTCAAACTTTTTAATTTTCATGCATACTTTCCCATTTTGCAATCAAAACTTCCATCTTTCTTATTAGAAGATTGTAAAAAATAGAAGCGGGAATAGCTACAACCAGACCCATAGCGGTTGCTTTAAGAGCTAGAGCCAAACCTATCATAATCTCTTTAGTCTGTACCATTCCCTGTTGTCCCATCGTATAAAAGGTGAGCATTATCCCTAAAACTGTTCCCAAAAGTCCTATATAAGGAGCATTCGAAGCTATTGTAGCAATCATAGAAAGATTATTGCTAAGCTCTATCTCTAATTCGTTTTTATCTTTATATTTGCTTAAGTCAATTTTTTTATAAAAAAGATATCTCTCTATCGCCAGCCACACCGCTACAAAACTCATAACTCCCAATAGTCCTATTACTCCGTAATCTACAAGCTCTTTTAAACCGTGCATCCATAACCTTTAAATTTTTAATTACCTAATTTTTACAAAAAAATGTTAATTTTAAGTTAAAATTTTCTGAATGTTTAATGAAATTTTCGTACCAATTCCCTTTTTTGAATCTATTGAAATCAATATACCGTTTTCGTCACAAAAAGATTTAACGATATTGAGTCCTATACCGTAGCCGCTTTTTGAATCGGAAGATTGATAATATCTCTCAAATATCTTAACAATCTCGCTCTCATCCATCCCTATGCCGCTATCTTCAAAAACAAGCTCTTTGTTGTTAAGAACTATCTTTATAAAACCATCTTTTTTGTTATATTTGATAGCGTTTGAGAGAAGATTGTCTATAGTTTTTGAAAAACCATTTTTGTCAGCTTTTACATAAACCTCTTTTAAATCTGTATATATTTCAATACCGTTTTTTACATCTTCAAAAAAGTTTATCCTATCTTCTACCAAATCTTTAAGATTAAACACCTCATAATTAACTTTTTGTATCTCTCTTTTTATAAAATAGTCTAAATCTTTGTAAAGATTTAAAAGCTGCTCGGATGCTTTTTGGATTCTTGATAATCTTTTTAGCTTCTTTTCATCTTTTTCTCTTCTTTTGATCATACTAACGTTTGCTAAAATAGTAGCTACGGGAATATTGAGTTCATGCAGGGTGTCTTTTAAAAGTCTATCTAAGAGTCTATTTGTTTGTATCACCGAAGTTAGAGAAAATTTAGAGAGCAAAAAACCGAAAAATATAGAAAAAATTAGAGTGATTAAAGAGGCGTAAATAAAGTTTTCTTCGTTAAATCCCAAAAATTTTAAAGCGATAAACTGTATTATAAGTAAAATAGCGCTAATAATGACAAATAAGATTAAAAACTTTATTATTTCAGAACTATTTTTCAAATCTGTAACCAACCCCTCTTATATTTGTTATATACTCTTTACCAATAGTTTTTTTAATATTATTTATATATACCCTTAACGCTCCTTCGCTTATTATCTCGTCTGGATTCCAAAGAGTTTCAAAAATCATCTCTTTCGTAACGGTTTTTCCTCTATTTTTTAAAAGAAGCGCCAACAGTTCAAGCTCTTTTGGGTTTAACTCTATCTCTTTGTCGTTTTTCGTTAAAATCTTCCTTTTCATGTCAAATCTAAAATCTCCAAAAGAGATAAGCTCTTCTCCAACGCTTCTTTTAAGAATTGCTTTAATTCTAAAAAGAAGTTCCTCAAGGTCTACCGGTTTTTTTAGATAATCGTCGGCTCCGGCCATAAAACCTTCAGAGATATCCTCTTTCTCTTTTAGCGAAGTGATAAAGATAGTAGGAGTGTCGTCTCCGGAGTTTCTTAACTCTTTTAAAAGATCAAATCCGCTCATGTAAGGAACTTTTACGTCAAATATATATAAATCATATTTTCCTTTATAACACCTGTTAAGCGCTTTTTTTGCGTCATCAACAACACTTACGATAAAGTTCTCCTCTTCTAAAAAATCCTCTATCGTTTCGGCAAAAAGTTTATCGTCTTCCAAAAGAAGTATTTTATACGACATCTTTTACTCTCCAACTTAAACTCTCACCGGCAAACATAGGCACAACACCGCCAAAATTGCTTGGAACTTTAAAACTCTCCATCTCTAAAACCACCTCTTTTAAAGGAGGCGTAACGCCGTATATATTTTGAGCGTTTTGGCTAACAAACTTTTGAAGATTTTCCATAACTCCCGCTTCATAAAAGATTTGCGCTAGAGCCGGTAGAGCAACGGGAGCCGTAAATACTCCGGCTGCACATCCGGGAGCCTCTTTTTTGTCTCTTGGGTGAGGCGCGGAATCGCTTCCGAACATCACCTTTTTATGAGCGTTAAAAGCCGCCTTCCTCAATGCCATTCTATCTTCGGGTCTTTTTGCGATCGGTTTACAAAACAGATGCGGCCTTAAAAGTCCTCCAGCCACATCGTCCAAAGTTATATAAAGGTGATGTAGAGTTATGGTAGCGTAGAGATTTTCGTACCTATCCAAAGCCTCTACCGCCTCTTTTGTGGTTATATGTTCCATAATAATCTTTAGTTTAGGAAATCTTTTTGCGATTTTTTCATATATAGGGATAAACTCAACCTCTCTATCCATTACAAAACCGTTCGTCTCTCCGTGAACACACAAAACTATACCAAGCTCGCTCATAGCCTCTAAAACAGGAGCCAAAGCATCTATACTGAAATTATCCACACCATCTTCGCTATTTGTTGTAATCCCGGCAGGATAGAGCTTTATAGCTAAAATCTCATCTTTTATATCTTTTAAAAACTCGTAATCGTAGTCGGTTTTAAAAAAGAGTGTCATATAGGGTATAAAACTATCTTTGCCTATAGCTTTTAATATCCTCTCTTTATAACTTAAAAGCGCCTCTTTAGTCGTTATCGGTGGGACGAGATTGGGCATAATTATAGCTCCGCTAAATGTTTTGGCGCTTAGAGGCGCTACAGTCTTTAATAAGTCGCCGTCTCTTAAATGTAGATGCATATCTAGAGGAGAATTTAGCTTTATTTGCATTTATATCCTTTTTGTTATCTTTATAAAAATAACCAATATGCCAATACACCAATTGCTAATATACTATAGATTATATAATCGTATCTAAAATTTCTAAAATCTTTTTTTGATAATACTCCGCTGTCTCTTTATCTTTAGCTTCAAATCTAGTCACTAAAACAGGCGTTGTATTGCTCGCTCTAACAAGAGCCCAACCCTCCTCAAAAACAACTCTTACTCCATCTACGTCAATAATCTCTTTAATATTAGGAAAATCGACGGGAGGATTTTTTAAAGACTCTTTTAATTTTTCAATAATCTCAAACTTTTTATCTTCACTAGTTTTTATCTTAATCTCTGGAGTATTATAAACTTCAGGAAGTTTGGCTATTTGAGCATCAAAATCAACGCCCTTTTTTATTAGCTCCAAAACCCTAAGCGTAGCGTATATGGCGTCATCATAACCAAAATATCTATCTGCGAAAAAGATATGACCGCTAACTTCGGCCGCCAAATCGGCGCCTACCTCTTTCATCTTTACTTTAAGATTGCTATGTCCCGTTTTATACATAATCGCTTTGCCTATTTTGTTAATCTCATCATACATTGTTCCGGAACATTTCACCTCGCCGACGACTACGGGATTTTCCATCTCTTTAGCAAAAATTATAGCCAATTCGTCTCCTTTGAAATTATGATCTTTGGTTAAAAAGGCTATCCTATCCGCATCTCCATCATAAGCAAAACCAAAATCAACCTCTTTTAAAGCCTCTTTTAGATCTTTTAGGTTCTCTTCTTCGCTCGGGTCTGGATGGTGATTGGGAAAAGTTCCGTCAGGCTCGCAGTACAAAGACTTAAAATCTAGTTTTAAAGAGTAAAAAATAGGCTCTATTACAATCCCGGCAACGCCGTTGCCGCAATCAACGGCTATATTTTTATCTAAAGAAGATATATGTGAAAATTTTTCGACCATATACTCTATATACTTATCTTTTGCGTCTATTAAGTGATACTTCTCATTGTCTTCAATAACAATATCGCTACCTACCACCTCATCGCCAAGCTTATATATATCTTCGCCAAAAAAAGGTTTTTTATCTATCGTTATCTTAAAACCGTTATACTCCGGAGGGTTGTGCGAACCCGTTATCATCACCGAAGCCGAAGGAATAACCTTTTCGTTACCGACAACAAATTCGTTATAGTTGCTAAAATAGTTTACCGGCGTTGGAACCATCCCCATGCTTAAAACTTCCACTCCAGCCTTGTTAAACCCGCTAGTTAACCAATTAAAAAGAGTTGGAGAATGCAGCCTCGCGTCATATCCAATAGCAACATACTTACCAAACTTTTTTACTCTTTTGCCTAAAAAATAACCTATCTTTTTTACTGTAGATTCATTTAACTCCCTATCAAAAATACCTCTTATATCATACTCTCTAAAGATTGAGCACAAAGTTAACTCCTAAATTTTTTTCTAAAAAACAGCTCAAATTATATCACATACTTCAAATCAAATAGATAAAAAATAACAAAAAAGGGATATTTTTATAATTTTTTAGAGATAAATTTTTATTTAAGTTTTATTTAACAGTTAATTAACACTTATTCATTATACTTCCTTTCGATACACACCATAAAAGGAGTATTTAAATGAAAAAAAAGTTTTTACTGTTAGGTGTAGCGCTCTTTTCCTCTTTGGTATGCGCTGAAGAGCTATCTTTAGATAGCATAGTCGTAGAGTCTTCTACCATCGAAGATATTTTTACCGATCCAAAAACGGAAGTTTCAAAAACTGAGGTTATAGATGAAAAAAAGATTGAGATAATCGATCCTAAAAATATAAACGAGATTCTTCGTACCGTGCCAGGTATTACGGCGGATGTTAGAGCCGGAGACGTGGTTGAGATACATATGAGAGGGGTAGCTCAACAAGAGTTTATGTGGGAAGATACGGGAGTCGCTATAGTTATAGACGGCGTGCCTGTTTTACAAAACGGAGGGAAAGTAAAATTTAACTTAGATGAGATAGAGAGCATTAAGGTGATAAAAGGGGGAGCCTCTTATCTATATGGTCCAAACGCGCTAGCCGGAGCCGTTATCATAACCACCAAAAAACCTAAAAACAAAGATATGGTTAAAGTTGACGCTGAACTTGGAAGCTACGGATATCAAAACTATAGAGCCTCAGCGTATAAAGCTTCGGAAAAATACTTAGCAAACATAATCGCAGCTTACAGATACACCGACGGATACTGGGATATGAGTAAAAACTGGTCAAAATCAGTCAGCGGAAAATTTACGTACTTTATAGACGATATGAGCGAAATCACCTTCGGCGCCGATATAACAAGAAAATATGAAGAGAGTTCAAGAGGTAGCGTAACAGGAGTTACAGCTGCAAAAACTGATCCTACCGGCGCTAGTGATCCTGATCTTCCTTGGAATCACGACTATTACTCAGATATAGATAAATATTTTATAACTTACAGTAAAGATTTTGATAACGGCGCTAATCTTTTGGCAAACGTTTACTACTACGTAGATCTATACGACTATGAAGCTTCTCCGCAAGATCTAAACGGCGACGGTTATGAAGATACTTATACAAGAGACAGTACAGAAGATATCTACCAAAAAGGTTTAAAAACAGAGTATAGAGACACTATCGGTAAGTTAGCCTATATGGTCGGTTTGGATGTTGGGCAAAGAGAATTAAAAGAGTATGATATCACTACCGTAACTTATACTAGTAGAAGGGGCACTTATTATAAAGGGGAGTGGAGCGACTCTGACGCAACCGAAGATAGATTTGGGATTTACGGCGAAACAAAGTATAAGATAAACTCTAAATTAACCGCCGTCTTTAACGCTAGGTACGACAAAGAGGATTATGAGTATGAAGAGCAAAGCTACGACTATAACGGAACAGTATGGAGTCTAAATAATGTAAGTAGAGATCACAGTTTTGAAAACTTCTCTTATAGAGTAGGAGCTACCTATCAACTAACCTCAAACGATACATTTTACACAAACGTCTCTACCGGATTTAGAAATCCAAGAATTTACGAGCTTTACGCAGCAGATTACGATCCGGACAGATATACCAGAAACAATCCAGATATCGATACAGAGACGACAATAAATTATGAAATAGGTTTTAGAGGTAAAAAGTATGCTCTAAACAACAGCTTTAGATACGACATATCGGCATATATCCTAGATACTAAAAATATAATTGCAAGAAACGGTGGAACATACTACTCTTACGGCTCTAACGTATATTTTGATAATGTAGGTGATGCTAGAAGCAAAGGCGTAGAGCTTTCTTTGGGAAGCGACAAGAGTAAAAAACTAGCCTTTGACTTTTCATATACCTATCTTGACGCATACTATACTTCGCATATTCCATTTACTGTTGATTTAGCGCCAATTTATAGATCTACTGGCGATCAGACTTATGATATTAGCGGCAATCAACTACCTAGAACTCCTCACCATAAATTTGATCTTTTTACATATATAAAACTAACTCCAAAACTAAAACTTATCAACGAGTGGTACTGGCAATCAACCTATTACGCAGATGAGACAAATTTCGTAAAGATGCCGTCATACGGAGTTTTAAATATCCAAGCTAGATATAACACTAAATTTAGAGGAAACGATCTAGAGTTTTTCGTACGCGTCGATAACGTTACCGATAATCAATACTATAGAACCGTATATCTATTTAGCGATAGAAGCGGTGACGGAAGACTTGACGCGGAAGACGCAAGCATCACCGTAGATCCTGGAAGGGTCTATTACGCCGGTATAAAATACACTTTTTAAAGGTAAAAAATGGAAGCGGGAGCGTTTATAACCATCTTTATAACAGGGCTTTCATACGGATTGTCTCTATGTTTTCTCTCTTGCGCTCCCCTTCTAACTCCTTTACTAGTAACAAACTCTTCAACTTTAACCGCCTCTTTAAAGATTGTAACCTTTTTTAGTTTGGGAAGAGTCTTAACGTACGTCACTATCTCTTTTTTAGCCTATTTCTTTTCTCAAAGTTTAAAAAACATACTAAATAGTAGCCAAATATGGCATATTTTAACCGGATTAACGGTGGTTTTTCTATCATTTAAGATTTTTTACGATACCCTTTTTACCCAAAGTTGCGCTAGTTCATGTAAAGTTGGAACTATCAAAAACAGCAACTACTTTTTACTAGGTTTTTTGTTCTCATTTAACCTATGCGCGCCCAATTTAGCGCTTATCGCCTTTAGTGCAAACAGTCCTTCGCCAATATTAGCTTTGATATACGGACTGCTTTTCGGTATTGGCGCAGTACTGTTTACACTCCTATTTTACGGATTTTTCCTATCGCCAATCATAAAAGAGTTGCTTTTGCAGTTTACTCGCTTTAAAAAAAGTATCCAGATAGCCTCGGCTCTTTTACTTTTTATAACCGGTCTTTTTATATTGACCGGCAGTATAAAACTATAAAGGATAGATAATGGTAAGATATATAAAAAGAGCTACCAACGATATATTTCGAATACCTATCTTAAAAACTATCTTTAAAAACGAAAAGTTTATTTTAACCGCAAGGATTTTGGCGCTCTTTCTCTTTTTTTACGCAATCTATCTAGGATTTGTCGAGCCTACAAAAGAGAACAGCTTTACTCGAGCAGTATTTTGGGGGATATTTTGGCCCCTTTTTATAGTAACAACGCTTCCAACCTTTGGAAGAATCTTTTGCGGTATTTGCCCTCACGGTTTTTTGGGCAAATATATCACCGACTTTGGATTAAAAAAGAGAATGCCCTCTTGGCTTGAAAATAGATACATAGGTATAATGCTTCTATTTTTAGGATGGTGGGGAGTTTACTATCTTTTTCCTGGAGTATATAGAACTCCACTAGGAAGCGCAATACTCTTTGCGGTGATGACGGTTGTAGCTTTTTTGTTTTACTATCTCTATAAAGATATGAGTTATTGCAAATATATCTGCCCCATAGGTACCGCTCTTAGAGCCTACTCTAAACTCTCTTTTACTTGGTTTGGTTCCTATCAAGAGGCCTGCAAAGAGTGCAAAACTTTCGATTGCGCTAAAAGTTGCCCGTATGGACTAAGCCCCTTTAACTTCAACAAAAAAAACTCTATGAGCGATTGTACTTTGTGTATGGAGTGTACAAAATCTTGCGCGGCTATCAATTTTCGCTTTACGAAACCCGGTTTTTCCCTATATAAAAAGTTCAAAATCTTAAAAGCGGAAGTTTGGGTATATATACTTATCTTAGCCGCTATTCCTATATCCATGGCTTTTCATCATGGACTTGGCAGAAGCAACATAGCAGAAGAGTTTATCTGGTATAAAACGGCCCAATTTTTTAAAAAGTTTATAGATTTTGGAGGAGCTGACGCCGTAGGAATGTTCGCATTTTTATACGCTACTTTGTTTACGATTTTGGCCGCCGTTATCGGGATGTGGATTGCATCGAAAATCTTAAAAAAAGATTTTTCGACCACTTTTTATACGCTAGGCTACGCTTTTGCCCCTCTTTTTATCTTAGCCTCTATGGGACACGCGCTAGAGTTTTTCTTTACCGGAAACTATGAAAGAATTGTAGAGGGTTTTGCTTGGGGTTTTGGCTTTTCCATTGATGTTGAGCCTTTAGCTAAAAGAGGAGATAAATGGTTGGCGATTTTTCACCTTTTTAGATGGATAGGCGTTATATGGGCATTTTATATCTTATATAGAAGATTTGAGCTGATTGAATCTACTAAGACGAGAAAATTGTTGGCTTTTCCTTTTGCCTCTTTACTGATAATCTTTTTTATCTCTGTAAATCTATATAGAGATTACGTAATAGATACTTACGGTAGAAAACCAAGAGGACACAATCATCAAAACGTAGCGACTTACATGAAACAAAAAAGTCAAAATATCCAAAAGATCGTCCCAACCTACAAAGATACCATCTGGTTAACCGACAGACTTGGGAAAAGAAGAGCCTATGTTAGAAGAGTGCCGGGAGAAGTACCTAAAAAGAGAGTCTATATCGTTAGCGGCGAACTAGACTCTCCAAAATGCGTAACTAAAATAGAAGGAAACTTTCTCCTAATAGACGCTGACGCTAAGACACAACGCCTACATCCAAAAAAAAGAGGCTGCTTAAGTCTAACTTACAAAATGCCCAAGAGCGGATATTACACTCTATACTACGTTGGAGAGTTTAAAGGAGATAACAAAAACTACATAAAAGTAGCTAAATTTGAGTTTAAAAGATTTGACCACTCCGAACACGCCGTTTACGATAAAAACAAAATGGCTCCCAAAACTAACAAATCTATACCTATAGATATCTTAAGACTCAGAAACGACAACGAAACATTCTACTCAAGACTTACCACCGGGGAAGAGTTAAGATTTTTGGTGCTTTTTGACAGCAAACCTCTAAAAAACGCAAAAGTCACCTTAAAAACCGAGTTTGGATGGCAAAAAAGTCTATTTACGAACGATAAAGGCATCGCCTCTGTAAAACTTATAAAAGATTACTACCCTCCTATCGAAAAATATAACAAAAGATATAGAGAAAAGTTTTTGGTAACGGCAAAGTATGAAAAGGATAATAAGGTATATGAAGCCACATATTACGGCACATACTCTCCAAACAGAAACGAGTTTCAATCATACGCATATGCGCTTTTAATCTCTATCATACTCCTTTTAGCGATAAGCGCGGGAGTTCTTTTTTACAGACTTAAAACGCAAAAACCATTTAAAGAGGTAAGAATAGATGAAGATTAGAGATAAAATAAACAAAATAGATATAAGAAAATTTAGGTTTTGGATACAGCTCTTTTTCTTTATCATTTTCATATACGGCGGTTATCTAGCTATCGATCTTGGAAGAGAAATGCCGATATTCTCTTGCGGTTATAACGATGAAAACGGAGGGATGTGCTACTTTATGCCTCTGCAACATCAGCTGGCTAGAAATTGGGATAGACTCTTTAGTATGGCCAGCATTGGAGTTTTAACCGGATTTTTAACCTTTTTGGCCTGGTTTATCATTTTCAATAAAGCCTGGTGCGGATATATCTGTCCCCTTGGGACTATGCAAGATTGGATCACATCTTTGCGAAAATTTTTTAAGATACCATACTCTACCTATACCCAGAGTCAATTTGAGAAACTAAAAAAGATAAAATATATCTTTTTGGTAATTGTAGTAATATTTCCTCTTATGATAGGCGCCGGACTGCTAAGCGGAGAGTGGAGAGCCGCATTTTGTAAAATGTGTCCCGGAAGAGTCATAACTCCTATGTTTGTTGGCGATTTTAGCCAATGGTATATAGATTTTTCGTCAAAAACCGCAATGTTTTTAACCGCTTTTGGCATAACTTTTACTATTCTGTTTTTTGTCGGCTCTTTTATCAAAAAGAGGTTTTTTTGTTTTTTTTGTCCTATGAGCGCTATGCACTACATTTTTAGCCCTTTTGCGCTTTTAAGACTAAAAAAAGATGGTTTAAAATGCACTAAATGCGGCGATTGTTATAGAGTATGCGATATGCAGATCAAAGATATAGCAGATGACGTCACAAGTAAAAATATTTTACGAGACGACTGTATTTTCTGTTTAAAGTGCGTCGGAGCTTGTCCCGAAGAGGACGCCTTAAAAGTGGATATAGTAAAATGGACTATATTTAAATCTACAAAAGGCGGATTTGCAAAAAGAATGGGGTTTGAAGATGACAAATAGATTAAGAAAAATGGAAGATCCAAAAACGAGACATAGACGCCACGAGGCTATGGAGGCGGTAAAGATTTTAGACTCTCTTAAAAACGATTTTAAAGACAATCTAGAATCTATGAGCTATTTTTACGATTTATACGAAAAAATATACTGTAACGGAGAGAAACTCCATTTTGATAAGCCTACAGTAGGAACTATGTGCATACAGGTTCCCTACGAAATCATATATGCAGCCGGTGCGATACCCGTTAGATTGTGTAACGGTTTTTATACCGACGAACAGCTTGGCGGAGAGTTTATGCCTACGAAATCCTGCTCTTTGGTAAAAGCCACGCTTGGAATGCTTTCCAATAAAGATATTCCTGCCGCACAAAAACTAGACCTTGTAATACATCCTACAACTTGTGATCAAAAAACCAAAGCCATATCTATGATAGAAGATATGGGTTATGAGATGTATCATCTAGAGTTTCCAAGAGTAAAAGAGAGCGAAGAGAGCAGAGAGTATTGGCGAAGAACTATTAGAAAATTTACCAAAGATATCCAAAAAGAGCTAGGAGTCAAGATCAACAGAAAAAAGGTGAAAGAAGCGATTAAAAAAGTGGGTAAAGCTCAAAAAGTCTACCACGACTTAAACGAACTTAGAAAACTAAAACCCTCTCCTATTCTTGGCAAAGATATGTTTCTGATAACCAACGCCTTCTTTTTTGACGATATCGAAAAATGGACGGAGGCGGTTAAAAGAGTTTACGAAGAGGTAAAAGAGAAGGCAAAAGAAAAATACAACCCGGCCGGAAAAAGATCTCCTAGAATCCTTTATACCGGCTCTCCTCCAATATTTCCAAACTTAAAGCTTCCTATGATGATAGAGCTAGCCGACGGCATTATAGTAGCCGATGAGAGCTGTTCGGCAAATAGACTATTAAACGATATGGTTTCGGTTGACGAGTGGTTTATGTACGATATGGTCGATTCAATCGCGGATCGATATCTTAAAGGATGCACCTGCCCTATATTTACCCAAAACGAAGATAGGAAAAGAAGACTAAAAGAGTTAATCATAGATTACGATGTTGAAGGAGTAGTTTATCAATCTTTTGCAGGTTGTCAAGTTTACGAAATGGAGCAAAGAAGTATAGCCAAAGAGATGGAGAGCCTTGGAATCCCTATGCTATACGTAGAATCGGATTATAGTCCCGCTCAAGGAGGACAGCTTTCAACAAGAATAGAAGCCTTTATAGAATCTTTAAAAGTTAGAAGGAGAAAAAAACGATGAACTGTTTTGCAGGGATCGACATCGGCTCAACCGCTATAAAAATTGTTATAATAAACGAAAAACTTGAGATTTTAGGCTCAAAAATAGCCGGTAGCGGCAGTATGTTTTATAAATACGCAAAAGAGAATCTTGAACTTTTACTAAAAGAGATAGATTTAAAAAAAGAGAATCTAAAATATATAGTTTCTACCGGATATGGAAGAAAGCTTTTTAAAGAAGCGGACGAAACTATTAGCGAAATTACGGCAAACGCCATAGGCGCTAGATATGCCGGCAAAGAGTTTGGAACGATAAGAACTATTATAAATCTAGGCGGACAAGACTCAAAGGCGATTTCGCTAGATGAGGAAGGAAACGTGGTAAATTTTGCTATGAACGATAGATGCGCAGCAGGTACTGGTAAATTTTTAGACGTAGCCGCCGCAAAACTTGAAATCGGCGTGGAAGAACTTGGGGAGTATCACTTTAAATCCAAAGGCACTCCCCTTCCTATAAACAGTACCTGCGCCGTTTTTGCCGAGTCTGAAATAATCTCTTTACTAGGAAACGAACATAAGGTGGAAGATATCGTAGCAGGTATCCACTACTCCATCGCAAAAAGAATTATCAGACTTGCAAAAAAAGTAGGACTTAACGACGTTATTTATTTTGACGGAGGCCCAGCGCTCAACAAAGGTTTGGTAGAGGCTATAGAGTTCGAGCTTGGAAGAAGACTCGCCATCCCAAAAAATCCGCAAATCACCACCGCATTAGGAGCGGCTATTTTGGCAAAAGAGGCGTATGAAGAGCTATGAGGTATCTTTGGCCTGTTATCGCTCTAATATTAAACGGATGTTACGTAGAAAAACAAAAAATCGATATCCCAAAATATCCGCAACAAAAAGAGCGTTCCCAAAAGTGGTGGAGAGTTTTTAAAAGTGAAGAGTTAAACGCTCTTATCTCAGAATCTCTTAAAAATAGTTACGACATAAAATATTACTCTCAAAAAATAATAGAGTATAGATATCTGTATAAAAACTCTCTATCTTCGCTCTATCCATCCGTAAGCGCCTCAATGAAGAGTAACTATTACAAAGATAGCGAAAGCTTTGTCGATGAGAATTTAGAAGGCTCTATAACTTTCAAATATGAATTAGATCTTTTCAAAAAACTCTCAGATAAGACAAAAAAGAGCCTCTTTAGTTTTAAATCCACAAAAGAGGAACTTAAAAGCGCAAAGATATTAATAAGCGGAGAAATAGCAAAAAACTATATCTATTTAAGCTATGAAAAAGAGAATGAAAAACTTTTGGAAAAAAAAAGAGAGCTAGCTTTAAAAAAACTCGATTTCTTAAAAAGAAACTATATCAGTAAAGAGGCTAAGATATCGCAAATCATCAACCAAAAAACAGCTCTTGAAGATATTGAATATAGACTTAAAACTGCAAAAATCTATCAAAATATCTATCTAAACTCTTTAAAAACTTTGCTATCTAAAGATATAGAAGATAGCCTCTTCGTTAAAGCCGATTTTTTAAAAACAGATATAAAAATCCCGGATATTAGCGTATCTCAAATAGCCCAAAGACCGGATATTAAGTCGTTATACCTAAGGCTGATTTCGCAAGATTACTCCTACGGCGCGGCTATTAAAGAGCAGTATCCATCTTTTTCTATCACCTCATCCATAAGTTCTGATATAAAAAACATATCCAAACTTTTTGATAACTGGTACTTAAGCGCTTCGGCGGCTATAAACGCTATAATTTTTGATAAAGAGGCTAAAAAAAACGCGGCAAAAGCTGAGGAACACAAAACTAAACAGCTTCTATATCAATATAAACAGGCGCTTCTAGAGGCTACGAAAGAGGCGGCGGAGATTAGGAAAAAGATTGAAGATCAAAAAAGATACCTATATTATCTAAATCAAAAAATACAAAACGACAAAAGAGAACTAAAAGTTGAAAAGAAGGCATATTTAGCGGGAGAGAGCAATTTGTATAATCTTTTAGATTATGAGATAAGAGTGATAGATGATATAAATAGTATATTAAAAGCAAAAAGAGATCTTTTGCTTTTGATAGTCGATTTTTACAAAGCTACTACATCAGGTTGGCAAAAGGATGAAAGTTGAAAAAGATTGTAAAACTACTCTTTTACTTGACGGCGGCTGCGATATTTGCAATATCTTTGTATCAATCCTATCAGTGGCTAACGCACAAACCTAAAATGCACAAAAAAGCTCATCATAAAAGATGGGCTCCTATGGTAAAAGTTCAAAAACCTCTTATAGGAGATTTTCAATTTAATCAATTTCAGCTATCAAAAGTCACCCCTTTTAGAATTTTAGAGATTAAACCCAGAGTCTCTTCAGAAGTGATCTGGATAAATCCAAAAATAGTTCAAGGAGCTCTAATAAAAAAAGGCGAGCTTCTTATGAAACTGGATAAAAGCGACTTTTTACTAGAAATTAAAAAAAAGGAGGCCGCGTTAAAAAGAGCGAAACTAAATTTAGCTGAAGAGATTCAAAAACAAAAAAGAGCAAAAGAGGAGTTTAGATATTTTGAGGGTAATATAACCAAAGAGGATAAAGAGTTTGTCTTAAGAGTCCCTTACATCGAAGATGCCAAAGCGCAGCTTAAAGCCGCAAAAGCCGATCTTGAGCTAACCCTCCTTCAAATAAAAAGATGCGATATAAAAGCTCCGTTTGATCTAATCGTACTAGATAATTTCGTAGCTTTAAAAGACGTGGTTTCTCCCTCCAAAACTCTTTTAAAAACCGCTAGGGCTGATAGATTTTTAATAGAAACGCTAATAGAGCCAAAAAAACTAAAATATTTAGATCATAACTCATACGTTTTAATTAAAAACAGAACAAAAGCCTCTCTGTTTACCATAAAAAAAGATTTAGACGATGCTAGCAAATTAGCCAAGCTTATCTTTCTATTAAAAGATCCGCTAAATAAAGAGATATTTTTAAACGATTATCTAAAAACCCGCATTGTAGGCAAAAAAGTCAAAAACGTAGCAAAAATCCCTAGATACGCCATTAGAGCCAACAATAAAATCTGGATCGTAAAAGATAACAAACTTCATATCATACAAAAAGAGCCTCTTTGGGAGGATAAAGAGTTTGCTTACGTAAACGCCGATAATCTCAAAGGATATGATGTAGTTATTAGCAATCTTAGTACCATTTTTGAAAATATGAAAGTCCGTGTCTCAAAGGCAAAAGATGAGATGTAGGGCCGATTTTAACACACCCATCGGTTGGATGGTAAAAAATCCGGTAGTAGCGAATCTTTTAATGATCTTTTTGTTAGCCGGCGGAATTTTTATGTTAAATTACGTAAAACAGGAGGTTTTTCCCGACTACGAGCGAGACGAAGTTCGCATAAGAGTCTCCTATCCTCAAGCATCACCCACCGAAATAGAAAAAGCGATAATTTTGCCTATAGAAGAAGCTATAAGCTCGGTAGAAGGAATCAAAAGATATAGAGCGGTAGCAAGAGAGGGAAGCGCAACAGTAGACGTTGAAGCTTTTAGAGGATATGATTTGCAGACTTTGCAAAACGATATAGAAAACGCTATTTTTAGGATAAGAACTTTTCC
>JALWIX010000021.1 GCA_027082175.1 Campylobacterales bacterium
ACCCAACAAAATAATCGCCTTTTTTACCCTCTATCAAAATTTGCAATGGATTTTTTTTATTTCTAAATTCTAAATTTTTCCTATCAACAATCTCTTTAATGATTTTTAGCCTCTTTTTTGCCACATCACCTCTAACTTCCTCCATCATTTTAGCTGAAGGAGTTCCATCGCGCTTACTGTAACTAAAAAGATGTATATGAGTTAAAGGAAACTTTTTTAGATTTTCCACGGCTCTTTCAAAAATCTCATCACTCTCGCCTGGATGCCCTACTATAAAGTCTGTTCCTAAAGCATAGCCGTAAGAAGCAATCTCTTCAAAAAGCTCCAAATCTTTTGTAACTCTATTTCTTCTATTCATAATTTCAAGCATTCTATCATCTGTATATTGCAAAGCTATATGCAGATGTTTTGCCATCCAAGGCTCTTTTAAAAGCTCTTTAAACTCATCAGTTATCTGTATAGGCTCGATTGATCCTACTCTTATTCTTCTAACCCCTCTTATAAAAGATAGTCTTTTTAAAAGTTTTGCCAAAGAGGAACCGATATCTTTTCCATAGCTTCCAACATTAGTTCCTGTTAGTATAAACTCTCCAAAACCGTTTGCGGCAAGTCTTGTTACCTGTTCGATTATAACTTCTTCGGGATGACTCCTTGCATCTCCTCTTACATAAGGAATTATACAGTAACTGCACCTAAAATCACACCCTTCTTGTATTTTTATGAATGCTCTACTTTTGCCTATGAACTGTTCAACAACGGTTTTATCTATATGTTTTAAGTCTCCTAGTTCAAAAAAATCCTCTTTTTTTAAAAGTTCGGCTACCTTCTCCTTTTCCGAATGGCCAAAAACACCCGAAACTTTTTTGCTTTTAAAAAGCTCTTCTCCTTTTGTAAATGCTCCGCATCCAG
The DNA here is from genome assembly GCA_027082175.1 of Campylobacterales bacterium. Classification (GTDB taxonomy): domain Bacteria; phylum Campylobacterota; class Campylobacteria; order Campylobacterales; family Nitratiruptoraceae; genus Nitrosophilus_A. Next base: position 910 of record JALWIX010000021.1, read on the forward strand.
TTAGATACACCTTTGCTTGCGTATCTCTTTTTACCTTATTTATATAGTTTCTAACGCCACTATCAGCCGAATTTGTAACGGTACAGGAATTTACAACTATAATATCCGCATCTTTTTCGTTTTGGGTAATGATATAATCTTTAAGTTTTGATATCATAACTTGAGTATCGAACTGGTTTGTTCTACAACCGAAAGTTTTAAAAAACACTCTTTTCAACTATTTTGTCCTTCTTCAATTTTTGGACTATTTATAATACTTTTACTATTTTTTGTCAAGGCAATCGTTTGAGTAGGATAAGCGATTTTGATATCGTCCTCTCTCATATAAGCTTCTATTATCTCTGCTGAGATAGTGCTTCTTAAGGTTAAAGTAGCATATGAATTGGTCATATACCATACGCTAACTCTTATCCCATACTCTTCTATAAAAGTATAAACTCTAGTATCTACATTTGTATTTTTTAAATGGTAAGTACTTCTCAATCTATTTAACTGTTTTCTTGTTATATCGATATATCCTTTTGCATATTTTCTCGCAACCTCTTTGGCTATATGAGCCGCTTTTTTGTGATTAGAGTCAAAAGTTATGTTGATATCGATACCATCCCAAACAGTTTTTAGACCGGCATGAGTGTAGTTTGCTATAAGATCAGTGAAGATATAGTTGTTTGGTATAAAAATAATCCTGCCTGACCTTCTGTTTTCAAGATAAGAAGTAAGTGTGACATCTTCTAAAATAGTTATTCTAAGCAAGGAGATATCAACTACATCTCCAACATAAACCAAACCCTCTTTTTTTACTTTTATTCTATCGCCTACGTGGATAGAGCCCCCAAAAACTATAACTGTCCAACCAAGTATACTCATAAACATATCTTTCATAGCAATTGCGATACCGGCAGAAGCAAAACCCAAAATCGTAACGATATATGAAACGTTTTCCAAATAGGCAAAAAGAAGAATAAAGATAACCACCGTAGCAAAAGTAAAATTTATGGCTTTGTTGGCCATATAAAATCTTTCGCTATCCTTTATATATCTTCTTATTGCCCATTTTATCATCAAGTTCAAAATAAGCAAAACCAAAACGATGGCAAAAATCTCTACGGCTTTTTCCGTTTGTCTTTTTATATCTTCAGTAACTTTGAAAACTACCTCTTCCACGCGTTTTTCATAAACGTTAATAGTCTGTTCGGCAGTTTTAACCGCACTTGCGAAATCTTCAATCTCAGATGTTAAAATCTTAAGCTCTTTTTGAAGCTCCGGAGTTTTTAAAATCTTATATTTTTCCTCTAGTAGCCGTTTTTTCTCTTTTAAAAGAGTCAAAACACTTTTAATCTCTTCCAACATATTTTTATAATATGAACTTTTTGAGTTTACCTGTTTTATATAAGAGAAAGCCTCGATAATAGCTACCGGATTTGTGACAGATGGAGGTTCCGGAATCTCTTCAGGTTTTAAAAGCTCGCTAAAAGGAGACTCTTTATAATCTTTAAGCAAAGATAGTTGGCTTTCTATGATCTTTTTTTGTTCGATTAAATCGTCTAGATTTTTTCTATATTTTCTATACTTTTTTGCTCTTTTAATCTTTTTTTCTATTTTATTGAGTTCCGCTAAAAGTTTATGATAAGTAATATAGTTGGAGTATTTCCTAGTCCAAATATCGTCTTGAAGTTCTTTATTGATTAAAGAAAGTTTTATATCTAAAGATTTGATCTGTTCTAAATTTATAGCGGAAATATTTTTGTCATTTGAAGTTTTATTATTGTCATTTAAAGAATCGCCATCTTGCGCATAAAGAAAAATCGTAAAAAATAGCGAAAAAAGAGGGTAAATCCATTGCTTCATAACGCCTTCCTACTTAAACATCTTTAAAACTCTTTTTACGGTATCTTTATCTATATCATCTTTTATAACAACGTCTCCTATACCTTTTGGCAAAATAAATTTTATTTTACTGTTTTGACTTTTTTTATCTAAAAAGAAGTGCTCGTAAAATTCATCAATATCATCTATTTTATAATTGGTAGGTAAGGAGTATTTTTTTAAAATATTCTCTATGCGCTTAGCCTCTTCTTTGCTAATAAGTCCCAATTCAACGGCTAAAGCATTGGCCATAATAATACCTATAGCGACAGCTTCGCCATGAAGATATCTTTTATAATTTGTTTCGTTTTCTATAACATGAGCAAATGTATGCCCATAATTAAGAGCGGCTCTTATTCCCGACTCTTTTTCATCTTTCGCTACAACTTCGGCTTTTATCTCTACGCTCTTTTTTATAGCTTTCTTTAAATTTTCTTCAAGATTTAGATCATTTTTTTCCAACCACTCAAAAAACTCTTTATCAAAAGTTACGGCCATTTTGATTATTTCGGCCACGCCTGCGGCAAACTCTCTTTTTGGCAAAGTTTTTAAAAAGTGGGTGTCTATATAGACGGCCCTGGGCTGATGAAAAGCGCCTATTAGATTTTTTCCATATCTGTTATTGATACCAGTTTTTCCTCCCACACTAGCGTCTACTTGAGAAAGCAGCGTTGTTGGAATCTGTATAAAATCTATTCCTCTTTGAAAAATTGCGGCAGCAAATCCTGTCATATCTCCTATAACTCCTCCGCCAAAAGCTATTAAAGTCGATTTTCTATCTAACTGATGATCAAAAAGTCTATCCAATATAAAATTTAGCGTTTCAAAATTTTTATACTCTTCTCCGTCTGGAATAGAAATGATATACAACTCTTTTGCGTTGATATTTTTTAAAAGATAATTTAAATGCAATCCCGAAATTTTTGGATTTGTTATTACTGCCGCTTTGCCTTTTAGCTCGATTGTGGGTAAATTATCTATAACAATAGGATAACTTTTATCCTCATTTTTTATAAGTTTGATATCTATCTTCATCTCTTCTCCGCTTTTGATTTAAAATATCTTTATTATATTGATATTTTCCTAAAAATTGGATTGTTAATTAATAGGTATAAATATCTGATGAAACTTATTTAGCTTAAAATAGAGACACTCAGGATCAGTGCTAAAGAGCCTTAAAATCTTGCTCTTTAAAATCTTTTTATTAAAAGGCAGGAAAAGTAACAAAGATTCTCTTTTTTGTAACTCTCTAATTGGATTGTTTTTAGACTTTATAATCTTGATTTTTTTTGAAAAGATAGAAGCTAAGTTTTCATAATGCTCGATAATATCATTTTTATCGGTATTTTCCGGATCAAGATCAAATAGCGTTATATTTAATTGAAGTTGAATGGAAATATCAAAAAGTGTAGAGGAAATATGCTCCAAGTCCTTATTTTTTCCAAGAATCAACGCAGATTCTAGGATAGAGTCTATAGGCTCTTGTGAAATCGTAAAAACTGGGATTTTAATTTCAAATAATAATTTTCTCAAATTTCTATTTTCAAAAAGTCTATTATAAAGGATAATAAATCCCACTTTAAACGTTGATATGTCTCTAGTTATAATTTGGAAAGAGTTATCAGGCGTAAAATCTATCTTTACCTCAATATTTTTATTGTCAAACTCCTTAATCTCTTCTAAAACTTCTATATTTGAAGGGTTAATCACTCTAATAATCAATTTTTTATCTTTTAGAGTTTTATGAAGATATATAGCGTCTTGTAAAGATTTTTTTATCTCATAATCTTTTTGTTTTTCCATATCAATAAAAAAATAACTGTTTGTCCCGAAAGGAATTGGGAATTGGCCTATCTCTCTTTTTATGGACCTATAAATATTTTTTAAGACTTTTGGCTCGCCTATAAGAAGCAAAAGATCATTTGGCCATATCATAAGTTTTGGTTTGGGTAATATTAACCTATTGTTTCTATATATAGCGGCAATTCTCCAATTTTTTTGCTCTATGGAACCTATATGTCTATATACGTAACTACTTCCAAAAGGAACTAAAACTTCCATTATTTCGCCAAGTCCCAAACCAACATTTTGAGCGATGATGGGAACGTTTGGTAGATAATCCACAAGTCTGTTAGATAGTATCTCGTTAGCGTTAAGTAGTATAAGATTTTGATCATCTATATCCAAATCCCATTTGTCATAAATTATGACGCTTATATTATTGTCTATTTTTCTAATATTTTCATAAGAGGCTATAGTATCTATCTTGTTTCCCATTATTATCATAACTTGGGAAATTTTCTCATCAAAAAGTTGAAAAAGTTTTACAAAGCTTGTTGGATCAAATTTATAAAATCTAAAATTTTCAGTTCTATTTTTAGGAACTATCTTATCATCGTAATATACTACCAAATAGTTGTTATCGGCCACATAGTTTTGCACAACTCTTTCTAAAAAATGTTTTGCTACAATTCCATCAGCAAGTATAAGAATATTTTTCACAATTCCCCTCGAAAAATAATTTAAGTAACAAATTATATCTAAAAAGGATAGATTTGAAATTCAAAATAGACGCTACTTATCAAAAAGCAAGAGCCTGCACTATCAAAACTTCACACTCTACTATAAAAACTCCGGTTTTTATGCCTGTAGGAACGGCCGCAAGTGTAAAAGCTTTAGACACAAACGATCTTTTAACAATACTTCAAACAGATATTATATTAGCAAATACCTACCATCTTTATCTTCGCCCAGGCGATGAAGTTGTAGCCAAACTAGGCGGGCTACATAATTTTACGGGATATAAAAATAGTTTTTTAACAGATAGCGGAGGTTTTCAAGCCTTTAGCTTAAGCGATATCTCAAAAGCAGACGAAAACGGAATAGAATTTAAAAGTCATATCGACGGCTCAAAACACTACTTCACTCCCCAAAAAGTACTTGATATTCAATACAATCTAAAAAGCGACATTATGATGATTCTAGATGATCTCATAGCTCTTCCGGCTACAAAAGAGAGGCTTAAAATCTCCGTAGAAAGGACTACGAAGTGGGCAAAAGAGTCTATTGAATACCATAAAAAGATGCAAGAAAAAGGGATAGGCAATGAACAAAATATCTTTGCGATAATCCAAGGCGGAGTAGACTTCGAGTATAGAAAGATAAGCGCTACTGAACTTACTTCACTAGATTTTGACGGATTTGCCATCGGAGGACTAAGTGTAGGCGAAGAAAATCAAGCTATGTACGATACGGTAGAATTTACAACGCCTTTTATGCCAAAAGATAAACCAAGATACCTAATGGGAGTAGGAACGCCGGAAGATATTATAGAGTGTATTGATAGAGGCGTAGATATGTTTGATTGCGTAATGCCTACTAGAAACGCAAGAAATGGAACCATTTTTACAAGCTACGGCAGATTAAATATAAAAGCGGCAAAATATAAACTTGATTCCACTCCTATTGATGAAGAGTGTGATTGTTACACTTGTAAAAACTACTCAAAAGCCTATTTAAACCATCTTTTTAGAGCAAAAGAACTTACCTATTATAGACTTGCATCCATACACAATCTTCACTACTATTTAACATTAACAAGAGGCGCGAGAGAAGCTATAATTGAGGGAAGATTTAATGAGTACAAAAAAGAGTTCTATAAAAAGAGAGGCAAGAAGTAAAACTACTTCTCAAATTTTGCCTCTTCAATTATTACGGGAAAAAAGTATCCGTATCCTAAATCCACATCAGTTTTTAAAATCCCGATAACCGTTACCACATCGCCGCTCTCAACGTCTGCCGAAGGAGAAGTGATTACTAAGTCGTCTTTTCCGTCATCAGTTATATGCACCCAATCTTTCCCCATTATCCCTCTAGAAACTTTTGTGACTTTACCTTTGACTTTTACCTGCTTATCTTTTAACTCCCCTTTTTTCTCAAAAATTTCGGCTATAGAGTAACCGTCTTGCGGTTTTTCTATATTTATCGCACCTGACTCGGCCTTTTGAGCAGATTTAGACTCTTGCGGTGATGTTTGATTGGTATCGCCGCAACTATTGCAAGTATTGCACCCATTAGCTTGAGTATCTCCTTTTAAAGGAGCTATAACGGCTACAAACAAAACTTTATCAAAATCTCTATTTAAGGTATTGCTATGAAAATTTTCCATCCACATTTGAGGAACGTAAGAGATCATCTCCCCTACCGCAACTTCTGTTTTAGGACCTGCAATCCAATATACATAACCGCTATCCTCAACTTTTACGTAGGTATAACCGCCTGCATCTACACTCTCTAACACTTTCCCGCTTTTTACGCCGTTTTGTTGTTGAGGCTGATGATAAGAGTCGTTCTTAACTTCAGGTTCATCCTTCTCAAGCTCAGCGCTTATTCCATAAACTCCATCAACCTTCTCATCTTCTTTTTCGTTTTGTACAGACGTTGTTTGTTCACTTTTATTAAGAACTGTAGGTTTTTCTTTATTTTCACTCTTTTCTGAACATCCGCTTATCAAAAGAGCCGCAATAGCCAAACTAACATATATTTTTTTCATATATCGCCTTTCTAGTTAGGTAATCTATCACTTTTTTCGAACATTTTCTCAAAAAGTTTTGATAATAGTTTATACATTTTAACATTAGATATAATTTAAATTTATGATATATTACAAAAAAGGAATAAAAAAATAAAGTTCAAAAAAAGAAAGCCTCAAAATATAATTGATATAATATTGCAAAATCTTAAGGAGCAAAATATGCTACTAGGAGTCAATATAGATCATATTGCAGTTTTAAGAGAAGCTAGAAAAATAAACGATCCAGACCCCATTGAAGCGTTAGGCATAGTTAAAAGGGCGGGCGCTGATCAGATAACTATACATTTAAGAGAGGATAGAAGACATATTAACGATTTTGATGCGAAAAAGATTGTGGAACTATCCCCTTTACCGGTAAACTTGGAATGCTCTATAGAAAATAGTATCATAGATATCGTATGCTCTTTGAAACCGCATAGAGCCACTATAGTACCTGAAAAAAGAGAAGAGATAACAACAGAGGGCGGTTTAGACGTTATAAAAAATTTTGAAAAAATTAGCGATGTCTGCAAAAAACTGAAAGATAATGAGATAGACGTCTCTTTATTTGTTGATCCAGACTTTGAGATAATCGCAGTTTGCGCCGATACCGAAGCCGATATGATTGAGATTCATACAGGACACTATGCAAATATTTACGCTATGCTATATAGTAACCTTAAATACTCCCCTCACTCCATAAAAGAGTTGGAAATATCAAGAAGCAAACTTAGGGATATGCTCTCAAACGCTCTTGGCGATATTGAAAATTCGGCAGTCTATGCAAATAAAGCGGGACTTACGGTGGCCGCTGGTCATGGACTAAACTATCAAAACGTAAAAGCTATCTCAAAAATCGACAATATTATAGAGCTCAATATAGGACAGAGTATCATAGCCAGAAGCGTTTGGGTGGGATTAGAAGCGGCTATAAAAGAGATGATTGCTTTAATCAATGAGTAAACTATATCAATAAAGGACAACAATGCAAAAAAAGCCGACAATAGCTATAAGTATCGGCGATATAAACGGTATAGGACCTCAAATAGCCCTAAACGCTCATAATAAAATAAAAGAGTTTTGCAACCCTCTATATTTTACTAATTATAAAATGATTGATAAAGCGGCAAAACTTTTAAATATAGACGTTCCTAACGATTTTGAAATTGAGTATATAAAAGGAGATTTTAAGATTCGACCTGGAACCATTGACAAAAAAAGTGGTAGATACAGTTTTGATAGTTTCAAAAAAGCAGTTATTTTTACAAAAAAAGGTATAACCGAAGCTTTGGTAACTCTACCCATTCACAAAAAAGCATGGGAAAAAGCCGGCATTAAATATAAAGGTCACACACACGCTCTTAGAGACTTTTTAAAAAAAGATGCCATTATGATGCTTGGCTGCGAAAAGATGTTTGTAGCTCTTTATACCGAACACATTCCTTTAAAAAAAGTATCAAAAGAGATACAAACAAAAAAACTAAAAAAATTTCTTTTAGATTTTTACTCGTCACTCGTAACTCACAACACATCACTTCAAATTCCTGTTTTAGGCCTTAATCCCCATGCCGGAGACAATGGAGTACTTGGTAATGAGGAGGAAAAAATCAAAAAAGCTATCAAAAAAGCCAATAAAAAACTAAAAAAAGAGATCTTTTTCGGCCCGGTTGTCCCCGATATCGCCTTTACTCCAAATTTTAGAAAAAATTATAAATATTTAGTAGCAATGTATCACGATCAAGGATTATCTCCCCTAAAAGCTTTGTACTTTGAAGAGAGTATTAACGTGAGCCTGAACCTGCCGATCGTTAGAACCTCGGTAGATCATGGAACCGCCTATGATATAGCTTACAAAAAAGATAATGAGATCAACCTTAAGAGTTACATTAACGCCGTAAAATTTGCGACAAATATATCACAAAAAAGGATAGTAGATGAGTTATAAGATATTTACTCCACAAAATCTTCAAGACTATCTATACGGATACGAAAATATTAAAGAGTTTTTCGAGGGCGAGGAACTTCAAGTTCAAGAGATAGGCGATGGAAACCTAAACTTCGTTTTTAGAGCAAAATCTAAAAAAAATCCTCAAAAATCCCTTATAATCAAACAGGCGGTACCATATCTTAGATGTGCTGGAGAGGATTATCCCCTATCTAAAGAGAGAATGAGTTTTGAGATAAGAGCTCTAAAAGAGTATGAAAACTTAGCCCCCTCCTACGCGCCAAAAGTCTATCTTGACGATGAAGAGATGAGTCTCGTTGTCATGCAAGATTTAAACAATCATATTATTTTAAGAAAAGGGCTTATTCAAGGAAAAATCTATCCAAATTTTTCCGAGCAGATATCGACTTTTTTAGCAAACACTCTGTTTTATACCTCTTCGCTATATCTTCAAAGCTATGAAAAAAGAGATATGATGGAGAGATTTAACAAAAATAGCGAACTTTGTAAATTGACAGAAGATTTTGTATTTACTTTTCCGTATATGGAGCACGAAACAAACGTAGTGGAAGAGATGAATAAAGAGTTGTCAAATAGACTTTTTTCGGATATGGAGTTTAAAAAAGAGGTTTTAAAACTAAAGTATCTATTTATGACAAAAAGCGACGCTTTGCTTCACGGAGATCTTCATACAGGTTCAATTATGGTGAACGAAAAGGAGACTTACGTCATCGATCCAGAATTTGCCTTTTTTGGCCCCTTTGGATTCGATATAGGAGCATTAATAGCAAATCTGGCTAGCTCTTATATATCTCATACGGTTCAAAACGGCAACGAAGATTATAGAGAGTGGATTTTAAATACCATAGAAGAGATCTGGCAAAAATTTGAAAAAAAGTTTTTGAGCTTATGGAGCAGGCAAAAAGAGAGCGCGCTCTTAACCTATGGCTTTATAGATGAAAAAACTCTAAAAGAGTATCAAAAAGAGTTTATGAAGGATATCTTAAAAGAGAGCGCAGGATTTGCCGGATGTAAAATGGCTAGACGAGTTTTTGGAATAGCTGGAGTTGAAGAGATAAGAGGTATCAAAGATGATAGTTTGAGAAAAAAAGCTCAAAAAATCTCTCTTTCTACCGGAGTGGCTCTAGTTAAAAATAGAGAAAAGATCGAAAATATAAAAGATTTGACAACGATAATAAGGAAATGCGATGAATGGACGATATAGAGCTATATGGCTAAACGATGAAGAAAACCTAGAAGTTATAGATCAGAGGTATTTACCTTTTGAAAAAAAGATTTTTACCATAAAAAACGCTCAAGAGTGTATCTTCGCCATAAAGGAGATGGTTGTCAGAGGAGCCGGAGTTATAGGCAATACGGCGGCTTTTGGCGTATATCTTAGCGCAAAAAACAGTAACGGAGATTTTGAAAAAGTAAAAGAAGAGGCTTTGAAAATAAGAGAAGCTAGACCTACCGCCGTAAACCTTATGTGGGCAGTGGATAGAATGCTAAATGTAGCAAAAAAATATAGCGGCTCGCAAATGATTAAGAAGCTAAAAGAAGAAGCTATCAAAATATGCGATGAAGATGTACAAAGATGCAAAAATATCGGCAAAATCGGAGCAGATATCTTTGAAGAAATAATGAGGAAAAAAAAGAAAAACTCTATAAATATACTAACTCATTGTAACGCCGGATGGCTTGCCATAGTGGATGACGGCTCAGCTCTCGCACCCATTTACGAGCTTCACAGAAGAGGAGTCGAGGTTCACGTCTGGGTTGATGAAACGAGACCTAGAAATCAAGGAGCCAACTTAACGGCGTGGGAACTATCTCAAGAAGATATAAACCATACGGTCATAGCCGATAATACTGGCGGCCATCTTATGCAGCACGGCCTAGTAGATGTGTGTATAACCGGAGCCGATAGAGTCACCATAAAAGGCGACGTAGCAAATAAAATAGGAACATATCTTAAAGCCCTTGCGGCAAAAGATAACGGCATTCCTTTTTACGTAGCCTTGCCCTCTTCCACCTTCGATTTTAGTACCATAGACGGTATAAAAGAGATACCAATCGAAACAAGAGGAGAAGATGAGGTAAAATTCATAAAAGGAAAAAGTAAAAATGGTGAAATTACTGAGATTCAGATAGTTCCTGATGCCTCAAAGTGCGTCAATTACGGATTTGACGTTACGCCTGCTAAGTATATAACCGGTTTGATTACCGAGCGTGGAGTTTGCAGAGCCCAAAAGGAAGAGATTGTCAAAATGTTTGGAGATCTGTTATGATTGATGGAGTTATAAAATACGACTTTCGTCACACTTTTACAGATGATCTCAAAGAGGAGTTATGCAAAGATATCGAAAATGTAAGAAAAAAGCTATTTGCTCTTAAACTTATAGGAGAGTATCAAGGTATCGGATACGGAAACATCAGTAAAAGAGTGGAAAAAAATTCATTCATCATAACCGGAACGCAAACCGGACATTTAAAGAGTCTAACTTCACGCCATTACGCTTTGATCGAAGAGTTTGACGAGAAGAGATTTTTTCTTAAATCAAGAGGAGGCACAAAACCTAGCAGCGAAAGCCTGACTCACGCAACCATATACAATCTTGACGAAAAGATAAACGCCGTTATCCATATCCACTCCAATACCATTTGGCGATATATGCTAAATAACGGTTATCTTTTTACCGGCAAAAATGTGGAATACGGCACAAAAGAGATGACAAAAGCGGTAAACTCTCTATATACAAATACCGCTCCCCTCTCCAATCCCCTCTTTGCGATGGCCGGACATAAAGATGGAGTAATAATCTTTGGCAAAAATCTCCAAGAGGCCGAATCAAAACTTTTAGAGTTAATCGGAGAGGTTTTAATCGCAAGATAAATTTTACTCTTTTAATCTCTTTTTTACAGACTCCACTTTCTGTTTGAGTCTGTTTTTTCTACCGGGTCTTATATCGAACTTTACTACGCTATAAACGCGCCCTACTCCCATCTTCTCCAAAGCTTCGTACATTTTTGGTATTAGATCGCTTAACTCTTTTACGCTCTCTGCCTCTACAATCGTTGCCATTGGGGTTAGTTGATACTCAAAACCGCTATCTTTAATCACTTTCAAAACCTCTGCCACATACTTGCTTTTACTCTCTCCCACATCCGTGGGAAACATAGCTATCTCCATCAAAACGCTCATCTTCTCTCCTTTTACATCAAATTTTCTTCTTCAAACGAAAAATACCCTTCTTTTGTAATTATTAAATGATCAAGTAATTCAATCCCCAAAATCTCTGCACTTTGAGCTAACTTTTGCGTGATTGCGAGATCTGATTGACTAGGGTGCAATTGTCCACTTGGATGATTATGCGCTACTATCAAACTTGCAGCTCTAAGCTCTATAGCAGGCGCAAAAACCTCTCGTGGATGAACTATACTTTTATCAATTGTCCCAATAAAAAGGACTCGTTTTTCTAAAATCCTCTTTGCTCCATCAAGATATAGAGCCACAAAATACTCTTGTCTTTTGTCAGCAATACTTTTAAACTCTTCATAAGCATCAAACGCATTTGATATGGTTTTGTGCTGTTTTAACAAATATCTTTTTGATAGTTCAATAGCACTCATTAAAATCGCGGCTTTTGCAAGACCCAATCCTTTAATATCCAAAAGCTTTTGCAAATCAATCGTATCAAAGCTCTCTTTTAATAGTTTTTCAATCTCTTTTGATAGTTTTAATACATCTTTGCCTTTAACACCACTTCCAAGCATTACCGCAATAAGCTCATAATCTTTTAATGCCGATACCCCTTTGTCAAGGAGTTTTTCTCTTGGTTTATCAAAATTTCCTAGTTCTTTGATACTTTTAATCATTTGCAATACTCTCTAAAAATAATTTTGCCATATCAATATATGAACGTTTAAACTCTTTATCCTCGATATATTTTTTATAAATCTCTATCTCTTTTTTTCTATTTTTTAGCATTATTTCATCCAAAATTTTGACAAAAGCCAATTCTCTATTGTGTTTATCTGGATTGTTAAGATACTTTTCTTCAAAATCTGGATGCGATTTAATACTATTGACAAGATTGACAAAGCGAACCTTTTGTACTTCGGGCGTCTCTTCCCATCCTGAGAAAAAACGCTCGTTAAACTCTTTAACTATTACTTCAAGATACTCTTTTGGATTTTCTTTACTATGCGTTCCTCTAGGATTTGCGTTTGTAGGTTCAAGTTCTCCTTGCTCTTCAAGTTTAATAGATACATTGAGCCTATCTCTTCTGAGTCCATAACTAGTTAAATCTATTGAGTCTAAAAGCTCATCAATCTCATCAACTTTTCTATCTCTTACAATGAGCTTTGGTATCAAAAATTTCAAAAACCAGTATCTTTTCTCCCACTCAACCATCTCATAAGGTAGCATAGAAGCCATTTGTGCATAAAGCCTTACAAACTGCTTTGCTTTTATTTTAAAGTCTGCCTTTTCTTCATCACTTAACTCCAACTCTTGATTAAATCTTGCTGCAGCTCTATCTAAAATAGCGCTTAGCTCTTTGCCATCTGTATTATCAAAATATTCTTGAATAAACTCCTCCACTTCATCAATCTCATATACCCCCTCGCTATCAAGTATATCTTGGAGTTCATGCAAAACATTCACATCGGTTGCACTACTGAGAGTAGTAGCGGTATAAAAAGGCTCAAATGCCTCTTTTATATCATCTACACTATTGTAAAAATCTAAAATAAAAAGATCCTCACTTCTTTTGCCAAGATGGTTTGCGGCTCTGTTGAGGCGCGATAGAGTCTGCACCGCTTGCACTCCTTGTAGCCTTTTATCCACATACATCGCACACAATTTTGGCTGATCAAAACCTGTGGTAAACTTATTGGCAACTATAAGCATCCTATATTCATCTTTATCAAACTCCTCAGCTATTTTATTGCTAGCAAATCCATTTAAATCACTCTCGCTATACTCAATTCCATCAATCTTTTTTGTACCGCTAAAAGCTATGAGGATTTTAAAAGGATCATTTTTTTCTTTTAGCTTTTTCTTTAGTGCAAAATAATACCTTATAGCCATTTCGATATTTTGTGTTACTACCATCCCTTTGGCTTTGCCTTTTAGCTTCTTTTTTGCCATCACATTTTGTAAAAAATGATCGAGCATAATCTCAGCTTTTATATCGATTGTCAAAGTGTTTTGCTCTACAAATCTTTTAAGCCTCTTTTTTGCCTCTTTGCTATCAAACTTAGGGTTATTGGCAATCGATTTTTGTATCTGATAGTAGCTTTTATAGGTAGTGTAGTTTGTCAATACGTCTAAAATAAACCCCTCTTCAATAGCTTGTTTCATAGAGTAGATATGAAAAGGCTTGTAGCTGCCATCTTCTTGCTTTGTGCCAAATTTTTCCAATGTTATCGGCTTAGGCGTTGCGGTAAAGGCAAAATAGGAGATATTTTTTTTGAGCTTTCTTTTTTGAATAATCTTGGCTATCTTATCTTGCACATCAATCTCATCATCGCCCAAAACCATATTCATACTATCGTGAGCCGAGCCGCTTTGAGAGCTGTGAGCCTCATCGATAATAACTGCAAAGCTTTTATCTTTCAATTCATCCATAGCATCAAGAATATAGGGAAATTTTTGAATCGTGCTTATTATTATCTTTTTACCGCTATATAGATGCTCTTTTAGTTCTTTTGAACTATTTGCGTGAGCAACGATATTTTTTATTTGGCTAAAACTTTGGATATTTTCTTTGATCTGTTTATCGAGCTGTTTTCTATCGGTTACTACTACAACTGAATCAAAAAGAACTCTTTTAGAACTTTTATCATAGATTTCAATAAACCTATAAGCGCTCCAAGTAATAGAGTTTGATTTGCCGCTACCTGCGCTATGCTGGATGAGATACCTTTTGCCAACGCCATTTTTTTCAATATCTTTTGTTAGTTTTCTTACTACATCAAGCTGATGGTATCTTGGAAAATAAAGCTCTCTTTGAGAGAGTTTTGCTTTTTTATCTTTTGATAGATTTACAAAATGCTCCAAAATATCGGCAATTGAGAGTGGAGTTAAAATATCCTCCCAAAGATAAGAGGTTTTATATCCATTTGGGTTTGGCGGATTGCCGCTTGAGTTTTTATAGCCTTTGTTAAATGGCAAAAATATAGTTTTAGCGCCTTGTAGTTTGGTAGTCATATAGACTTCTTCTGTATCAACTGCAAAATGGACTATACATCTTCCAAATTGCAAAAGAGGCTGAGTGAAGTCTCTACTTTTGTATTGATTTATCCCTTCAATCTTTGCTCTTTGCCCCGTCCAAGGATTTTTTAGCTCCATTGTAACAATTGATAAGCCATTAAGAAAAATAACAATATCTATGCTTTCTCTTGGATTTTTTAAAGAGTAGTGCACCTGTCTAGTTATACTAAACTCATTGAGATAAAAATTTTGCTGCACTTTTTGCGAACTAGAAGCTAGCGGAGCGTTGTAAAATAGTGTAAAATGGGCATTATCAACTTTAAGCCCCTTTTTTAAAACCTCTAAAACGCTATATTTTTTGATTATTCTATCAAGCTGTTGCAAGATTTTTAACTTATAATCGCCTCCTAGCTTTTTTAGTTTTTCCAACTCTTTTTTTTGAGAGGTTTCCAAAAAATGCCAAAATCTTTTTGAATCTATGGCATACTCTTTGTCAAAATCTTTTGGATCTCCTAAATAAAACTTATTGCCATATTTGCTTTGCTCTGCAACTCCCTCAAGAAGCTCTTCTTTGCTAAATCCAACCAGCGCTTTTTCAATTGCGCTCTCAAGCGCTTGCTCGTTTGTTTTGCTTTGCATTTAAAAAACTCTCTTTGATCTTTTCAGATATTCTAAAAAATCGATACACTCAATATCAACCTCACTTAATCTACAAACATTTGGTATTTTATATTTTTTCTTTATATCTGGTAAGCCTAATTGTTTTTCATTGCTTATTAAAATTGTTTCCATAACTTTTGCTGTTGCAATGATAATAATATCATTTTCTCCAACACCTTTTGGATGATAATCATCCCCTTCAATTCCAAGTAACTCGTGAATATCTAATGCAAACTTTAAAATATCACTTGTTATATCAATTTTTTCTATTTTACAATCGTTCATCCATGTGGCGCACTCAGGCACTTTCGTTTTTACTTCATCAAATGCAACTTTAGAAATTGTGAGTATTTGATTACCTATCTCCTCACACAGCCACTCCCAAACTTTAGGAAACTGCTCAATAGGATAATTATCCCAAGCATAAATTATCGATGATGCATCAATTGTGGCCAACAATATATTTCTCCAATTGATGCAAATACTTAATCTTTAAATCATCTAGCATTACGCTGGCTTTATATAAAGAAATCAACTCATAATCTTTAGCACTAAGAACTTTTTTTACATAATTTATACCAAACACATTCAATGGTTCACGCTCTCTATATCTCATACCTGTTTCACTTTTTGGAACACTTTGTTCTTTTAACCATTTTCTATATCCAACATAAATATCCTTAGAAATCACATTAGTATCAGTTAATCTTCTAAGAATTACTTCTACGCTAACTCCCCATTTATCTCTATACTCTTTTAACCACTCTGGAAAATCTTTATACTCGCTAGGAATTGTAGACAAATCAATCTGATTTAAAAAACTTTTTGGAACTAATATAGCACCAGCTAAACGATTTGCTTCTATCTCTTTGCGACTATTTCCCCAAATATCCTCTTCATCGTCGATAAAACTTTGCCTATGTAAAAACAGATGCGCAAATTCGTGCATCAATGTAAAAGTTTGTCGCTCTTTAACTTGCTCTTTTCTAACCACAATCACAGGCATTTTAGAATGCCACAAAGAAAAACCAAAAATAGGACTCTCATTTGGAATTTTCCATTTTCCTTTATATCCATTACTAAGTAAAACAAAAATCCTTTTTTTCTCTAAAGCTTCTCTATAACTATCAAAACTATTTTTTTCATTAAGTTCAAGCCACTCTCTAAGTTGCACTGCTATCTTTTCATAAGAGCCTTGGAAGTTAGGAAATGTAAAATCTGGCACCACTCCATCTATCTCTTCAGTAAGCCATAAAAGCTCATCTCGTTTTTTCTCAACCTGTTCTATAAATTTTCTAAGTTTTAAAGAGAGATTTGGTTTTTGATTTGTAAGTGTTCTAAAATTTGCAGAGTGGATCTTTTTTTCTTCAACTTCACCTTCTTCTAAAAAAAAGAAAATGCCTCTTCCAAAAAAATCTGCTATTTTTTTTAGTTGATTATATGTAAGCCCCTTTTTCCCCTCAAATACTTTATCTATTGGAATTTTTAATTCTTTAGAAAGCTCTTCAACACTGATGCCAATATCATTACAACACCACTCTATTCTTTTGATGTTAATAAAATCTATTCTCTCCATCTTTACATATTTTCTTTTTTTTATTTATAGTATCAAATGTTACTATAAATATCTCTTTTATTACAACTTTTTTTAAGCTACTTTTATTTTACCTGTTACTACACTATCTATAAGAGATGCTTTATACTCTTTTAGTTTTTCTATCTCTTTTTGTTGGAGTTCAATGGCTTTGTCGATTTTCATTTTATGTAAATTATATTTTTTTAAAACTACTTCTTGTTCTTCTAATGGTGGTAATGTAACAAATAATTCTGCATATTTATCAGCACCAATATTTTCAATAGTAGCTCTATTAAAAATAAGTTCTTTCCATTTTTGAAAAACTTCCGACTTCGTATATATATACAAATAATCAGGTAATATAATTTCTTTATTAGCTTCTACTTTTATTAAATAGCCTGCAAATGCATAAAACTTTTCATTAGACATTGATTTTTTAAATTGATATGTTTTCCCAACAGTAGCACCACTCCTTGCAAAAAGTATATCACCATCATTTAAAAGAAAATTTTTTGCTTTTTCCCAAGGCAAGGAAAGTTTATTTTTTTCTGACAATTTTCCAGATTTTGAAAAATCAGTAATTCTAATATATCTAGGTAAATTTTTATTATATTCTACTCCACTTTCATTTGCACCATATTTTAATTTGCTTTTTATAATAAACTTTAACTTTCTCACCTCCCAATGCTCTGGAATTTTGCCTATCCACTCAATACCGCTATCTTTATATTTTACATCTTTTCTAAGCCCTTTTGTAACAGCTTCGTTGATGATGGATTGTTTTAGCTCTTTTAGTTTTTCTATAAGCTTCTCTTTTGTTTTTATTGCTTTATCTATTGAATCGGTTTTTTTATCAAGATATTTTGCGATTTGGATTTGCTCTTGTTGTGAAGGAATAATTACAAAAATAGATTTAAAATCATTTCTTGATAAAGTTTGTCTAATAGTTCCTTTAGCTCTTCTTGAAAATTGGTTTAATACAAACTTATTATTTGTTAAATATTTTCTAAATGAGTGATAAATATCTTTAGTAAATCTAAATCTTAATACATGATAACTATAAGAAGTATTAACTAAATCTTCATCCACTAACGCAGATAATCCTATTTCATCAACAACCTCAGAACTTGGCATAAATATCAAATCACCTTTTATAACTAAATGTTTTTTTATAGCATCTTTTGGAGCACTAACAATCATATATTTTTTTTGACTATTTAATATTCTTTTTTCATTATTAACAATATCTACAAAATTAATAATTTTTACTAAAGGTTGGGATGGAACTATTTTTTTATCTATTCCACTTGCAGAAAAAATTCCAATATGTCCTAATTTCCTTATTTCCCAATGCTCCGGTATCTCTCCTATCCACTCAATACCGCTATCTTTATATTTTGGATACCTCTCAAACCTCATCGCCAAATCCCAAAATCTCTTGCAATAATTTTTGGCTCTCTTTTTCAAGCTCTTCTATCTCTTTAGCAATATCTCCTGGGCTTCTAAGGGGTTCAAACTTATAAAAGTATCTATTAAAGCTTATCTCATACCCAATTTTTACACTTTCAAGATTTATCCAAGCCTCACTTACATAAGGCTTTACCTCTTTTTTGAAGTAATCGTGGATATTTTGTTTTAGAGGGATATTTTCGCTATCTCTTAGTTCACTTTCACTCTCATACTCTATATATCCACTTTCACTTTTATAGTATCCAAAATCGGCTAAATCAGCTTCTTTACATCCAAGTTTATTTAAGAGCTTTTGCAACTCATCTTGGCTAAATTTATGTATCTTTTTGATCACTTTCTTAGCATTTTCATCATACCAACTAACTGCTTTATAAATGGCGTTTTTCTCACCCACACTTAGTTTGATTTTAGCCTCTTTAAGAGCCTTTTCTACCTCTTTTTTAAATAGATTAAAATCATCATATTCTTTCGTACCAAGATGCTTTTGCAAAAATATTGCCGTATTATAGAGCTTTTTGTGTTTTTGCCAAAGTTTTGGATCAAGCAGCTTTCTTTTATCTTTTTGATTTATCTCTTTCTTTTCAAGAAACTTTTGCAGCCTTTCTTTATCAAACTCTTCATAAATATTTTTACCAAAAACCTCAACTATCTCTCTCATTAGCTCTTGCAACTTTTCATCATATAAAAGCGCTTCAATTCTCTCATCACTTAAAGCCGCTTTCAATCTCTTTGGTCGCTCGATATTTACTTTGTAGTATCCAAAATCTTCATTATCAAAAATTTTGCTAGCAATCTCTTCTTCATCTACCTCTATGAAACTTTGATAAATATCTACTATTTTTTGGATATGTTCTGGTGCAAACTCTTTGTTTTTATCTCCTAGATTTTTTCTTAGTTTCCTATAGAGATTGCTCGCATCTATGAGTTGGATTTTGCCTTTTCGTTTAGCTTCTTTGTTGTTGCTAAGTATCCAGATGTAGGTGGTAATACCGGTGTTGTAAAACATATTTGTTGGAAGCTGGATGATGGCTTCAAGTAGATCATTTTCGATGATGTATCTTCTAATATTACTCTCCCCACTTCCTGCATCTCCTGTAAAAAGCGCGCTTCCATTGTGTACTGAAGCAATGCGTGAGCCGATTTTGTTTTGGCTTGTATCTTTTATTTTATCCACCATCTCCATCAAAAACAATAGCTGCCCATCTGAAGTTCTTGGCACTGCATCTGCTTCTACTTCTTTGCCCCAATAGTCAGTTAGTTTTACTTTAAAACGATCATCAATCACTTCATTACCATTTTTTATATATTTCTCATCACTCTTCCACGATTTGCCATAGGGAGGATTTGAGAGCATAAAATCAAACTTTTTGCCCCGAAACTCATCGGTAGCTAAAGTTGAGCCGTTGCGAATATTCTCTGGATTTTCTCCTTTTATTAGCATATCTGCTTTGCAAATTGCGTAAGTTTCATCATTTATCTCTTTTCCAAAAAGATATATATCGCAATTTGCTTTGATCTCCTCTTTGATATACTTTTCACTCTCAGTAAGCATCCCGCCACTTCCGCAAGCTGGATCATATATGGTTACTACTGATGGTAAGTTCGCTTTGATAGGCTCATAGAGGATGTGAGTCATAAGATGAATCACCTCTCTTGGGGTAAAGTGTTCCCCTGCTTCTTCATTGTTCTCTTCGTTAAATCTACGAATAAGCTCTTCAAACACATACCCCATACCAAGATTTGAAAGAGGTGGGAGTCTGTTGCCATCTGGATCGATTGCCTCTTTGTTGGTAAGATTGATATAAGGAGATATAAACTTTTCTAAAACTTCAAGCAAAATATCTTTTTGCGCCATATGCTCAATCTGCTGATAGAGCTTGAACTTTTCTATAATCTCTTTGACATTTGGACTAAAGCCGTTAAGATACTCAAAAAAGTTCTCTTTTAAAATCTGCATAGAGTTAGTTGCACTTTGATAAAGGCTCTTCATCGTCCATTTGCTAGTATTGTAAAAGATATAACCGCTTGCTTCTTGCAAAGCTTTTGTATCAAGCTCTTTAAGCCCCAGCTCCTCTTTTTGAAATCTAAGCTCTTCTAAAACTTTTTCTTTTGTAGGCTCAAGTAGCGCATCAAGTCTTCTAAGCACTGTCATTGGCAAAATCACATCTCTATATTTGCCCCGAACATATACATCCCTTAGGCAATCATCCGCAATGCTCCAGATGAAATTGACTAATTTATTATGAACGCTATAATTCACCCGGTCTCCAAATTAAATTTTTTGATAATTTTACTATAATTTTATAAGAAAAGGAGATTTATGAAAAGATTAAAAAAACTTGCCCCTTTTATAGTAATGGATATAGTAAAAGAGGCTGCAAAATATAAAGATGTTATCCATTTTGAGATTGGCCAGCCAGATCTTATGCCTCCTCCGAAAGTAAAAGAAGAACTTTTAAAAGCTGTAAAACAAGATAGATTTTCCTACACCCAATCGGAAGGTTTAGAACTATTGCGTCAAAAAATAGCTCAATTTTACAAAAAAGTCTACGATATTGAAGTGGACTCCAAAAACATCATCCTTACTCCAGGAACTAGCGGAGCCTTTTTGCTAGCATACTCGTTAGTGTTAGATTATAAAAAAAGAGTCGGCTTTGCGGATCCGGGATACCCTTCTTATAAAAATATCGCCTACATTTTAGATATCGAGCCGGTATTTATCAATGTTGGCAAAGAGACAAACTACAACATAACCAAAGAGCACTTAAAAAATAGAAACATCCAAGCGCTTCAGCTATCAAATCCATCAAATCCTACGGGAAACATTTATGAAGAAGACTCTTTAAAAGATCTGATTGAATACTGTTTAAAAAAAGATATAGCTTTTATAAGCGACGAGCTCTATCAAGGTTTGAGTTACGATAAGCCTACTGTTACTGCTTTGAAATTTTCAAAAGATGTTTTTATAATAAACGGATTTTCAAAATTTTTTTGTATGCCCGGATTTCGCCTTGGGTGGATTGTGGTTCCAGATAGATATCTAAGAGAAGCCCAAATGATAGCTCAAAATATCTTTATCTCTCCTCCGACTCTCAGTCAATATGCGGCTATCGAAGCGTTTGATTATGAATATTTAGAGAGAGTAAAAAAAATTTATAAAAAGAGAAGAGATTTTTTGTATCATAAACTTAAAGAGATTTTTGATATTCCTATAAAACCTCAAGGCGCCTTTTATATCTGGGCAGATATCTCAAAATATAGCGACGATAGCTTTTATTTTGCCAAAGAACTTCTACATAAAGAGAGAGTTGCCGTTACGCCCGGCATCGATTTTGGATACAATAAAACTCAAAAATTCATAAGATTTTCCTATACAAACAGCATAGAAAATATGGAGATAGGTATCAAAAGAGTAAAAAAGTTCCTTTTTGAAAACTTTTGACACAAAATTATCTCTTTTATGTGTTAAAATCACGCAAAAACTTTTTGAAAGAGATTATGAAAAAACTAAAAATCCTACTTGCCCTTTTACTCTTTTTAACGGCGCTTTCTACTATTTTTCACAATCACGATATTACTGAAACTTCAAACGATTGCGCCGTTTGTCTTGTCCAACATAATACTTTGGCCAATATAGAAAAACCGATTCTTTTAACAACCCTTTTTAGTAAAAATCTCCAATTTAAAACTCCAACTTTTAATCGTTTACAAAATATACCGACGCAAAACAGATCAAGGTCACCTCCTCTATCTTCTTAATTTACTAAAAATTTTTTAAAATCATAAGTAGATAGAGGAGTGAAAATGAAAAAATTATTGTTGCTTCTTATTGCCGTTTTTTCTTTTGCAACTGAAGATATAGAGGAGCTTAAAAAACTCCTACAAAAGCAAAACACCATAATAGAAAATCTAAAAAAGAGAGTAGATTTTTTGGAAAATGAGCATAAAAAGAAGATGGTAGAAGAACTTGATTTGCATGAACATAAACATGAAACAAAAAAAAATCTACCCAATTTATCCTTGATTTTAAATTCTAGCGCTCTATATAGAGATATCTCCAACGATCTATATAAAAACTATTCTATTCCCGGTTTTATAGACGCAGCGACAGCCGACATCCCTTACAATGCCAATAAAGGATTTAACTTCAACTACGCCGAATTTAACATACACTCCGTAGTTGACGATCTTTTCGACGCGGACGCTATATTTCATATATCTCAAGATTCGATCGAGATTGCCGAAGCATATGTAAAAACTATCTATCAACCTTTTAAAGTCAAGATAAAGGCCGGAAAATTCAAAAGCGATTTTGGATATATCAACAGATTTCATCAACATAGATACAATTTTACTTATATTCCCCTAATTTACGAAAACTTTTTCGGAGCGGAAGGATTAAACGAAAAAGGTATAGGATTTTTAAACAATGTAGAGAATTTTACGCTAGTTGGTGAGTTACTTCAAGGAGAAAACGAACAAAGTTTCGGCTCTACCTCATCTTTTGCCCTTTTTAATTTCTCTTTAAAGCATAAAAAGGAGTTTGAAGATTTTAAACTCTTAAGCGGTATAAGCTTTGCTAGAGGAAAAAACGATTCGCTAAAATATACCGATATTTACGGAGTTTATTTTGTTTTAAAAAATGAAGCGCTATTTAAGGGTGTAACTTGGCAAAGTGAATTTTTATATAGAAACAAAGAGCTAACATCAAAAACTTTAAATCAGTCCGGTTTTTATACGGAGTTTGTCTTGAATTTTCAAAAAAACATAGGGGCGGGACTAAGATATGGATCAATATTAAAAAATAAACCAGACTTTGAGGAAAATCTAGATAAATACTCGGCAATGGTATTTTACAAGCCAAGAGCTAATTCAAGAATAAGATTTCAATACTTAAAAGATAGAAGCAAGCTCTTTAACGGAGTTAAAAAAGATATAGACGAGTTTTTAGTAGAGCTCAATATCGCAATAGGAACACACTTTCATCAAGAGT